>JBKJHG010000177.1:0-2617 GCA_046599115.1 Gemmatimonadaceae bacterium
TCCGGCTGGCACTCGCGGTCCTCTGGGTATTTCCTGCGGTATCGCCTGCACAATCGAACGATAGCTCACGCGTAAGTCACGCGAGCGAGAAGCTGAAGATCGAGCCGTGGCTCGTGAACGGGTGACAGGCTTACGGAATGTTCAACGAGAGCCCGGGAGTCGGACTCCAGATTCTCTGGCGGTTGACGCGGGGTGCAAAAGAGGCGGCGGAGTGAGCTGCGCCAACCGCAGCGTAAGAAATCAGCCGCAAAACTTTCTCGGCTGACATTCGCGCTGCTCATCAAGCTTTGACGTTTTGATCTTTCCGGGACTGCCTAGCGCTAGTTGTTGCTTCGCGGCAGTGTGAGGGTGAATCTCGAGCCCTTTCCGGTCTCGCTTACCACGGTAAGATCGCCGTTCATCGCCCGGGCGAGCTGCCTGCTAATCGCCAACCCAAGTCCGACGCCCTGATCGCTTGTCTTAAGGGCCTGCTTTGCCTGGACGAAAGGCTCGAATATTCTTTCGAGCTGATCTCCAGGAATGCCGATACCGGTATCGCCGACGCTAATTGAAACCTGTGATTCGTCGGCTGTGATTTCTATCGAGATCAAACCGTCGGCGGGAGTGAACTTCAGCGCGTTGGCAAACAGGTTCAGCAGGATCTGCCGCATCTTGTCGTCGTCGGCGACCACGAAGAGGTTTGTCGCCGGAAGGTATGGCGCGAGATCGAGCTTCTTTTCGATCATCTGCGGCGCGACCATCTCAAGCACCGAATCCAGCAGCTTCTGCACGTCCACGTCGCCGAGACGGAATTCGATCCGCCCCGCTCCCGCTTTCGCAAAGTTGAGGACGTCACTGACGAGTGAGTCGAGATGATTCTTACTCCGCTGAATGCGGAGCAGATCGGCGCGCTGCTCCTCGGTCACCGGTCCGCGGAGCCCCATCTCGATCAGCTGCGCGTATCCGCCGATGGCGTTGAGCGGAGTGCGGAGCTCGTGGCTCATCGCGGCGAGGAAGTCGCTCTTGGCTCGATTCGCATCGGTGGCCTCCCTGGTGAGGCGCTGCAGCTCGGCCTCGGCAACTTTCCTGTCTTCGATGTCGGTGTTGATCCCAAACCAGCGAATAACGTTTCCGACGTCGTCGCGCTGTGGGGTAGCGCGTCCGAGGTGCCAGCGAAATCCACCACTGGCGCTCTTCAGCCGGAACTCAACTTCATACGGCTCGCCCGAGGAGAGGGATTTCAGCCACGTCTCCATAACACGCGGTACATCATCCGGATGAAGAACGCTCAGCCACTGATCCCCGATCACCTGTTCCGGTGACCTGCCAAAATACTCCGCGGTGCGTTCGCTGACGTAGTCGAGCGCGCCTTCCGGAGTGGCGGTCCACACCTGCACGGGAATCGCGTTGGCAAGGAATTGATATCTCGAATCGCTTGATTCGGCGTCGAACGTGGTGGCCGGCGCGGAGACGCCGCGCCGCTGCCCCTCGGCTCTCTCGGCGGCGACGCTCGGTGCAGTAGGGTGGGCTTCGACCTGCAATTCCAGGGCGGTGAGTGCTTCGGGAGAGACGCCGTGTGTCGTCTCCAAGCCAAATCGCTTCGCCAGATATTCCTCGAAGGTGAGCCATTCACCCTCGTAGCTCACTGTTTTTGACCAGGCACAGAGAGTGACGAGTGTGCGATATCGTTGTAGGCGCCGCAGGCCGAAAGCGATGCTGATGAGCATCACAACGAGCAGCGCGGCGAGGCTTGCAGCAATGGCATCGCGCTTCCAAAACGCAGTGTTTAGCGCTGCGGCGCGCGACGCGTTCTCCGAACCCTCCAGCCGAAAGGCGGCGTCGAGCGTGGTTCGGAGAGAACGCATCACGGTGCCGCCGACATTGGCTTGGACAATCTTGAGGGCCGAGTCGCGATGCCCTGAGCGGGCGAGAGCAATCGTCGAGCCGAGCCCACGGGTTTGTGCGCCGGCGAGCGCTTCGAGCATCGCAATGCGCGGCAGGCGCGCCGAATCGGCACCGGCCAGCCGACGGAGAGCTGCGATCTCTTCCGGAATGCCGCGCAGCGCGGTGTAATACGGCTTCAGATACGCCGTGTCACCGGTGAGTAAAAAGCCACGCTCTCCCGTCTCAGCATCGACCACGTGCCTGCCGAGGGACACGAGGTGACGCTCGGTTTCGAGCGTCAATTGCACCCGCTTCGCCGAATCCTGGAGGCCGATGAACGATCGAGTCTGGAGGAACAGCAGCGCCGCCACCACCAGTGCCGTCGCCACGAAGGCGATGATGATGAAAGGCATTTCGGTGCGGCGGCGTTGTTCAGTCTTCTTCACGTGCCATCGAAATCCAAAGTTTTTTCAATGGCTCGCCGTCACGCGCCACACCGAGTTGCCGACATCATCCACGACGAGCAGTCCGCCGCGCTTGTCAACAGCGACTCCAACAGGTCTGCCGAGCGCGTCACCGTTGTCCTTCACAAAACCGGCGAGCACCTCGATCGGCCCGCCCGACGGAACTCCGTTGGCGAAGGGAACGAAAATCACTCGATATCCGCTGCGCGGCACGCGGTTCCACGATCCGTGCTGGCCGACGAACATCCCGCGGGCGAATTGCGGCGGGAGCAAATTCCCATCGGTGTAGG
>JBKJHG010000210.1:0-7343 GCA_046599115.1 Gemmatimonadaceae bacterium
GTCGCCGGCAGCTTCGAGATCTCCTGCCGCGATAGCCCGCCGAGTGCTTCGGCGGCTTCGCTTTCCTCGGCGTAGATGTACTTCTTTACAGTCGCCGCATCCGGACCCGGCCTCGCGCGAGCAGCAGCGAGCGCCGTCTCGACATCGCGCTTCGCTTCCGCTTCCACTTCGCGCCATTCTGCCGCAGAAAGGATGTCCGGCACGAGGTGCCGCTGCAGCGCTGGAAGCGGATCGCGCTTCTCGTCGTCGGCTATCTCGCGATCAGTGCGATACCCACGCTGGTTGTCGGGACCGGAGTGGCTGCAAAGCCGCGGCACGGTGAGGTGCACGAGTGCCGGGCCTTCTCCGGCGCGAACGTGCTCGACACACTCGGCGATGAGCGCAGCGGATTCTCCCGGGTTGCATCCGTCGCCGTCGCGAATCAACAGATTCCGGAACGATGCGAGATTGTCGGCGATGTTCCCGCCCGGCGTCTGCATCTCGCCCTTAACTGAGATCCCCAGCCCGTTGTCTTCGATATAGAAGAGCATCGGCAGCTTGAGTGTCGTCGCCATCGTGAGCGCCGACCAGAATCCGTTTGTCGCGACAGAGGCTTCTCCGCCGAGCACGACACTCATCGCGCCCTTAAAGCTGTCGTCGCCGAGCGCGTCGCGGTGGTATTGAATCGCCTGCGCCCAGCCGGCGGATGGCGTGTACTGCGAGCCGACGTCGCCGGACATCGGAAGCACGACCGGGCCATTGGTGCTCGGGAGGTTGCAGACGACGCCGATGTCGCGGCCGTCGCTGAATCCGCCGGAGCGTCCGAGTGGGCTGGCCATTGCATCTTCCAGCGAGAGCCCGAGCGTGATGAGGAGCGGACGCGAGCGATAGTAAGCTCCAGCCGCATCGTGGGCGTGGTCCAGGAACGAGCCGAGAATCACCTGGCCGACGTCGTGGCCACGCGCGGAGAACTGATATAGAACGAGATGCTCTTTGGGCACGCTCGTTCGATTCTTGTTCGTCGTCTCCTCTACGTCGTCCATCGCCCGCGACGCAATCACCAGGTATGCGATACGGCGCCAATCCAGCTCGCGATCCGGTGCGCCCTTCTTCGCTCGTACGCGTCCAACGGCGGTCATCGGGCGGGCTCCAGCGGTTTGGATGTCCGGTACACGGTTCCGTTGAACAGACCGACGAGCACGTTGGATTGGTTGGTCACTTTCACCCGGTAGAATGCGATGCGATTTCCGGCGCTCTCTTCTTGGGCCACAGCAGTAAGAATATCACCTTCGCCGACCGGCGCGGGATAGCTAATGGAATTTTCGATGCTCACGGTGACGGTGCCGTGGGTATTGGATGCAAACGCGAGCGCGCTGTCGGCGAGCGAGTACGGGATCCCGCCGTGGCACATTCCGAATCCGTTGAGCATGTCGGCGCGGACGCGCATTCGCGCGACACACGCACCGGGGCTGACGCTCACGATCTCAACGCCGAGCCAGGCGCTGAATCCGTCCCTCGAGACCATTCCAGCGACCAGAGCTTCAGCACGCTTCTGGGCCGTGTCGTCGCTCATTGGTGGAAGCTCTTTCCCTGCGCCGACATTTCCTTCAGCAGCAGGCTCACGCGGTAACGATCGTCGTTGCCGCTTTCGGCGCGCAGAGTCTCGATTGCGTTGGCAACTTTGTCGAGGCCGATCTCGTTTCCCCACTGCAGCAGGCCATTGGGATAGTTCACACCCTTGGTCATCGCGAGATCTATGTCGGCGGGAGTGCCGATTCCAAGCGCCGCAGCATCCGCGGCTTCGTTCACGAGCATCGCGATGATCCGGTCGGCGATACGCTTGCCGAGCGCCTCGTTCCTGGCTGGCTCCGGGTTTTGTGCGCCGGACGTGTAGTCGTAATGACCGTGCCCTGATTTCTTGCCAAGCTTCCCCGCTTCGACCAGCCGCTGCTGAGTCAGGGAAGGTTTGTAACGCGGGTCACGATTCGTCCCTTCGTACACGGCAGTCGTGGCGGCCAGGTTGATGTCATTGCCGATAAAGTCCATCAACTCGAAGGGGCCCATCCTGAATCCGCCGAATTCCTTCATTGCCCAATCTATGGTAGCAGGGTCGGCTAGCCCCTCTTCGTAAATCCGGATTGCCTCACCATAGAATGGGCGTGCGATCCGGTTGACGATGAAGCCCGGAGTGTCCGATGCGAGAACTGTCGTCTTCCCCCAAGAATCGATGAGCGCACGGGCGCGTTTGGTGACATCTGCCGAGGTCCGCTCGCCGGGCACGATCTCGACGAGCGGAAGCACGACGGGCGGATTGAAGAAATGGATTCCGATCACCCGCCCGGGCGTCGTGCACGCATCGGCGATCGCCGTCACTGAAAGCGATGACGTGTTTGTGGCCAGGATGCAGTCAGGTGAGACCGTCGTCTCGATCTCCCTGAATGTGCTTTTCTTCACAGCCAGGTCTTCGACGATCGCTTCGATGACGAGCCCGCATTCGGAGAGCAACGCGCCGTTCGTTGAGCCATTGGCGATTCTGCCCAGTATTTCATCGGCCCCCTCCTGCGTCAGCTTCTGCTTCGCGACCCGCCCGCTGAGTGACTTCCGAACGGACTCGATCCCCTTCTCCGCCGCCGCTTCATTCACATCGCGCAAAAGCACGTGGTGACCGGCAGTCGCCGCGACCTGTGCGATCCCGCTACCCATAGCGCCCGCGCCCAGCACGCCTACGACCACGTGTGAATCCGGCTGCGCCAACTATTCTCCGGTGAAGGTCGGCTTGCGTTTCTCGAGGAAGGCGGCGACCCCCTCGTAGAAATCTGCGCTCCTGCCGGCGACGCCCTGGAGCTTCTCTTCCACCTCGAGCTGGGCATCGAGATTGTTGTCGAACGACTGGTTCAGGGCGCGCTTTGTGAGTCCGAGCGCGCGCGTCGGCATCGTGGAAAGTGAACGCGCGATCTCGAGCGACTGCGCCACCACCTCCGCCGGCGGGCAAACTCTGTAGATCATTCCGAACTCGGCGGCTCGATCGGCGGTGATTTTTTCTCCCAGCATCGCCATCGCCGTCGCTCGAGCGAGGCCGGCGAGGCGCGGCAGGAAGAATGTTCCGCCGCTGTCGGGAACGAGGCCGATCTTCGCGAACGACTGGATAAACGAAGCATCACTGGATGCGAGCACGATGTCGCAGGCGAGCGCGAGATTCGCCCCCGCGCCGGCGGCGACCCCATTCACCGCACACACGACTGGCTTTTCGATTTTCCGGATCGCGCGAATCAGCGGGTTGTACGTGACGTGCACTATCTCGGCGAGGTCAATGATCTCCCCTTTCGCCGGAGTCGCCTCGGAGAGATCCTGCCCGGCCGAGAACGCCCGGCCCGCGCCGGTGAGAAGAATGGCGCGAACGGCCTTGTCCGCCGCCGCCCGCTCGACCGCCTCGCGGAGCTCGACCGACATCTGCCGGTTGAAGCTGTTGAGAACTTCAGGACGGTTCAGCGTCAGCCGCAGGACGCTGCCATCCATCTCGGAGAGAACGAATTGGGTTGTCATTCTGGTGGGCAATTTATTCCCCGGTTCCCCCATTCACTAGATTAAGGCACGATGCCGAACGCCTTCATTGTAGATGGAGTCCGCACTCCCATCGGAAGTTTTGGCGGATCGCTTTCCCAGGTCCGCCCCGATGACCTCGCCGCACACGTCATTCGCGAGCTTGCGGCCCGCAATCCGTCCATCGATCCCCAGCGGATCACCGACGTCATCCTCGGCTGCGCCAACCAGGCGGGGGAGGACAATCGCAACGTCGCGAGGATGTCGCTCCTCCTTGCCGGCCTTCCCGACAGCGTGCCCGGCGAGACTGTGAACCGGCTCTGCGCTTCAGGGATGAGCGCGGTGGCGCACGCAGCTCGCGCCATCAAGGCCGGAGAGGGTGAGATCTTCATCACCGGCGGCGTCGAGTCAATGACGCGCGCTCCATACGTGATGGGAAAGGCGACCCAGCCTTTCGCGCGCAACGTCGAAATGTTCGATACCAGCATCGGCTGGCGATTCGTAAACCCGAAGATGCCGCCGCTCGTCGGCGTGGACTCAATGGGCGATACGGCCGAGAACGTGGCTGAGCGATTTGGCGTGAACCGGGAAGATCAGGATGCGTTCGCGCTCGCCTCGCAGCAGAAGGCCTCACGGGCAAATGACTCCGGCCGGTTCAAGACGGAGATCGTCGCGGTTCCACTTCCCGCGGCAAAGGGAGGCGTCGCCCCCGAACCGTTTTCCAAAGACGAGTTCATACGCAAGCACAGCTCGCTCGAAGCGCTCGCCAAGCTGAAGCCGGCGTTCAGAAAGGGTGGATCGGTGACTGCCGGGAATTCCTCGGGCATCAACGACGGCGCGTGCGCGATCTATGTCGCTTCCGATGCCGTCGTGAGCGAGCTGAATCTCAAGCCGCTCGCACGCGTCATCTCTGCGGCGGCAGCGGGGGTCGAGCCGCGGATAATGGGGATGGGACCTGTGCCTGCGGTGAAAAAGGTCCTCGCCCAGGCGGGACTCGAGCTCGAGCAGATGGACGTGATCGAGCTCAACGAAGCATTCGCGGCCCAGTCGCTGGCGTGCATCCGCGAGCTGGGAATGAAGGACGACGACCCGCGCATCAATCCCAACGGCGGCGCGATTGCACTGGGGCATCCACTCGGAATGTCGGGAGCGCGTCTCATTCTCACTGCCGCGCGCGAGCTGGAGAAGACAGGAAAGCGATACGCGTTGTGCACGATGTGCATCGGCGTCGGTCAGGGTATGGCGACAATCATCGAGCGCGCGTGACAGCGACGAACATCTTCGAGTTCGAGGGATTCCGTCCCGTCATCCACGAAACGGCATTCATCCATCCGAATGCGACGGTAATCGGCAACGTAGTCATCGGTCGTGACGTTTACGTCGGGCCCGGCGCTGCGATCCGCGGCGATTGGGGTGGCATCATCATCGAAGACGGCTGCAACGTGCAGGAGAGTTGCACCGTGCATATGTTCCCTGGTGTCACCGTCGTGCTGCAAGAGAGCGCGCACATCGGCCACGGCGCGATCGTGCACGGAGGGCGCATCGGCCGCAATTCCCTGATTGGAATGAACGCGGTGGTGATGGACAACGCCGTCATCGGCGCCGAATGCATCGTAGGTGCTCTCTGCTTCGTGCCCGCGGATATGCAGATTCCCGATCGCAAAGTTGTCGTCGGCAACCCGGCGAAGATCGTCAAGGACGTGACGGACGAGATGATCGCGTGGAAGACGGAGGGAACGAAGCTCTACCAGTCGCTCCCCGCCCAGCTAAGGAATTCACTACGCCCCTGCGAGCCGCTGCGCGAACTTCCGAAAAACCGCCCCGCCCAGCAGACGTCGTACAAGGCGTGGGGCGAGACGAGATCAAAAACCCGTGGAGAGTAAAGCGATGAAGCTCCGCAGCTACGCGCACGGAGAGTGGGTCGAGGGCAAGGGCAAGGCGACGGAGCTCTTTCACGCCGTCACCGGTGAGAAAATTGCCGAGGCGACGAGCGAAGGACTCGACTTCAAGGGGATGCTCGAGTACGGCCGCACCGTCGGTGGGCCAAAGCTCCGGAAGATGACTTTCCACGAGCGCGCCGCGGTGCTGAAGCAGATGGCGAAGTATCTGATGGAACGGAAGGAAGAGTTCTATCAGGCATCAGCCGCAACCGGCGCGACAAAAGCCGACTGCTGGGTAGACGTTGACGGCGGCATCGGAACCTTCTTCGCGTACTCGAGCAAAGGCCGGCGGGAGCTCCCCAACGAGACGTTTCACGTCGAGGGCGCCGTTGAGCCGCTGTCCAAGGACGACAGCTTCTCCGCGCGCCACATCTGCGTTCCGCTCGAAGGAACCGCCGTCCACATCAACGCCTTTAATTTTCCCTGCTGGGGGATGCTCGAAAAGCTCGCGCCAACCTTCCTCGGCGGAATGCCGGCGATCGTAAAGCCGGCGACCATCACATCGTTCGTCACTGAAAGAATGGTGAAGGCGATGATCGAGTCCGGGATTCTTCCCGAGGGTGCGCTTCAGCTCATCGTCGGCGGAGTCGGAGACCTCTTCGACCACCTCGGCTCGCAGGACGTCGTGACGTTTACGGGATCGGCGACGACGGGAAGAAAATTGAAGGGGCATCCGTCCATCATCGAGAATTCGATTCGCTTCAATATGGAAGCGGACTCGCTCAATTTCTCGATGCTCGCGCCCGACGCGGCGCCCGGCACGGAAGAGTTCGATCTCTTCATCAAGGAAGTGACGCGGGAGATGACGGCGAAGGCGGGCCAGAAGTGCACTGCCATCCGCCGCACGCTCGTGCCGGAGTCTATGGCGGGCGACGTGATAGCGGCGCTTCAGAAGCGCCTCGCCGGCGTGAAGATCGGCGATCCGTCCGTTGAGGGAGTGAAGATGGGTCCGCTCGCCGGAAAGGCGCAGGTCGGCGAAGTCGGTCGCAGCCTCGACTCACTGCTCAAAGCAGGCGAGCGCGTGTATGGCGACCCGGACAAGCTCGACGTAATCGGCGCCGACAGAAATCGCGGCGCATTCTTCCCCACGACGCTTCTTTACTGCGACAAACCGCTCGATCGCGATCAGCCGCACAGCGTCGAAGCGTTCGGCCCTGTCAACACGGTGATGCCGTACTCGAGTGTGGACGAAGCCATCACCCTCGCGAAGATGGGGCGCGGCAGTCTCGTCGGCTCCCTCTTCACCGCCGATGATTCCACCGCACGCGACGTCGTGCTCGGGACCGCATCGCATCACGGAAGATTGATGGTGCTCAACCGTCACACGGCAAAGTCATCCACTGGACACGGCTCGCCCCTCCCGCAGCTCGTGCACGGCGGTCCGGGTCGCGCCGGCGGCGGCGAAGAGATGGGCGGGATCAGAGGGGCGCTGCACTATATGCAACGCACCGCGGTTCAGGGTTCACCCACGACACTCACTCGCGTATCAAATGAATGGATTCGCGGCGCCGAGCAGAAGCCGGACAAGCGCCACCCGTTCCGCAAGTTTTACGACGAGATCGAGATCGGCGAAACCCTGCACACGGGAACACGCACTGTGACCGAGAAGGACGTCGCAGACTTTGCGGCGATCAGCGGAGACCACTTCTACGCGCATATGAACGACGCGGCCGCGAAGGAGTCTATCTTCGGCGCGCGTGTCGCGCACGGATACTTCGTGATATCAGCGGCAGCCGGATTGTTCGTCGATCCAGAGCCCGGCCCGGTCATCGCGAACTACGGAATGGAGGGACTGCGCTTCGTGAAGCCGGTTTACATCGGCGACACCATC
Source organism: Gemmatimonadaceae bacterium (assembly GCA_046599115.1). Lineage (GTDB taxonomy): Bacteria > Gemmatimonadota > Gemmatimonadetes > Gemmatimonadales > Gemmatimonadaceae > UBA4720. The sequence goes on from JBKJHG010000210.1 coordinate 7,291, forward strand.
AAAGTGCGGTTCACCTGCAAGCAGAAGACGGCGAAGGACACGCCGCTCGATGG
>JBKJHG010000155.1:0-4476 GCA_046599115.1 Gemmatimonadaceae bacterium
GCCCTGGGAAACATTTTCGTCGGATACAAAATCGACGACGCGGTGAATCAGATCAGAAAGCTTACAGGAGTACAGCAGTAGCGGAATTGCGCGAGTAACTTCCTGGAGTCAGAATCCGAGCAAGGAGCCCCAAGATGCGTTTCATCCCAGCAGGGATTGCGATGCCGGCTATATTCATCGCGACGATCGCAGCTTCGCTCGGCGGCTGCGGTCGGCCCGCACCATCAAACGCGTCCGCAGACTCTTCCCGTTTGCGCGAATCACAGCCAGCGACGTCGGCGATCGCGGCCCGCGCGAAATCCGCGTGTCCAGCCAATGGAAAATGGGCGCTTTGCAGTATCGAGAAACGGCTCCAGCGCGCCGGGCTCGTCGCGAGGAGAGACAGCGCAGACACTACTATGCGCGCCGGATTCACAGTGAAGCCGGCGGCCTATGCACTTGGCCGTGACTCGCACGTGGACATTTTCATCTATCGCGACGAAGCAGCGCTCGCCGCTGACATCTCCAAGCTGGATATACTCCGCGTAGCTCCTACGGGCAAGCGTGGCGCGTGGGCGACTCCGCCCACCCTCATCCGCTCTGCCAATCTCGCCGCCGTTCTGGTAACGAAGGATGCGAGAGAAGCCGACCGCGTAGCGCTCGCGATTACCGCTGGAGCGCCGCAGCAGGCGCGATAGAAATTATTTAGAGCGCGGCAGAGTAAGGGTGAACTGCGATCCTTTTCCCACTTCGCTCGTCGCAACAAGGTCGCCGCCCATTCTCCGCGCGAGATCGCGGCTGATGGACAACCCGAGACCGGTTCCCTCCTGCGGAGTGGCGTAGCCGCGATTCACTTGCACGAACGGCTCGAACACCGCGTCAAGCTTGTCCTTGGGGATCCCCATTCCGGTGTCGCGCACGACAATGCGCACAGTGTCCCCTTCGGACGTGCAGCAAAGATCGATGCTCCCTCCGTCCGCGGTAAACTTTATTGCGTTCGAGAGCAGGTTGATGAGAATCTGAAGCACCTTGTCCGAATCGCCGCAAGCGAGCGCGCCCGAGTCGGGGCATTCGCACTTGAAAGTAAGGTTTTTTCCCTCAGCTGCGGCCTCACGAATTCATCGAGGTCCTTCAGCACGTCGGCGATGTCCACCGCGTTGTTCTCCACCGCGATGTGGCCGGCTTCGATCTTCGCGAAGTTCAGCACGTCGTTGATGAGTGACAGCAGGTGGCGCTGGCTTCGCTCGATGCGCTCGAGATCCTCACGCTGCGCCGCGGTAATCGGCCCGCGGAGCCCAAGGGTGAGCAGCTGCGCGTAACCGGCGATGGCGTTCAGCGGCGTGCGCAGCTCGTGCGACATCGTTGCGAGAAACTGACTCTTGGCGGCGTTCGCTTCCTCGGCTTCCTGGCGGGCGGCGCGCTCCGATTCAATCAGCTTCTCCCGCTCGACGAGGTTGTTGCGCACGTCGAGCTGTCGCTCGCGCGCGCGCAGCGCCGAGCGAAGTATCGTCACCAGAGTGGCGATGCGAACGGGGCGCTCTATGAGAGTGACGTTGCCGTGAATCGTCACGTCGCTGAGCGACTTCGGCAGCGCACCGGACAATTCTCCTTCGCCGGTGAGAAGCACGATTGGAATGTCGGACCAGGCCGGCTGCGCGCCGAGAGCGCCGACGAGATCCTGCCCCACGCCACTGGCGAGCGCTTCCTCGGCGATGAGCATTGCACCCGCCGCCGCGCGCGTGATCTGGTCGCACGCTTCGTTCACATCGGCGGCGCCCGAGTGGGCGGGATCAGTTGGCTGTCAGCTCGAAGCAGCAGCTCGGGCGGCCTGTCCGATCGCATCTCTCAGTCGCACGGCGTCCGGCGATTTCTGATACGAGCGCCTCCACCGCCTCGCAGGCGCACGGCTCGCGCTCTACAAGTGCCCCGAGCGGACAGCCATTCCCGGCAATCGTGTAGCCGTCCTTCGTGCGAGTCACGGTCGTCAGTCCACCGATCTCATTCAGGAAATCGGAGGCGGCACGCACGCGCACCGGAAGCGGCTTCCCCTTGAGCGCCGCGCCCGCGCCAAGCCGCCTTCCGATGCGATGCAGGAACGGGGTAAGCTGCCTCGCGGGCAGCGAGCTCCGGATTTCGGCGATGGCAGCGGCGAGAACCGGCGCGTAAGCCCGGGAAAAAGCCAGGTCCGCGTCAGCCGAGACCATATAGAGAGTGGCCGGCTTCCCTGGGCCCTCCGACGGGCGCGTCCCAGTCACCTCGGCCAACCCTTCCGCTTCGAGCGAGTCGAGATGGAATCGCACCGCGTTGATCGACAGCCCTGTCGCTACAGTCAGCTCACCGATGGTCAGTGGACCGGTGCGCAGCAGCTCGAGCACTTCACGCTTGGATTTTGAGGTCATCCCGCCCCCTTTATATGGTCGAGAAATATAGCACATATCAATATATACCAGTTTACTTGACTTTATTATCCCTTCCGGCTAACCTTGACCTGTAGAGGCTGGCGTCCGAGTGCGACGCCGACAAGTCAACTAAAGGGGAGGCGTTCGATGTATAAGTCATTCCGCAGAAGTCTCGTTCCGGCCATCGCTGCCGGCGCGATCTTGTTCACCGTTGCTCCGCGCACGGCAGCTGCGCAGTCCGCGACTGCCAAGCTCGATGACCCGACGATCGTCGCCATATTCGACGCCGCCAACACGTGGGACATCGAAACCGGCGCGCTGGCCGCCAAGCGCGCCCACCAGAAGGACGTCCGCGATTTCGCATCGATGCTGGTGAAGGCCCACACCGGAGTACGCCAGGAGGGCCGGGATCTGGCCAAGAAGCTCGGAGTTACCCCGACGCCGCCGAAGCACTTCGCAATGGCGAAGGACCACGCGGCCGCGATGCGCAAGCTGCGCGCGCTCCACGGCAGGGCGTTCGATCGTGCTTTCCTTGCGCACGAGATCGCGTACCACAAGGCGGTCATCGATGCCGTCACAACGACCCTTCTTCCCGCGCTTCAGAACGCTGAAGTGAAGAAGCTCGTCACCGAGGTGGCGCCCGCGTTCCAGGCGCATATGATGCAGGCGCAGAGCATGCTCGACAATTACAGCAAGTAGTCGGGCGACGGAGCCCGCGCCGGAATCACGGCGCGGGATTCCTCCCTGCTAGCGACCGAAGATTGCGTGGCGGAGTGAGATCGCGACCAGCACGCCAATGAACGTCAGCAGCGCGAGAAATAGCAGCGACGTAAACAGGAGCACCCCCGCCATCATCCGCGACACGCCGGCCGCGCTTCGTCCGCTGCCGGAACTCTTCCCCAGATACGTATCGAAGAGCGCGATGTTCATTTCATTCGATTTCCACGCGGCGTCGAAAAAGTCCCCAACGATCGGCACCGACCCGACCAGCGTATCAATGCCGATGTTAACGATCATCCGTATCAGCGTGAACACCGGTGCTCCGGCAAACGCGGCAGCGAGTACGATGTAACCGGAGAGCAGCGCCCCGGCGAAATCTCCCACGAAAGGGATCAGTCCGAGAATCGGATCGAGTCCGAATCTCCGTTTCGTTCCCGGTAATTGAATCGATGAGTCGAGCAGCCTCGCGAGCGCCCGGGCACGGGCGAGATGACGGTCGCCCGGATTCTCCGCGACAGCGATTTCCCTGCGTACCTCCATCAGTGCGCCTCCGCCGGCATCGCCGCGTGTCCCTTCGGGCGGCGCAGAATGAGAATCGCCGGCGAGACGCATACGAACACGATCAGCACGAACACCCACGCGTCGTTGAAGGCCAGCATCGACGACTGCTGGTTCACCTGGCTGTCGAGAATCTTGAGCGCCGCGTTGTGCGCGGTGTACGCGTCCATCCCGCGACCCATCATCCCCTTTGTCAGCAGATCAAGGCGCGACGTGACGGCAAGATTTCCCGCCGCCAGGTCGCTGACGAGATCGGCGCGGTGATACTCGGCGTGCTTCGAGACGTAGTTCGCGAGCAGCGCGATTCCGAACGATCCACCCAGCTGACGCGCGAGGCTGATCAGCCCCGATGCCTGCTGTGCCTCGCTCGGCTCGAGCGACGCGTATGCGACGTTGTTGATGGGAACGAACAGAAGGCCGAGACCGAAGCCGCGGATGAGAAGCGCGTTGCGAACGTCTATCTCGCCAGCGACGGTAGTGAGATGCCCCATTCTCCACATCGAGAATGCGAACAACGCGATGCCGCAAGCAATTAGCACACGCGCGTCCGCCAGTGGCTTCTTTCCATTCAGCAGCCATCCGCAGAGCAGAGCGCTGGCGCCCGTTGCCACACCCCCCGGCAACATCGCCAGCCCGGTTTCTGTCGGCGTGAAGTGAAGAATCCCCTGCGCGAACATCGGGAAAAGGAAAACGCCTCCGTACAAACCGAACCCCAGCGTGACGAAAAGAAAGATGGACGCGGCGAGTGTTCTGTTGTGCAGCACGCGAAAATCCACCACCGGATGCTTATTGCGCTTGCTCAACTCCCACCAGACCATCA
>JBKJHG010000128.1:0-2990 GCA_046599115.1 Gemmatimonadaceae bacterium
GCATTCGACGCCGGCGCGGACGAAGTGATCGGCGTGTCCACTCCAGTCGAACACATCCCCCCGCGGCTCGACGCGATGATCCGCCGCTCGGAGCGCGACTTATCCGTGCACCCTTCAACGCGGCTAGCAGGGGCTGCGGCGATCGAAGTCGAAATCGGCAGGAGGCTGGCGACGGGGGAAGCATTCGCAGTCTGCTACGCCGACCTCGATCACTTCAAGGAATTCAACGATCGCTACAGTTACAACCACGGCGATCGTGTCATCCGCATCCTCGCCAAGCTGCTGCACGACGTTGTGAAGGGATTGTGCGGCGAGAGGGGATTCATCGGCCACATCGGCGGGGACGACTTCATCTTCATCATCCCTTACAACATGATTCCCGAGGTCTGCGGCGAGATTGTCGCGACATTCGACATTCTCGCGCCATATCAGTACTCGGAGCAGGACCGCCGGGCAGGTTACTTTTTTGGTAAGGACAGGCGCGGCCATCTCGACCGCGTTCCGCTGATGACCCTGTCCATCGGCGTCGTCACCAATCTCAGACGGACCTTGACCAGCGCCGCCCAAGTGAGCCAATTGGCAACCGAAATGAAGACATATGCGAAGAGCCTTCCGGGCTCCATATACACTGTTGACCGGCGAACCGACGAGCGGATGACGCCTCCGGATGCCCGGCCGGCGGTGATGGATCAGCTGAGCACGGAGAGTAAGTGAACGTTTCCTGCCCGGACTGCAAATCGGTGTTCAGAGTGGATCCGGCGAAGGTGCCGGCGGCGGGAGTGCGCGCGCGCTGCTCGGTTTGCAGCGGGATCATCCCTGTGCCACCTCCGTCTTCAATTGTACCCGCGGGTCCATCGGGCGTGGCTCCGGAGCAGCGCTCGATCCCCGACGCGGCAGAACAGCAGGGACGAACCGGCGAGTTCTCGGCTGCGCGGACGACTCCCTTGGCCGCCACGGAGCCCGTTTCGCGGCCCACACCGGCAGTTCCCGCAACCGGGCGACGTCCGATCAACCCGTTCCTGAACAAGGACCCGAATCTTCGCGCGAAGCGACTGGCGCGTGCGCTGGTGTCGGACATCATCACCTACCAGCCGGCGAAGCACGCTGAAGGGCTGCGGGAAGGTACGATTCGCGACCTGTTCAAGGATGAGATCAGGAAGAGCTACGAGGAGTACGCGGCGCAAGTCGGCCAACAGTTAGCCGATAGCACCCCTTATTTTCAGGAAGCGCTCAATGAAGTGCTCGGCGCCGGCAAGAAAATCTTCTGATCAATCAATAGAAAATGGCAGACAGCGAACGCGGCCGAAGTGTCAGACAAATAGAAGCGCGACTGACAGAGTTGCGGAGGTATCTTTGACATCGAGGCCAAGCGCGAGAGGCTGACCGCGCTCGAGAGCCGGATGGCGGAGGCCGACTTCTGGAACGACCAGGAGAAGGCGCAGGCGGTTCTTCACGACGTGAAATCGCTGAAGATCTGGGTTGAGCCCTACGACAATATTTCCGATCGCGTGAAGAGCGCGGCCGAGCTAGACGAGCTGCTCGCCGATGACTCCGAGCCGGAGATGGCCAAGGAGCTCGAATCGGAAATCGATGCGCTCCGCGGCGAGCTCGACTCGTTCGAGCTGAAATCACTGATGCGCGGCAGCGACGACTTCCGCGACGCGCAGTTGGAGATCTCCGCCGGCGCGGGCGGCACCGAGGCGCAGGATTGGGCGCAAATGCTGATGCGGATGTACATCCGCTGGGCCGAGCGAAAGGGATTCGGCATCGTGATGCTCGACGAAAGCGAAGGGGAGGAGGCGGGAATCAAGGGCGCAGTGCTGGAGATTCGCGGCCAGTACGCTTACGGATTTTTGCGGGCCGAGACCGGCGTTCACCGTCTGGTTAGAATCTCGCCGTTCGATTCGAACGCCCGGCGCCACACCAGCTTTGCATCCGTATTCGTATATCCCGTCGTCAACGAAGAGATCAACATCGAGCTCAACGAGGAAGACCTGCGCATCGACGTGTATCGCGCGTCGGGAGCGGGTGGTCAGCACGTGAACAAGACGAGCTCCGCGGTGCGCATCACCCACATCCCCACCAACACGGTCGCCGCGTCGCAGGCGGAGCGGTCGCAGTTCAAGAACAAGGCGACGGCGATGAAGATGCTGAAGAACAAGCTCTACCAGGCAGAGATCGAGAGGCGGAACGCGGAGAAGGCAGCTCTCGACGCGACGAAAGCTCCAGTGACTTTCGGAAGCCAGGCGCGCAGTTACGTGTTTCAGCCTTACACTATGGTGAACGACCACCGAACGGAGCTCAAGATTCCCGACGTGCAAAAGGTGATGGACGGCGGCATCGATCCATTCATCGAGGCTTACCTGAAACAGGAATCGTCTTCAACGACGGCGGCGGCGTGAGCGAGGATCTGAACTTCGTCCTGCAGGCGCGGCGCGAGAAGCTGCAGCAGCTGATCGCCGATGGCCACGAGCCGTTTGCGTATTCATTCGCGCGAACCCACACGGCCGCCGCGGCGCTGGCGGAGATTGGGGATGCCGCCGAGGGGGGCGCTGTGTCGATGGCGGGGCGCATAGTCGCCTGGCGGTCGCACGGGAAGACGACGTTTGCGCACCTCGGCGACCCGAGCGGAAAGATCCAGCTCTACTTCAAGAAGGATGAGCTCGGGGAAAAGCTCTACGGTCTTCTCGCGCACCTCGACCTCGGCGACATCATCGGTGTTCACGGCGGTCTTTTCCGCACCCGCACCGGAGAAGTGACGGTTCGGGTGGACAAGGTGGAGCTGCTGGCAAAATCACTGCGCCCGCTCCCATTCGGAAAGGAAGAAGAAGTGAACGGCGAGATCGTTCGCCATTCCGGGTTCAGCGATCCCGAGCAGCGCTACCGTCAGCGGTATGCCGACCTGGCAGTGCATCCGGAGGTGAGAGCGCTGTTCACGGCAAGGTCGCGGATGATCAGCGCGATGCGCGCGTTCCTCGACGAGCGGCAGT
>JBKJHG010000168.1:0-3794 GCA_046599115.1 Gemmatimonadaceae bacterium
ATTTTCGACCCATTCGTTCAGCTGGAGCGCATCCCGGCGGGTGGTTCCCGGGCCGGCGTGGGGTTGGGTCTTTCCATCTCGCGAGCCCTCGCCCAGCGGATGGGGGGCGACCTCAAGGCGACGAGTCAGCTCGGTCGCGGATCGGTCTTCACGGTTGCGCTGCCGCTCGCCTGATTTTCCCCACGGCGTTTCGCGCGCATCCTCCGGGCGCGAAGGCAGTTCACCGGTTTCCTATCTCTCCCTCCGCCTCCTCAGCGCCTTGAGTATCACGACGTCATCACGGTCCTTAGGCCTGTCGGCCGCTTCTTTGGAGCGGATGATGTCGTCGAGCGATGCGGCGAGAAATTTCACGCCGAATGCCTCGAACTGTTCTGCACCTTTCGCGAGCCCGTCGTACCCGGTTGTACCCAAAGGCTCGAATGCGAGATCCAGTCGTCCTGCACTAGTGGTCAATTTCCACATCTTGGCGCGGGAGAGCATCTGCGACGAGCAATCGAACATTAGTCCCTCGGGAATCGTCTCCGTGTAGATCCGCGCGTCGAGCTCGCGGAGCGCTGATGCCAACTTCCCGAGGTTCCTGCTCGATCCCTCCGGAGTGATGTCGGCGTCGGCGGTGAGACGCGGAAATCCGTACAGCCGCGCGGCGAGCGCACCGATCAGAACGAAATCCACGCGATGGCGGCGTAGCGTTCTGATGAGCTTCTCCGGATCGAACACAGAAACCCTAGACACGCTTTGCTCCGGCAATGAATCGGCTCACGTGGGCAACTTCGCGGAGACGCTGCTCCGGCGTCAATCGCAAAATGCGCGGCACGTCATCGAGTACCTGCCGATCAAACGTGGGGACCTTCTGCAGCTCCGTTCGCAGCTCGAATCCCGCGGAGCGAAGAAGTCCGGTCAGCGTATCCCACGAGGGAACAGTCTCCCCCAGCTCAATGCGTGCGACAACCGACTGAGCCGTCCCGGCTTTCTTCGCCAACCCGCGCTGAGAAATGCCGGCGGCACGCCTGGCAGTTGATAAAAGTCTTGCTGCGGACGAATGAGGCATACTTAATGATAGCTAATTAGCTATCACAATTCAAGCGTCCGAAAAGCTCTCTGCCCAACTGCTCCCGCTGCTCCCGGCTCCCGGCTTAGGTATTCGAGAAAGCCAGTGGCATCTGTACTTCCCGTCCAGGCCGTAGCCCACTCCTTCCAATATCGCCCTCAGCCAATGACCTTTCGGGTGTGACCCCATCGAACAAACTCCGCTCACTTCGAGCGCTTCTCGCGCTGTGCGTGTTCGGCGCCTCTGCGTGCAGGCAATCCGCCCCTGCCTTCGGGCCCACCATCGCATCTGCCCGTTCCGCAGCCGATGAATTTTTCTATTCGGTGAGCTCGCGCTTCACCAACATCCAGCGCACCCCGAAGCTCATCCACGCCAGACAGCAGTTCGGACACTACGCCCTCGTCCCGTCCGGCGTTTACAACGACACCAGCATCTGGATGTCGTACGGCCCCGACAGCTCGCGCATCTTTGCCGACGACGGCTACCCGGCCGCGACGCAGTACATCGTCGTGCCGCATTCATCCACCGAGCCGCCGCGAAATCTCGCCGAGTCACGCGAAGTTGTTCGGCTCCGCCGCTTGAGCGACAACGAGTACGAGTGGTATACCAACGTCGATGTCGGCGTTGGCCGCGTCGCAGCGGAAGATCTCACCGACGTTCTCGCCGCATCGCTCCGCGCCGGCGAGCACGAGCAGTCGGCCGCAATCCGCGCCGACTATCGCGCCAACTTTCCCCGCACCACCGCAACACTCGGCCGGCTATACTCGCTGGATACGCTGCGCACGACCCCCGACGCCGAGGGCGCCACGACTTTCGATCTCGGGATCCATCTCACACCCGATTCGCTCAAGCGCGTGATGCCCGCGTACGCCGACTACATAGACAAGTACGTGCGGAAGGGCCGCTACCATATAATAGTGCGCGACAAATCGGGGGCTCGCTGGTTCGACTTGTGGGCAGGCGACTACTGGATTCACATCAAGGTGCGCAGCAAGGACGGCCACTTCGCTCCCCTCGATGGCGCGGTGCGCGCGATTCCCGACGATCTCGTCATCGACGCATCGATGCAGATGAAAATTCTGCTCTTCACCATCGGCTTCGATCATATGATCGGCGATTTCAATCTCGTGAAGACACCGCACGAGCGCGCGTACTCGATTCACTTCGCAACCGAGCCACGGTGGATTCTTCCGCCCACCGTTCACTTCTTCCTCAAATCGTCGCTCGCGCGTCCCTTTCAGGGCAAGGGAATCCCCATCAACATCGGGCTGCGCGACACGCCCGGCGCGCAGACGATTCTCAACCGACGCGGAATGCTCGTCGTGCAGGAGAGCGCGATCCTGCGGTTCATCAATCGGCTGAGCGGGACCGCGGTCGGAGATTTCCTCGGGCCGACGGAACGGGAGGCGAACCGCTTCAACGCGGAAACGTTCCGGGCGCTGAGGGCGGACATCGCTGCGGTTCTGGCTCCGTAAAGTGGGGCGCGATTCCGCGGGCTTCCTCGAATACTGAAGCACGGAGCTGAGGGCTGCGGGAGCTGTCCGGCCCGGAGCTCTCATACCCGACGACGGCACTACACTCGCGTCAGAAGGACTTTGGGCGCCACGATCGACGAGCTCCCGGCCAGGCTGCTGCCAAGCTCTGAGCTCCCTGCTTCCGTATTCGAGAATGCCAAGGGCGCCGTTCCGATCCCGAATAGGCCGTGTTAGCAAAAGAACAGCTAAACACCGTATTTTCCTACCCGATGCCCCGCTCAAAATCGACGCCCCGCAGCATACCAAGTTGGCTGCCCCTCGCGCTCCTGAGCGCGCTGCTGCTGAGCCTCGGCATCTTCTCACGCGCGCCAATCGTTGACGCATTATCGTCGGCCACTGTGCCCGGCGCGGAGCTTCGGTACCCTCTCCTTTACATCGCACTTGCCCCGCTGTCGAATCTGTTCGATGCGCTGACATTCCTATCGCCGCCGCAGCTGTTCTCAACGCTGGCGTTCGTGTCGCTCATCGCGATCGCGGTTCGCATTCGCGCCGCGATGACGAGAACGGATAGGAATCTCGCCCGCTTTCGCCATCGGGATCAATTCCGTTTCGCCGCTTCCATTGCCGGAGGCATTATCGCCTTGTGCGGACTCGCGGTACTGATGCTGCGGCCGATGGCGAGCTTGCGCGTGAAAGATCCCGATCTCCTCACGATCGATTTTCACAGCCACACATCGGCGTCACACGACGGCCGCCCCGGCTTCACGCCTGAAGCGAATCGCGACTGGCATCGCGCCGCAGGATTCGACGTCGCGTATATCACCGACCATCACACCTTCGCCGGCGCGAATTCCGCCGCGCGGTTGAATCCGCGAGTGGCGGGTGAAGGAACCGTTCTCCTCTCAGGCCTCGAGTACCGCGACGGCGACGAGCATATTCTCGCCCTCGGCCTGGATCCAAAGACGACCGATGCTGAGCCTCGTGAATGGCATCCCCTGTACGCCGGCAATAACGACGCTGCCGCGAGCGTGCCCGCGCTGCTCATCCTATCACTACCCGGAGACGTCGTGCGCATCCCTCCCGGCGAGAACGAAGGCATCGTGCGTCTCGCGGCGGTGGAAATCTCCGACGGCTCGCCGCGCGGAATCGAGCAGACAGGCGCGGAGATCTCGCAAGTTGCGGCGATGGCGACGCGGCGCAACATCTCCGTTGTCGCCGGCTCCGACAACCACGGTTGGGGGAGAGCGGCGATTGCGTGGAGCGTGATGCGC
>JBKJHG010000230.1:0-18815 GCA_046599115.1 Gemmatimonadaceae bacterium
GTCCTTGATGCCGGTGCCGATCGCGGTGATGATCGTCCGGATCTCCTCGTTCGACAGGACCTTGTCGATGCGCGCCTTCTCGACGTTGATGATCTTGCCGCGGAGCGGTAGGATCGCCTGGAATTCGCGCTTGCGGCCCTGCTTGGCCGAGCCACCCGCCGAATCCCCCTCGACGAGATAGATCTCGCAGAGCGCCGGATCCGTGAGCGAGCAGTCGGCGAGCTTGCCGGGCAGGTTGCCGACGTCGAGCGCCGACTTCTTTCTCGTCAGGTCGCGCGCCTTTCGCGCTGCCTCTCTCGCCCGCGCCGCCGAAACCGCTTTCTCGATGATGATGTTCGCGACTCGAGGATGTTCTTCGAGGTAAGCGCCGAGGTGCTCATTGACGACCGTTTTCACGGCACCTTCGACTTCGGAGTTGCCGAGCTTCGTCTTCGTCTGTCCCTCGAACTGCGGCTCGCGGACCTTTACCGAGAGAACGGCAGTCAGTCCTTCGCGAACGTCTTCGCCGGAAAGGGTGAAGTCGGCCTTCTTGAGCAGGTTTCCCTTCGCCGCGTAAGCGTTGATCGTACGCGTAAGCGCCGACTTGAAGCCGGTGAGGTGCGTACCGCCCTCATGTGTGTTCACGTTGTTCACGAACGAAAAAACATTCTCGTTGTAGCCATCATTGTACTGGAACGCGAGCTCGATGCCGATGTCGTCACGCTCCGTCTCGATGTAAACGACTTCGGTGTGGAGGGCTTTCTTGCTCGAGTTAAGGAAGACGACCATCTCCTTCAGTCCGCCAGTGGCGTGGAAGGTTTCCTCCTTTTCGTCGCCTACGCGCTCGTCCTTCAGCGTTATCGTCACGCCCTTGTTCAGGAACGACAGCTCGCGGAGCCGGTTGGCCAACGTCGCGTAGTCGTAGCGCAGCTCGGTGAATATCTGCGCGTCGGGCTTGAAGGTTACGGTCGTGCCGGTTTCCTTCGGCCCCGCTTTGCCGAGCACCTTGAGCGAAGTCGTCGTGATGCCGCGCTCGAAGTCCATATAATGCTCTTTGCCGTCGCGCTTCACCCAGACCTTGAGCGTTTCGGAAAGCGCGTTCACCACCGAGACGCCGACTCCGTGAAGTCCGCCCGAAACCTTGTAGCTGTTCTTGTCAAACTTGCCGCCGGCGTGGAGAACCGTCATCGCGAGCTCGACTCCGGGAATCTTCTCGATCGGATGGATGTCCACCGGAATTCCGCGGCCGTTGTCGGTGACAGTGATGGAATCATCGGCGTGGATCGCGACATCCACTCTGCTCGCGTAACCGGCGAGCGCCTCGTCGATCGAGTTGTCTACGACTTCGTAAACCAGATGATGAAGGCCACGCGAGGAAGTTGACCCGATGTACATCCCAGGGCGTTTGCGCACCGCCTCGAGCCCCTTCAGTACCTGGATCTGTCCTGCGTCGTACTTCTGGTCGGCTTCGGCCGGCTTTGCCATTTCGTGACTGGGAGGGGGAAAAATAAGTACTTTTTCAGACACCGAAGAAATACCAAAAACTTTTCTCTTCGAACACGCTGAAAGCTAACGCGAAAGGAGGCAAAACGCAAAGGAAATCTGCTGTGGGAACCCGTTGTCCCCCAAGCGTTTAGCGCGTGAGCCGAAACCGGATTTTCTTGATCCCGCCCGATGTCTTATTTTTGTTGATCGAGCGCAGAAGCTCGGGCTCCATCAGCGACAGCTCTGACATCCACGCGCTCGTTTTCACGGCCACGAAAAGAATCCCTCCGGCGCTCACCGAAATGGGCTCTGTGACGGCCGCTATCTGCGCGCCGACGAGCTTTTTCCAATTCGGAATCACCGCCGCCTGCTCTACGCGCGGCTCAAGCCCGGAGCTTTTGAGATAAACCTTTAGCGCGTCGCCGATCCTTCCCGGCCGCGTTTTCCTTTCGTCTTTCACGCCGCCTCTCGCTCCATTGCGCCGCCGGCGATTCTGAATCGAGCCAGCTTCGTCAGCTCGGCGGGGATGTCCGTCTCGCGCGGCACGACGAGAATAGTCTGTCCGCGTCCGCTCTCCTGGACCAGATCGAGAATTCGCTCCGCGCGTCCCGCGTCGAGCTCCGCGAATGGATCGTCGAAGAGAAGGATCGGTTCGGCGCCGGCGGCGCGCTTCAGTGTTGCGCCCTCGAGAATCCGCAGCGCGATTGCCGCGGTGCGGTGCTGTCCGGCCGAGCCGAACACGCGCAGCGACTGTCCGTCGAGTGTGAGAATCAGGTCGTCGCGATGTGGCCCCGCGGTCGTCATCCCGCGTCGTACGTCCGTCGCGCGCCTCGCTGCCAGCTCCGCCGCCAGCTCGTCGGCAAGCGATGGTGGCACCGTGCACGACGTGTGGTGGCACATCGTCGCCTCGCCACGCTCGCCGATGCGCGCGCAGAGCATGGCGTACGCTTCCCGCGAGCTCTCAACCCAGCGAGCCCTTTCCTCGATCACCACCGCGCCGTTCTCGGCCAGCGTCGGCTCCCAGATCGCGATGCTCTCGTCGCTCGAATTTTTCCGCGCCGCGCTGCGAAGCGCCGCATTCCGCTGCGACAGGGCGCCACGGTATCGCTGCAGGGCGTGAAGGTACCGGCGCGACGTGAGCGCGAGAATCAAATCGAGAAAGCGCCGTCGCTCGCCTGCTCCCCCGCCGACCAGATCGACGTCGCGCGGCGAGAAGATTACCGACGGAAGCGCGCCCAGTCCGTCGCTGAGCCGCTGCGGCGCGACGCCGTCGTGCAGCAGCTTTTTCTTTTTCGTCACCAGCTCGAACCCGAGATCAAGCTCGCGCGGCTCCGGCGTCATTGCTTCGGCGGAGAGGTGGAACCCCGCCGCTCCGAATCGCGTCAGCTCGCTGTCGCGCGCGCCGCGCACGGAGCGCAGCGTCTGCAGATAGGTGATCGCCTCGAGAAGGTTCGTCTTCCCGTGACCGTTGTCGCCCACGACCGCGATCCCTTCGCGCGGCAAGTCGAGCGCGACGCGCTCCAGATTCCGGAAATCCTGAATTTCCAGCCGCCGCAGCCAGACGCTCGGCGGTGCCGCGTCTGTCATCTCCCTTTGAACGCGGCCGTTCGCTTGTCGAGAAACGCGCGCATTCCCTCGCGCATGTCCTCGGTGGCGGCAAGAAGTCCGAAGTGATTTGCCTCGAGGATGAGCCCTTCGTCGAGCGACATTTCCAGTCCGCGGTCCACCGCCTCGATGCACAGCGCGACGGCTAGCGGGCCGTTGGCGAGAATCTGATTCAGCATTTCCATCGCCGTTTTGATCAGGTCGGCGGCAGGGACGACGCGGTTCACCAAACCGATCCGATACGCTTCGGCGGCGTCGATCATCTCTCCGGTCACGAGCAGCTGGATCGCCCGCCCTTTGCCGACGAGGCGCGGGAGCCGCTGCGAGCCGCCGAATCCGGGCAGAATTCCGAGCTTCGACTCCGGCTGTCCGAACTTCGCCGCATCCGACGCGATGCGGATGTGACACGCCATCGCCAGCTCGCATCCGCCGCCGAGCGCGAATCCGTTGACCGCGGCGATGACCGGTTTCGGGCACGTCTCGAATCGGCGGAACACATCCTGTCCGGCGCGCGAGCGCGCCTTTGCGAGGAAGGGGCTCTGGCTTGCCAGCTCGGAGATGTCGGCGCCCGCGACGAAAGCACGCCCCGCTCCAGTGAGAATCACCCCAGCGACCACGTTATCGAGGCGAATCTCGTCAATCGCGTGGCCCAGCTCGGCGATCGTTGCGTCATTGAGCGCGTTGAGCTTGTCAGGGCGGTTCACCGTCAGAGTCGCAATGCGGCCCGCGACTTCGAGAGTCAGATTCTGAAATGCCATTGGCGGAGGTGGCGAAGTTTTGGCGTTGCTCCTGCTTCGTTCGAATTTATGCCGCCCCGTGACTGGATGCATCGGCTAGATTCAGCGCCAGCGCATCTCACATTCATCCGGCGCCCCGATCTAGATGGCTTCGAAGTGGATTCTGCGAAAAGGCTCGAAGAAAAAGGGGTTCAGCTACGTCGCTGCCGACGG
This sequence comes from Gemmatimonadaceae bacterium, assembly GCA_046599115.1. GTDB lineage: Bacteria > Gemmatimonadota > Gemmatimonadetes > Gemmatimonadales > Gemmatimonadaceae > UBA4720. Next base: position 4,020 of record JBKJHG010000230.1, read on the forward strand.
GCGCGCGCTCCACAATAAGGCCGAGCTCGCCCGCATCGACACGCTGCGGATCCCGCCGGCGTGGAAGGACGTTCACGTCGCCGCCAGTGGACGGACCGCTATCCAGGCGTGGGGGATGGACGCGCGCGGCAGGAAACAGTACCGCTATCATCCGCGCGCAGTCGAGAAGGGGGAGATGCGGAAGCATTACCGTGTCCGTGAGATGGCGCGCGATCTCCCGCTGATAAGGTCGAGACTCAACGCCGATTTCCGAAAACGCGCGCTGACAAAGGAAAAGGTCTGCGCCGGCGTGCTCCGTCTCATCTCCGACGGATTCTTTCGCGTCGGCAGCGAGCGCTACGAGCGGGACAACAATACGTTCGGGATCACGACGCTCCGTAAGAAACACGTCTTCGTTGATGGGGCCTCAATCATCTTCGACTACGTCGGCAAGCGCTCGATTCGGCATCGCCACGTGCTCAGCGCCCCCGATCTCGCCCGCTTCGTGAGGCAGCTGCTCGGCACGCCCGGCACGCGGCTCTTCCGATACGAAGCCGATGGCAAATGGAACGACGTGGACGCGCCTGAAGTCAACGATTACCTGCAGGAGATCGCCTCGTTCCCCTATACGGCGAAGGACTTTCGCACTTGGGGTGGCAGCCTCCGCGCGGCGACCATTCTCGCCGATCTCGGTTCGCCCAAGAACGCTAATGAGCGAAAGAAAAATGTCCTCACTACGATTCGGCTCGTTGCGTCGGAGCTCGGCAACACGCCGGCTGTGTGCCGCAAGTCGTATGTGCACCCGATCATCATCGCCCGTTATCTAAAGAGCGGCGCCGTAATCCATCCGGAATCGAAATCAAAGCGCGCGACGAAAGAATCGCGTGCTCCATTTGCCCACAGCCCGGAGGAGCGCTCGCTCGTCGCGTTCCTCGACGAGCATTTCCCGGAGCGCCGGCGTGAGCGCCGCGATGAGTGATAGCTCTGGCTGCGTGCTCGCGCTCGATCAGGGAACGACCGGCTCGACGGCGCTCGTCATCGCCCGGGATGGGCGCATTCTCGGACGAGGCTACCGTGAGATCACTCAGCGCTATCCCGCGCCGGGCGAAGTAGAGCACGACGCGACGGAGATTCTCGAGAAGACCATCGCCGCGGGTTGCGACGCGATTGCTGCCGCACAAAGAATCCCCGACGCAATCGGCATCACGAACCAGCGGGAGACGGTTATCTGCTGGGACAGGAGCAACGGCGAGCCGACTGGCCCGGCGATTGTCTGGCAGGACCGCCGGACCACGGCGCGCTGCGCCGAGCTCGCGACGAAGGCGGAATGGATCTACGAGAGGACGGGCTTGTTTCCCGACCCGTACTTCTCGGCGACGAAGCTCGAGCTTATGCTCGCGCGTCCCCGCGAAAAGTCTCTTGCCGCGCGCGGGAATCTTCTCGCTGGAACGGTGGACAGCTGGTTGATCTGGAAGCTCACCGGCGGAATGGTTCACGCCACCGAGCCGAGCAATGCGTCGCGGACGATGCTGTTCGACATTGGGGCGATGAAGTGGAGCGAAGAGCTTTGCGAGATGTTCTCCGTCCCCGCTGCGGCCCTTCCCGAGCTGCGGAGCTCGAGCGGTGACTTCGGTTGCGCGCTTCCGGAGTTTTTCGGAAAATCCATTCCCATCTGCGGCGTTGCCGGCGACCAGCAGGCGGCGCTCTTTGGTCAGGGATGCTGGCAGAGCGGCGAGGCGAAAAACACTTACGGGACCGGCGCCTTCCTGATGGTCAACACCGGGACCAGCCGCCCCGCCGGCGCGAGAGAAAAGGGGTTACTCACGACGGTCGGGTGCGATGCGTCGGGAAAACCTGTGTACGCTCTCGAAGCCGCGATCTTCATCGCCGGCGCGGCGGTGCAGTGGCTCCGCGACGGACTCGGAATCATATCCACGGCGCAAGAGACCGAGGCGATGGCGAGCGGATTGGATTCGAACGGCGGCGTCTATTTCGTGCCCGCGCTCGCGGGGCTGGGCGCTCCGCATTGGCAACCGGACGCGCGCGGCACAATCGTCGGCCTTACCGGCGGCACTCGGCGCGAGCATCTCGTGCGCGCGACGCTCGAAGCGATGGCGTACAGCACCGCGGACATCTTCGAGTCGCTGGCAGGCGCTTCGGGAAGCAAGTTCTCAAAAATTCGCGTTGATGGCGGGGCGAGCGCGAACGACTGGCTGATGCAGTTCCAGGCAAACATCCTCGGCATTCCTGTCGAGCGCCCGGAGATGATCGAGACGACCGCCTCTGGCGCAGCCGGATTGGCTGGCCTCGCCGCCGGAATCTGGACTAGCGCGGACGATTTTTTGAGAACCCGCCGCTTCCGCACGTTCGAGCCGGTGCAGGATGGATCTCAATCCGAGAACCTTGCCGCGTGGCGGAGAGCCGTGCGCGCCACGCTCTCGTGGGCGGAGGACGTCAGTTGAGAAGATCCCTCCTGTTCCTGTGCGCCGCGTTGGCGCTTTCTGCCATTAGCGCGACTGCCGGCGCCCAGAGCGCCGACACGACGCACGGGGCGGTTCCCAATGCACCGAAGGATTCGTTCGTCGGCCTCGACAAGCCGAAGCATTTTCTCCTCTCCTTTTTTATAGAGAGCGGATCGTTCGCTGCGATTCAGGCGGGAGGCGGCGGAAGGCGGCCGTCGTTCATTGGAGCGTCGGCGGTCACAACGGTTTTCGGCCTTGGGCGGGAGATCCACGACCGGCGGACGAAAGGACTCTTCAGCCTCGGCGACCTTGCGTGGGACGGTCTGGGCGCGGCGGCCGCTGTCTTGATGTTGCGCCATACCCATAGATAGGTGCGCGCCGATATATTCCACGCTGTGAAACCCCGCGCAAAATTCGTCATCGGTGGCGCCCTCGTTCTCGGGGTCGCCGCGTACCTGATGGTCAGCTCGATCCGCGACACCGGCGTGTATTATCTGACACCCGCGGAGCTGGCGACGAAGACTTCGCGGGATCCCTCCATGTTCGAGACCGGGGTGAAGGTCGGCGCGCGCGTTGTGAAGGGCTCGATCGCGCGCGAGCCGGGCGGACGGCAGGTGAGCTTCAAGATGTCTGACGGCGCGAAGGTGTACGACGTCGTCTATCGCGGAATCACGCCGGATACTTTCACCGACGGCGTTGACGTTGTGGTCGAAGGACGGCTCGGACACGATGGCGTCTTCCGGGCCACGACGCTGCTAGCGAAATGCGCGTCCCGATACGAGAACGCGCCCGACAAATACAAATCCACTCCAGGATATCGCGCAGCGGAGAAACGGGCGTGATCCTGGTGGGAGAACTGTCGCTCTGGGTCGCCCTGCTGATGGCCGCCTGGACGGCGACGGTTTCATTCGCCGGCGGACATCTCCGCCGCGACGATCTGATTCGCAGCGGAGAGCGCGGAATTTACGCCACGCTGGCGATGGTCGTTCTCGCCTCGGCGGGACTTTGGACCGCGCTGCTCACACACGACTTCTCGATCAAGTTCGTTGCCTCATACACGAGCGCGAATCTGCCGAAGGTGTATACGATCACCGCGTTCTGGGCCGGACAATCCGGCTCGATGCTCTTCTGGGCGCTGATCCTGTCGCTGTATTCGGCGCTTGCATTGTGGAGCAATCGCGGCCGCAATCGCGCGCTGATGCCTTATGTAGCGGGCACACTCGCACTGATTTCCGTTTTCTTCCTCGCCACGCTCTGCTTCGGCGCCAATCCGTTCGAGCGGCTGGACTGGATTCCGCCCGATGGTCGCGGAATGAACCCGCAGCTTCAGAACCCGGGGATGGCGATCCATCCGCCGATGCTCTACCTCGGCTACGTCGGAACGTCGGTTCCGTTCGCGTTCGCGATCGCCGCGCTTCTCACGCGCCGTCTCGACGCGGAATGGCTCTCGGCGGTGCGGCGTTGGGCGCTCATCTCCTGGTTCTTCAACACCGTCGGGATCGTGCTGGGAATGTGGTGGGCATATGTCGAGCTCGGATGGGGCGGGTACTGGGCTTGGGATCCGGTCGAGAACGCCTCGCTGCTGCCGTGGCTCATCAACACGGCATTTCTCCACAGCATAATGGTGCAGGAGAAGCGCGGGATGCTGAGAAAGTGGAACGTCACGCTCGTCGTTTCGGCGTTTCTGCTTTCGATATTCGGGACCTTCATTACGCGAAGCGGTGTCATCTCCAGCGTTCACTCGTTTGCGCAGTCTCCGGTGGGGAAGTGGTTCGCTGGCTTTCTCATTTTCGCGATTGTCGTCACCGCCTACCTGGTTGCCACACGGCTCAAGGATCTTCGCTCGCGCGCTGAACTCGAGAGCATGATCAGCAGGGAAGCCGCGTTCCTGTACAACAATCTGATTTTCGTCGGAATCGCGTTCTCCGTACTCTGGGGCACTCTCTTTCCGATTATCAGCGAAGCGGTGCGCGGAACGAAGATCACCGTCGGCCCGCCGTTCTTCAATTCGGTCAACATTCCGCTCGGGCTGCTGCTCCTTCTGCTGACCGGCATCGGTCCGCTCATCGCCTGGCGCCGGGCGTCGGTCGCAAATCTGCAGCGGCAGTTCACCATACCGTGCGTGAGCGCAGTCGCCGCCGGCGTTATCCTGTTTGCGCTCGGCGTTCGCGGGCTGGCCCCGCTTCTCACGTACATCTTCTGCGCGCTGGTGCTGGCAACGATCACACAGGAATTCTACAAGGGGACGGGCGCCCGCACGAAGATGTATGGTGAGCGGGCTTATCTCGCTTTCCCGAGGCTGATCGCCCGCAATCGCCGCCGCTACGGCGGATACATCGTTCACCTCGGCGTCGTCGTGATCTTCGCCGCGTTCGCCGGCCTCGCATTCAAGCGCGAGTTCGACTTGACTTTCAAGCCGGGCGATTCGCACGAGGTCACCGATGCGTGGGGGCATAAATGGAAATTCCTCAATCAGGGAGTCTCCAACTACAGCGTCCTCAATCGCGAAGTGACGGCGATCGCTCTCGATGTGCAGCGCGATGGAGCGCCGGCCGGCGTGATCACGAGCGAAAAGCGGCAGCACGTTGACAGCCGCGGCGCGCCGACCTTCGAGCCCTCAACCGAAGTGGGAATTCGCGGCTCGTTCACGCAGGATGTGTATGTCGTGCTCGCCGGCATTCGCGCCGACGGATCCGCGGAGGTGCGCGTCACGTTCAACCCGCTCGTCCGCTGGGTCTGGACAGGCGGGCTGCTAATGGCGTTCGGCGGAATTATCGTGATGTGGCCAGCCGCGGAACGCCGTCGCGCGCAGAGCGGTTACGTAGCGGTGATGCGGCCGGGTACCGTCGCCGACACTCTGCCGGAGCCGGCAGGCGCGTGACAATTAATCGCCGCCGATTCTTCCGCGATGCCGCCGCGATGGCGCTTCCCATTATCCCGCTCATCGCAGTGCGCCGCCTGCACGCGCAAAACGTCACCCAGAATTTTGCTGGCCCGATGGAGCAGGATGCGTATCGCCCGGTTCGGAAGCCCGCGAAGCCGGGCGCGAGTCCATCGATGACAGCCGCGCAGCGCGACGACCTCGAGCATTCGATCAAGTGTCAATGTGGATGCTCGCTCGATGTCTACACCTGCCGCACGACTGATTTCTCCTGCTCCGTTTCTCCCGCGATGCACGAAGATGTGATGTCGCTGGTGGGCGGAGGATATGGCGCCGGTGAGATTCTCGCCGCGTTTCAGTCGGTATACGGTGAACGCGTGCTAATGTCGCCCGTGAAATCCGGCTTCAACTGGCTCGGATATACTTTGCCCTCGATTGCAATCGCCGCCGGCGCGCTTTTCGTTGCCTCCCTAATGCGGCGGTGGCGCTCGGCGCCGCCGGCGCCCGTATTCGTCGCGCCGCTCGATGTTGCGGCGACGGAAGAAGAGCTCAGCAAGATTTCCGCGGCCATTCGCAAGGATCAATGACGCCGCTCATCGTGGGAACTCTGTTGGCGATCACCGTGCTGGCGTTCGTTCTATGGCCGCTGCTGGTTCCGCGCGCATTGAACGTCGCTCCCTCGGCGCCCTTTGCACCAGAGCCGGACTACGCAGTTGATGCGCTTCGCGAGCTGGAGTTCGATCGGGCGACGGGTAAGATCTCCGACTCAGACTACGCGTCGCTGAAGGCGAGATACACGCAAAAGGCGCTGAAGGTGATGCGCGCCGGCGATCGAATTGTCTGCGACCGTTGCGGACCGCGGCCGGAGCCGGACGCCGCTTACTGCTCGAGCTGCGGAGATCCGCTGGCGGCCTAGTTCTATCGACCCGGCTAGCTTCCCTCCAGCCGCCGCATCTCCCGTGTGGCGATCCGGATCGGAATGAACGTCGCCGCGATGCAAAGCGCCGCCGCGAGCGCGAACCCGATCCACACCTCGTAGCGCCAGACTTCAAAGCCGTACATCTGGGCCGCGAAGCGGCGATAAATCGGCCGCGCCTCGAGAATTACGACCGCGCCGATCAGCACCACCGCCGACATCATCAGAAGCAGTCCTCCGAACGACGTCGGAATCTGGGCGGCATTCTCGGTCTCGAAGCGCGGGAACAGTGCGCCGAATCCAAGCGCGAGCCCTGAGATGCCGAATGTAAGCAGAGTGATCGTTATCACGGAAACCGTCATCGTGAACGCGTCAACTTCCATCAGCACGCCGGTCACGAAGACGAGCACGATCGCGAGCGCCAGCAGGGGCAGCGTGCCGACCCAGAACTTCGCCCAAAGGAGCATCTTCAAGTCGAGCGGGCTCGACCGGAGCAGCCACAGCGTCCGCCCTTCGAGACTCACTCCCGGAAAAACGAACCGCGCCGCGATGGACGCGATGACGAATCCCGCCAGCACGATGTTGATGAACGGAATTACGTAGGCAAGAAAGAACGTCATTCCGGGCCCGTGGAGCGGCAGGTACTTCACGTTGAATACGTACACCACGACGAGCACCGCCAGCAGTATTAGCTGCGACCACTGCGTCGTATCGCGGAAGAACGTGCGCACTTCCTTGAGCAGTAACTGGTAGCGTGTAACGCCCCACGGCGCGATCAGTTTCTTCAGGATTCTCCGACCGGCCCCTGCTTCACGAGTTCTTCCTCCACTCTCCTGCGATTTCGTGAATCCACGCGGATACAGATATCGGTGCAGCACCGCGCCGACCACGACCGCCGCCGCAGCTGTCGACCAGAGCATGTAGATGGGAAGCAGATCCCAGTTGCCATTCAGCCAGCTCATCATTCCCTGCGCAGCCCACTCGCTCGGCAGCCAAGGCGACGCGGGAGTTCGCAGCAGGGCAATGAACTCCACCAGCGAGCGGAACCCCTCCGGACGCGTCAGCCGTTCCGGCCGAAGGAGCCGGAGCGCGAGCAGAACGCCACCGCCGGCGACGACCGCCATCACGCTCAGAATATCCTTCGTGCGCTTTGCCGGAAAAACGTTGACGAGCAGCAAAGTCAGCGCGCTGCCGAGCGCCGAAGGAATGATCAGCGCAGGGAGCATCACGCCGATCGCGATCAGGGGAAAGAGAAATCCGCCGTGGTAGCTCAGTCCGTAGGCGGTAAGAATGGGAACCGCGACGAGCACGACCATCCAGCTCGAATGAAGCGTCGTGTCAATCAGCTTCGACGCATAAAGCCGCAGCCAGTCAACCGGCGCTGCTACCAGGAGATCGAGATCCTTGGCGAGAAAAAAACTCGATAGCGCGGTAACGACGTTCGACAGCGCCAGAATTCCGAGCAGGCTGAGGAGGATCATCCCCAACAGCTTCGTCGCCAGGAACGCGCCGATTTCTGCGATTCCCGCGAAATAATTCAGCAGCCGGAAGAGAAGGCCGAACACCAGCGCCCAGAAAACCGCACCGACGAACAGCAGCAGCGCGACGCGCACTTTATGCGGCCGCGCCGCGATTCGCCCGCGCGCCAGCGTTGAGATCACCTTCGGTGAAAGGAGGTGCGCCAGACCCGCCGTCCGCGCGATCTCAGACATCTAGCACGTCCTTTGCCGTCCTCGACGCGCGCTCTCCGGTCAGCGCAAGAAAGATCTCTTCGAGCCGAGTGTCGCTGCCCTGCGCGCCGCGAAGTTCGGCGAGAGTGCCGAGCGCCTTGATCTTCCCGCTCTGAATGATCGCAATGCGGTCGCAGAGCGTCTCCGCCACCTCGAGCGTGTGCGTGGACATCATTATCGTGTGGCCGCGCGCGACGAATTCCCGGAACAGATCCTTGAGTATCCTCGCCGCCTTCGGATCGAGCCCGACCATCGGCTCGTCCACCACAATCACTTCGGGGCGATGGATGAACGCGCTCGCGATGATCAACTTCTGCCGCATTCCGTGACTGTATGCTTCCACCAGCTGGTTCGACCATTCATCGAGATCGAACAGAGCGAGCAGCTCTTCGGCTCGGCGCTCGACGGCCGGTCCGTCCTGCCCGTACAAGCCGGCGACGAAGCTGAGGAATTCCGAGCCCGTCAGTTTTTCATAGATGAACGGACGATCGGGAATGAATCCGAGCTTTGACTTTGCCTCCATCGGATTCCTGGCCAGATCGATCCCGCCGATGGTAACTGTCCCCGCCGACGGCTGAAGAATCCCGGCGATAATTCGCAGCGTCGTCGTTTTACCAGCGCCATTCGGACCGAGGAATCCGAAGATCTCCCCCGAGGGAACGCTGAGGTCGATTCCGTTCACGGCCGTGAAGCTGCCGTATCTCTTGGTGAGGCCGCGCAGCTCAATCATCGCGTCACCGGGCGCGCGCGATCGAATGCGAGCTCGAATGCGGTACGTCGAAGAATCAATCCGCCCGGGCTGTCCGCTTCGACTACCCGTCCCTCCGCGTCAACCCAAATGCCGATTCCGCTCGCGTCGCTACTGAGCCGCCACGCGCGCACCGTGTCGCTGTGCGCGGCGGCCCACTCTCCCGAAGTTGCTCGTCCCGCGCTGTCTATGACCGTGAACAGCGACTCCGCTGCGATCCGAATCTCGCGACGCTCCGGCTTTGCGCTCATTGGATTGAAGACGACGAAGCGCTCCGCGCGTCCCACTTTCGGCTCGTCGCCGGCGAGCAGCGCGACGCCGATCAAGCCGGGAGGAATCATCGGGGAAGTGAGCGCCGTGAAATGCGGTGTCGCGGAATCAGCGGTGCGCCCATCAATGATCACGAGCGTCGAATCGTTTTGTACGAACCCCGTCAGCTTCGACGTCTTGCCGGCCAGGGTTACACGCATCGAAACGTCGGTGGCGCGGAAGCCGCGGCTCAGTCTCGTCCGCAGCCGCGCCGAAACATCGATCAGCGAATCTCCCGAGGGAAACCGGCCGGTGTAATAGTCCTCGCTCACGAATGCCGCGACGAGTGTATCGAGCACGGAAGACGCGCCGCCGATTTTCTGACCGCGATATGTGAGGGAGTAGTAGAACGACGCGGGCTGAATTCTGATCGCCGCCTCGGTGAGACGGCGATTCACGTCTCCCCCGGAATTCCGCCGCAGCATCCACGAAAACCCGGCAACCCACAGGAACACCACTACGGCCGCGATCGCCTTTCTATTCATACGTTAATGACGATCGAGTCCAGCCCGCAGCCCAGCGCCGGCTCGGCCGAAAGCCCCCGGCCGGTCGTCTCCAGTTGCAGTTACGTAAGGGCGAGCCCTGTCTCGCTATTAATCCAACCGAGGTACCGCTCCAGCCCGCCGGTGACAGGCATCGCGAGCAGCTCCGGAACCTTGTACGGATGCAGTTCCTTGAACGCGAGTTCGATCCCGTTCACGCACGCGGACCGCGTCTTCAGCAGAATCACGACCTCGGTCAAATCAGTGACCTTGTTCTCCCACCGGTAAATCGAATGCGCGCCCGGCATCATCGTTCCGCACGCGATCAGCCGGCGGTCGAGAAGCGCGCGCACCAGCTTCGTCGCCTGCTCCGAGGTTTCCACGGTCGTCAACACAACCACTGCATCGGTATGCGGCACTCGTAGTCCGGATAGGGTCGGGGAGAATTTAACACTCGCACGGGGTACTTCCTCACGCGATTCTCCGAAGGGGTCCCGCTTGTATCTGCACCCTCCCCCCGTCACCTTTAAATGTTATGCCCGAAGAAGCCCTTGTCGTCCGCGGCGCGAGAGAACACAACCTCCGCAATATCGATGTAACGATCCCGCGCGACCGCCTTACCGTGATCACCGGGCTGTCGGGCTCGGGGAAATCTTCGCTTGCCTTCGATACGATTTACGCCGAGGGACAGCGCCGTTACGTCGAGTCTCTCTCCGCCTACGCGCGACAGTTCCTTGGCCTGATGGAAAAGCCGGACGTCGATTCCATCGAAGGTCTCTCGCCAGCGATCTCAATCGAACAGAAGACCGCCGGACACAATCCGCGCTCGACCGTCGGCACCGTCACCGAGATTTACGACTACCTGCGTCTCCTCTACGCCCGTGCCGGAACCCCGCATTGCCCGAACTGCGGACGCCCCGTCGAGCGGCAGAGCGCCGTGCAGATCGCCGACTCGATTCTCGCCTGGCCGGAGGGTACGCGGATCGAGATCCTCGCACCTCTCGTACGCGGAAGGAAGGGAGAGTTCAAGGATCTCTTCGAGTCGGCACGAAAGCAGGGATTCGTCCGCGCCATCGTTGACGGCGAAGTGATCGAGCTCTCCGAGCCGCCGAAGCTGAACCGCAAGCTCAATCACACGATTTCCGTGATCGTTGACCGCCTCGTCGTACGCGCAGCCGACCGCGGCCGCCTCAGCGATTCCGTCGAGACCGCTCTCAAGCTCGCCGAAGGTAATGCCGAGGTCACGCGCCAGGACGACGGCTCACTGACGATGTTCTCGGAGAAGTACGGCTGCCCGGTTTGCGGCATCTCTCTCCCCGAGCTTGAGCCGCGCCACTTCTCCTTCAACTCGCCCTTCGGCGCCTGCGCCAAGTGCGGTGGGCTCGGCGTTCGCCGTGAGGTGAGCGAAGATCTGATTCTCGGCGATCCGAGCATCACCATCCTCGAAGGTGTCGTGCTACCCTGGGGCGAGCCGGACGGTTACCTGAAGAAGGTGATTCTCCCCGGTCTCGCCAAACAACTCGGCTTCAGCCTCAGCACGCCGTGGGGAGAAATTCCGAAGGACGTCCGCGACAAGCTACTATATGGTACAGGCGCCAAGTCGGCCGCCGGTCAGCAGCAGAAGGCGACCTGGGAGGGAATCCTCCGCTCCATCCAGCGTCGCTATGAAGAGACCGATTCCGATTCACTCCGGCTCGAGCTCGAAGAGTTTATGGTCCCGCGGGATTGCACCGCGTGCGGCGGGATGCGTCTCAAGCCCGAATCCCTCGCCGTAACGATCGCCGGCACCAACATCGGCGAGCTCGTTCAGCTCTCCATTACCGACGCGCTCGCGTTTTTCATTTCCGTTCCCGTTCGCTCGAAAGGGAAGCCCGGACTCGACGCCGACATCGCCGGCCCGATTCTCAAGGAAGTGCGCGAGCGGCTCCGCTTCCTTAACGATGTCGGTCTCGAGTATCTGACACTCGGCCGCGCGGCGGAATCGCTCTCCGGCGGAGAAGCGCAGCGCATCAGGCTCGCGACGCAGATCGGATCACGCCTCGTCGGCGTACTCTACATTCTCGACGAGCCGTCGATCGGATTGCATCAGCGTGACAACGCCCGCCTCCTTTCCACTCTGCGCGGATTGCGCGACCTCGGCAACACCGTCATCGTCGTCGAGCACGACGAGGAGACGATGCTCGCCGCCGATCACCTCATCGATCTCGGGCCCGGCGCTGGCAAGCACGGTGGTCTCGTCATCGCCGAGGGAACGGTCGCGGAAGTCACGGCAAACAAGGAATCCATCACCGGCAGATATCTGCGCGGTGAGCTGGAGATTCCCGTTCCGGCGGAACGGCGCGAGCCCAATCCGCACCGGATGATTCACATCGAGGGAGCGCGCGAGCACAATCTCCAGGACCTCGACGTGCAAATCCCCCTCGGACTGTTCGTCGCCATCACCGGGGTTTCCGGCTCGGGGAAGTCCACGCTCATAGAAGACATTCTTCAGCGCGCGATGTCGCGCCACTTCTATCGCGCGCGCGTAATTCCCGGCGCGCATAAGCGCATCCGCGGATTAGAGCATCTCGACAAGGTCATAGACATTGACCAGAGCCCGATCGGCCGCACGCCGCGCTCCAATCCGGCAACGTACACTGGCCTCTTCACGCCGATTCGCGAGCTCTTCGCCGAGCTTCCGGAGGCGAAGATCCGCGGCTACGGGCCGGGCCGCTTTTCATTCAACGTGAAAGGCGGGCGTTGCGAGGCGTGCGAGGGCGACGGGCTGCTGAAGATCGAGATGCACTTCCTCCCCGACGTGTATGTCCCTTGCGACGTCTGCAAGGGCAAGCGCTACAATAGAGAGACGCTCGAGGTGCGCTTCCGCGGCCTCAGCATCGCCGACGTCCTGGAGCAGACGGTCGAGGACGCGCTCGAGTTCTTCGAGAACCAGCCCCGCATTCGCCAGAAGCTTCAAACTCTCAGCGACGTCGGACTCGGCTACATCCACCTCGGCCAGAGCGCGACGACGCTCTCAGGCGGAGAGGCGCAGCGCGTCAAGCTCTCCGCCGAGCTCTCGAAGCGGGACACAGGACGCACCTTCTACATCCTCGACGAGCCGACGACCGGCCTCCATTTTGAAGATGTCAGAATGCTTCTAGAAGTTCTGCACCGTCTCGTGGACCGGGGGAACACAGTGTTGGTCATCGAGCACAACCTCGACGTCATCAAGACCGCCGACTGGATCGTTGACCTCGGCCCCGAGGGAGGACTTCGCGGCGGAGAGATCGTCGCCGCCGGAAATCCCGAGGACGTCGCGGCGATCGAGCGCTCCTACACCGGCCAGTATCTGAAAAAGCTGCTTGCGCCGAAACAGGCCGCGCGCCAACGGCAGCGCACGGCGAGGAGCGCCTAGTGGTTTCGCTGCTCGACATCATCGGACCGGTGATGGTCGGGCCGTCGTCATCGCACACCGCCGGCGCCTGCCGCATCGGTCTGCTCGCGCGTTGTCTCGTCGGCGGTACGCCACAGAGCGGAGTGCTGCAGCTCCACGGATCCTTTGCGCGCACGGGCGAAGGGCACGGAACCGACAAGGCTCTCGTCGGAGGACTCCTCGGCTTTAAGCCGGATGATGAGCGCATTCGCACCGCACTTCAGATCGCCGAGAAGGAAGGGCTCGACTACAAATTCGAAAAAACAACGATCGCCGATGCAGCTCATCCGAATACTGTGCGCATCAGCGTCGAGCGCGACGGCACAAAATCCACCCTGCTCGGGTCATCCCTTGGTGCGGGGCGAATCCTCATTCAGGAGATCGACGGCTATCCCGTCGAGGTAACCGGAAACTTCGACACCCTCGTTCTCGTAGCTGAAGATAAGAAGGGTTCAATCGCCAGAATCACGAGCATACTCGCCGAGCACGACGTGAACATTGCGACGCTTCGCCTGACGCGGAAAGAGCGTGGAGGTGACGCGTTTATGGTCATCGAGTGCGACGAGCATCCCGACGCGGACGCGGCGGCTACGATTCGCGGCCTGGATTGGGTCCGGTGGGCGGGCAGCCTCGACAAAGTGAGCGGAGGTTAGATGTACAAGGCCCTCGCCGATGCCATAGCAGAAGCAGAGAAGACGAACACGAGCCTGGCAGAGGTCGCGCTTGCGGCGGAGTCGCGCGACCAGGGCCGGCCGATCGCCGAGATTCGCGCGGTTCTCAAGCGCGCGCTCGATGTGATGCGCAGCGCGATCGAGAAGGGAAGTGAAGGTGACTTGAAGTCGGCGTCGGGATTGGTCGGTGGTGACGCGGCGAAGCTGCGCAACGATGCGCGCGGCCCACTCGCGGACACCGTCTTCCGTGAGATTCTGACGCGAGCGCTGGCGGTGCAGGAAGTCAACGCGGCGATGGGTGTCATCGTCGCCGCGCCAACAGCAGGAGGAGCCGGAGTTCTGCCGGCGATTCTCACCGGACTGGCGAAGCAGAAGAACATTTCAGATGAAAAAGTCGTTGATGCGCTGGCGACAGCGGGATTGATCGGAGCCGTCGTCGCCGAGCGCGCGTCGCTGTCAGGCGCGGAAGGCGGATGCCAGGCGGAGACGGGCGCGGCGGCGGGGATGGCTGCCGGCGCGGCGACAGAGATGCTGGGCGGATCGCCGTCGCAGGTCGGGAGCGCAGTCGCGCTCACGATGCAGGGGATGCTCGGGCTCGTTTGCGATCCGCTCGGCGGATTGGTCGAGCTGCCGTGCGTTTTTAGAAATGCGACGGGATCGGCGATGGCGCTCGCGGGAATCGAGATGGCGATGGCGGGAATCACCTTCGCGATTCCCGTTGACGAAGTCATCGACGTGATGGGTGAGATCGGCAGGGAGATGGACGTCAGGTACCGGGAGACGGCAGGCGGCGGACTCGCCGCTACCCCCACTGGGCGGCGGCTGGCGAAGGAGCGACTGTATCAGATCAAGAGGTCGGAGAGCTGATTTTTGCTGGTTAGCAGCAGCTGGAAGTAGTATTTTCGCGAAGCAGTCCACTCGAGGCTCGACACTAATGAATATTTTCGATCGCATTGCGATGCTGTTCCGGGCAAATGTGAATGCGGCTATCTCCGCTGCCGAGCAGCCGGAGAAAATGCTGAACCAGATCATCCTCGATATGCGCTCTCAGCTGGTGAAAGCGAAGCAGCAGGTCGCGGCCGCCATCGCCGACGAGAAGCGGCTCCAGGATCAGACGCAGCAGGAGCTGAAGGAAGCCGAGGACTGGGAGCGGCGCGCGATGCTCGCCGTGCAGGAGAACCGCGACGATCTCGCCAAGCAGGCGCT
>JBKJHG010000061.1:0-9149 GCA_046599115.1 Gemmatimonadaceae bacterium
GTGCCCGTGGAAATCGAAGTCGAGCCTCGCTCCACGGCCGTGCCGTCCCGAGTCGGAGTGAATCGTCATCTCCACGCCGTCAGCGGGAGTGACGGTCCACTGGCTAACGGAATCGAAGGAGTCTATGACCCGCGTCGAGTCCTGGGCGGCCCATACCATAGTAGCGGCGGCCAGAAGCTGGGCGATCATCCTTTCACGCTTCCCGCCATAACGCCCTGGATGTAATAGCGCTGCAGAAAGAGAAAGACCGCGAGCACGGGGATCACCGTCAGCACCGAGCCCGCCATCATCAGCTCGGTGTCCATAACGTGCTCGCCGGAGAGATTCGCGAGAGCGACAGGAAGTGTGTAATGGGCCTCGTCACTCAGCACAATCAACGGCCACATAAAATCGTTCCAGGTGGCGAGGAAGGTCCAGATCGCGAGCGTGGCGAGGATGGGAAGAATCCCCGGCACCACTACCGACCAGTAGATGCGCAGCTCCGTCGCTCCGTCAATGCGCGCGGCGTCGAGCATGTCATCGGGAATGGAAAGCGCATATTGGCGAATGAGAAAGATCCCGAAGATGCTGGCCATTCCGGGGATGATGACTCCCCAGTAGGTGTTGATGAGATGAAGATTCTTCATCAGCAGAAAGAGCGGCAGCATCGCCACCTGCACCGGAAGCACGAGCCCCAGTGAGAGAATCCGAAACGCCCGGTCGCGCCCGCGGAATCTCAGCTTCGCGAATGCGTAGCCGGCCATTGAATTGACCACTAGCGAGATGGACGTAACGACGAGAGCGACGAGGGCGCTGTTGAAGAGGTAGCGGCCGAGGTTGAGTCTGGTGAACAGCTCACGGTAGTGGCTGAAAGTGATGGACGTCGGGAAGAAGTGGGGC
This sequence comes from Gemmatimonadaceae bacterium, assembly GCA_046599115.1. Taxonomy (GTDB): domain Bacteria; phylum Gemmatimonadota; class Gemmatimonadetes; order Gemmatimonadales; family Gemmatimonadaceae; genus UBA4720. The sequence goes on from JBKJHG010000061.1 coordinate 880, forward strand.
GGATACGTGCTCGCCTCGCCGGTGGGCATCAGCGAGGCGGACAGCATCCAGGCCATCGGGAGGAGCGCGACGAGCGCGCCACTCACCAGCAGCGCGTAGAGCAGGATCTTCTTCGCGAGAAGGCGGGTCGAGGCGTTTTTCACGTCACGTCCTGTCCCGCTGGATGCGAAACTGAATCAGCGTGAAGACGAGGATCACGATGAAGAGAACGAAGGCGATGGCCGCGGCGTATCCCATCCGCCACCAGCGGAAGCCCTCCTGGTACATCAGCAGCACCACGCTCGTCGTGCTGTTGAGCGGGCCTCCCTGGGTCATCACGTAGGGCTCGGAGAACAGCTGAAAATATCCGATCATCGTGATGACGGCGACGAAGAGCAGCGTCGGGCCGAGGAGCGGAAGCGTGACGGCGAAGAAGCGCCGGACGGGTCCGGCGCCGTCTATCTCCGCCGCGTCATAAAGCTCGGAAGGAATGCTCTGCAGTCCGGCGATGAAGATCAGCATGTTGTAGCCGAAGTTTTTCCATACCGACATCAGTATTATCGCCGGCATCGCCCAATGTGGATCGCCCAGCCAGTCAATGGGAGCGATGCCGAGATGGGACAGCCCGTAATTGAGCAGTCCGTACCGCGTGTGGTAGAGATAGCGCCAGACGATGGAGACGGCGACCAGAGTTGTGACGAAGGGAGTGAAATAGATCGTGCGGAAGACCGACTTGAAACGCACGAGCTTCGCGTTGAGAAGGAGCGCCGTGCCGAGCGACAGCGCGATGGTTAGAGGGCCTCCTACGAAGGCGAAGTAAAGCGTGTTGCGAAGCGCCTGCCAGAATTCGGGCGAATGAAACAGCTTGCCGTAGTTGGAGAGCCCGACAAAGCGGGTTACTGGTGGATTGGCGATCGCGTAGATGTCGAAGTCGGTGATACTCAACACCAGCGATGCCAGCACCGGCAGGAAGAAAAAGACAAAAATCAGGATTAGCGCCGGAGCGAGGAAGAGCCACGCCGCCCTGCCGGTGTCGAGCGACGCGTGCGCGCCCGGGTCGCTCCGATGCGTGGCGCTCAACGCTTCACCCCGCTTGCGCCGGCTGTCTTAAGGCCGAGGAGATAACGCCGCTTTTCGAGCATCGCGTTCACGTCGCGATCGAGTGATGCGAGTGTCTGATCCGTCGTCGCCGCACCCCGTATCGCACGTTCGCCGTGCTCGTAAATGGTGGTCGCGATTTCCTCCCACTCGGGGACCTGGGGGAGTGGAACGACGCGGTCGAGCTGGTCGCGGAAGGCGCGCGTGTACCGGTTGTGGGAGAGCGCCGAATCCTCCCACGCGGATCTGCGCGGGGGAAGATCACCGGTGAGTCCGTAGAACTTGATTTGGATTTCCGGGCGGGAAAGGTATTCCATCAGCAGCCACGCTTCGCTCCGGTGCGGCGATACCCTGAAGAGCGAGAGGCTGGATCCGCCAGCCATCGAGACACCGGGACCGCTGACGCCAGGCATCGGCGCTGTCATCCACTTGCCCTGTACGGTGCTGTCGAGACGATTCCGAAACTCGCCAATGTACCAGGGGCCGCTGATGTACATCGCGATGTTACCGCGCTCGAACTCCTGGAACAAGTTGGAGATCTGCGAGCTGCTCACCGGAGGGGCGAGGCCAAGCCGATAGAAGCTGAGATAGAAATCGAACGCCTTTCTGAACCTCGGCTCTTCGAACGCGCCATAACGCCCGCCGTTCTTGAGAATCTGCGAGCCCGTCTCCAGCGCGAATCCGACCGGCTGCGGCCATTCGTTCGTGGGCATCAGCATTGGGTACTGCTTCGGCCCCATCTTCGCCTTGATCTTTTTCATCGCCGCGATCCACCCGTCCCAGGTCGCCGGCATCTCGGCGTATCCCGCGTCGGCGAGAATGTCGGAGCGGTAGTAGATCACTCGCGTGTCCACGTACCACGGGATTCCGTAGGTGTGGCCGTTCACGACGTTGGTCTTCCAGATTCCCGGGAAGTAGTCGTCGCGGCGGACAACGCGCGACCGCGACACAAGGCCGTCGAGAGGCGCGAGTGCGTTCAGAGCCACGAACTCCGGCACCCAGGTGTTCCCGAGCATCGCGATGTCGGGAGTCGCGTCGCCGACGAAAGCGGTGAGGAGCTTTTCGTGCGCCGCCGTCCACGGGATTTGCTGCACCTCGACGTGAATGTCGGGATGCTCTTTCTCAAATCCGGGAATCAGCTGAGAGACGACCTCACCCTCGCGCCCCATCGCCCATAGCCGAACAGTGGTGCCATTCGCGGCGGAGGCGTTCGAGCAGGAGCCCGAAGAAATCGCCAGAGCGGCGATGGATATGGCGGCGAACGCGCGGGAGCTGTTCATTCTCGATTCAGTGGGAGAGCGCTGCCGCAGAATTGCCCAGCCACCCGCCGGTAAACCCTGCGCGTTTCAACCCGGCGACGATGTACGGATTCCGGCGCATCGTTTTCCAAATCAGCCCGGTGCGATAATTCTCGATCATCGCCACGATCGGCCCCTGATCGATGCCGAGGTAGTCGTCGGCGATCCAGCCGATCCCCGGCGCGATGTGCCCGTACTTTGGTTTCACATTGGTGGGCCAGGTAGGATTGAAGGAATCCAAAAAGCCGTATCTTCCGAACAGACTCTCTCCATATTTCTCGCGCATCGCGACGAGCGCGGGAACCGCGATCTCCGGCGCGAACGCAACCGAGCCGCCGGCAGCGGTCGGGCCGAGCGTACCGTCGTCCCTGATTTCCCCGAGCGCGGCGCCGCGGGCGGTGTACGTGAAGAAGAGCCGGGGGCGGCCGGCGATGATGAGAGTCGTATCGGCGGGTCCGTCTCCGGCGGTTAGCCCCCAGATGTTCGGACCGTAGTCGCGCCATCCGCCAGGATTTGCGATCGCGTAGGCGCGCTGCGAATAAGTGGACCGTCTCGAATTCTCGAAGTAGTCAATTCCCTTCCCGCGGATGTAGTCGTCCTGAATGCCGCGGTAGTCAATCCATATCTCCGAGTACTGGTGGCCGAACAGCGGAGCGAAGTTGAGCTGCTGCTGTCCGTAGAACTCTCCCCAGTTGTAGGTGTTCGTCCACGCCGTCCAGGCCGATGCGTCGATGGGGTGCGTAGGTGAGCCGAGGGCGAGAATGTAGAGGATCATCCCCTCGTTTAGTCCGTGCCAATCGGAAATGATAAACCCCGATTCCGGCCGCCAACCCATGTTCACCAGCGGAGCGCGCGGGCGAATCCATTGCCAGTCGGCCCGCCGGTAAAGCGAATCGGCGTATGCGCGAATCGCGCTCTCGGTGGAATTCGTTCCCGTGAAATACGACTGGCAGAAGAGCGCGCCGGCAAGCAGTAGCGACGAATCGATGGTCGAGAGCTCGACCTGCTTGAACCGGAAGCCGGTCTCCATATCGAGAAAATGGTAGAAGAAACCGTGATAGCCGGTCACGTTCACCTCATCCGCGCTCTGCGGCGCGTTGAACAGGAAGCGCAGCGTAATGAGAACTCGCTCCGCGGCCTGCGAACGGGTCACGTAGCCACGTTCGACACCAACCGGATACGCGGTGAGCGCAAAGCCGATCGCCGCGACGCTCGAGAAGCTGGGCGTCGGCCAGCGATCGGGAGTCAGCCCGCTCTTCGAATCGGACCGCTCCCAGAACCAGTCGAAGGTGCGCCGCTCCAGTGTGTCGAGGAACGCGTCCTGTCTCGCCGAGAGTTGATGCGGACGAAGCGACGGCTCAACGGCCGATGGCTCCGTCGGCGAGACGACAGCCGGCACCGAAGTCACGCAAGCCGAGGCAATGAACGGCGCAATGAGCAACAGTATTCGAAACCGCAGGGATCGATTGTCGGTCATCATCTCTCTCAATGTGTGGCATAAAACAAACCGGCGCTGGCTGCGAAATCCGCAAACAGCGCCGGCCGTCCTAAATCAATGCTGCAGCGGGGTTAGAAGTTGACCTCGGCGCCCAGTTGATATCTGCGGGCGTCGGAAATGGAGCACGTCGCCAGTCCGAAGTTCTTGTCATCCCGGTTGCCCGTGGCGTAGCAGCCGAGGTTGTCGTGGTTGAGGGCGTTGAAGACATCGAGTGTCAGGCCGAACGCGATCGGCGTTCTTCCGAAGCTCGGCAAATCCTTTCTGAAGCGAACATCGACGTTCCGGTAGGGAAAGGTTCCGGGAACCGTGAACCCGCCACGCTGATATTTATTGCCGGTAGTTCCGAATCCGCAAAAGCGAGCCGGGCATCCGACATCCTGCCGGTACTTGCCACCGAGCGTCGCGATGCCGGAGAACTGAAATCCGAACAGATACGGCACGTCGGTGATCCAGTTGGCGACGACGCGCTGCTTCTCGTCGTTGGAAGGATGTCTGGGTATGCTGAGCGAGTTCGGGAAATCGAAGTCATCGCCGAGGCCGTCGGCACCCTGCACGTCGCGCTTCGCGTATGTATACGCCAATCCCGCTCCCCAGCCGACGCTGCTGCTATCGGAGCGGCGGTAGGGTCTGTCGAGCTGGACTTGCAGCGCCTTGTACCAGGTCTTCTTGTCGTTTGTCGAATAGATGAAGTTGCTGAATCCGTGCGCGCCGATGTTGAAGCTCTTGCAGCACGACCCGTCCGCGTTGAGACCGAACTGGGCCCAGTTGAGAGCCATTTGATCTTCGCCGACGACATTCGCGTACGTCACTGACGCGGCGAAATCACCGAAGAGCTGCCGCACGCCGACGTTCATCTGCTTCGAGCGAGGAACCTTCGCCTTGTTGTCAATGAACCACGCTTCCGGCTGACCGGAGCTCTTGGCGAGCGCATCGAGCACAGCCCGGTTGGTCGTCAGGTAGGAGTCAGACCAGGCGACCTGCCCGTTGGTGGGGGTTACGCCACGCGGAGCAAATCTTACGGTGTACTCGGGATGACTCAGCTTCTGGGTCTCATCCACGGCATACAGATCGAAGGGAATCCGGTCGTAGTACAATCCCCATCCGCCGAACACGGTCGTTCTCCCGGCATCGTCAATTTGGTATGAAAAGCCAACCCGCGGCTGGAAGGCGCCGTAAAATGGACGGCGATTGTTGCCGGTACTGATGTAGCGCGCGAGATCGAGCGGGTGAATCAGCTGGCTGTTGTAACGCGTCAGAGTATCCACGACGTTTTTCGGCGTGATGTAGTCGTTGTTCAGCATATGCGACTCGTAATCCCAGCGCACGCCGACGTTCAGAGTGAGCTTCTTGACGGGGCTCCAGTCGTCCTGCACGTACATTCCAACCTGATTGTTGTTGGCGTTGAGCCTGGGGTCTCCCGACTGGTAGATCAGCTGGTACGGCGTGGCGTAGTTAAAGGGCTGGTCTCCATTGCCGCTGTTTGCGATGTCACGGTACTGAAATTCGGGAGTGCTGCGGTTGTCCTTGAGGATGTTATACCTCACGGCGTCTACGCTCACCCCTCCCTTGAAGATGTGATCGCCGCCGAATCGGAAGCCGGTGTAAGTCAGATCATTGCGAAGGCCAACGCGGTTCTGGACGAAGTTCTGCGTGCTCAGATTGCTGCCGATGTAAGCATCACCGGCCGGGTAGAAGAAGTGGCGACCGGGGAGTCCCGCCTCGTTGGGCGAGGGGTTACGGCGGAAGTGGGAGAAATCAATCTTCGATTCGTCGAGCCACGCCCCGGTGAAATAGTTGTACTTGCCTTGAAGGACAGACACATTCTCGCGGTAGTTCACCGCTTCATTGAATGCATTCGACCCGCCGAAGTCACGAACGTCGGTCTCGTGACGGTTGCTCAAGCTCAGCTCGGCGGAAGATTTCGGAGTTGCCGAGAGGCTGAGCTTGCCGAACAGCAAAGTCTCGCGGAACGGCGAGACGAAATTTCCGTTGTAACCCGACAGCTTTACAGTGTCGAGCGCCGCGAATCCCGTCGGTGGCGTCGCGAAGGTGACTCGATTGGCACGGTCCTGGAAATTGCCCTCGTAAGATCCAAAGAAGTGCAGCTTGTCCTTGATGATCGGCCCACCGAGGCTGAACGCCGAGAGCGTCCGCTTGTAATCCGGTTTCCTGAAGGTCGAGGCCGCTCCATTCTTCGTGGCGACGCTGTCCGCCACGTGTTTGTCTAGCCGCTGGAACGAATCGAGCTGAACCATGCTCTTCGCCTGATAAGTGAAGAGAGCGTTTCCGCTCCAGACGTTACCGCCGGACTTCGTCGTTGCGGTGATGATCGCGCTCGACGACTTCTGATACTCGGCCTTGAAGTTCTGCCCGATGACGCGGTATTCCTGAATCGCATTACGCGGGAAAGGATTGCCGCGGCTGGCGTCCTGGCCGACGACCCCGCCGGCGGTCAAGTCGTTCTTGAAGCTCGTGCCGTCGATGAACAGGTTGACCGAGTTCGCGCTCTGGCCGCCGGCTGAAAAGGTTCTGAACTGACCGTTGACGCGATCTTCAGTGACGGTGATACCGGGCTGAAGCGCCGCCAGATCGAGGAAGTTTCGGCTCGCGGTCGGGAGTTTGGAGATCTGCGCCTGAGTGACGTTGGTGGCAACCTCCGATGTCCGCGTCTCGATTCCGGTAGCGGCCGTCACGATCTGGGTCTGAAGCACCGTCGACTGCTCGGCGAGAGCGAAGTTCTGGAGCTGGGTCGCACCGATCTGTACGACGATCAGTCTCGTCTGTGGCGCGGCGCCGATGCGCCGCACGGTCACATCGTAGCTTCCGGGCACCAGACCGGCGAGCACGTACGATCCGTCATCGCGTGAAGTTCCGCCGCGAATCACGCCACTCGCGGTGTTTTTCGCCTGAATCTGCGCTCCAGCGACCGGTGCCCCGCCCGAGGCGGTAACCGTCCCCCGGATCGTCCCCGTCGAGTTCTGGGCGCCGGCTCTTCCGGTAGCCAGAATGAAAAGCGCCAGCCACGCGGCGAACACCACTCGAAGGATGGGCCGCGCGGTGAACCTGATTTTGAACATTGAATGTCTCCTGTAGTGATTGATCATTGACTTTCGATTCGTTGCCGCTGCCCGACGCCGATTCTTGTACTTCATCCAACACCGCGTCCAGCGCTGCGCGGCGGAGGTCGTTCGAATGACGCGCCGGAGGATTGGCGAATCACCAATTTGATCGGAACGCGCTCCCGCCTCCGCGTGTGCTTGTTTCCCTCCGTCACTCCGACCATCAGCATCTCCACAGCTCTGCGGCCGAGCTGCGCGATAGGAACTCGCACCGAGGAAAGGGGCGGATCCATATAGCGGGCGAGCGGAATGTCGTCGAAGCCGGCGACGACGATGTCGTTCGGAACGCGGAGGCCGGCATCCTTCAGGGCGCTGAGCACGCCGATGGCCATCGAGTCGTTCGCCGCAAAAATCGCCGTCGGGCGCGGCTTCATCGCGAGGAGCTCGGCAGCCGCGGCATATCCACCCGCTTCGGTGAATCCGCCATTCGCCTCTAAAGCCCGGTCGGACGCGATGCCGGCGTCGCGCAGCGCAGCGCGGTACCCACGAAGTCTTTCCTTGGCATCGAAGTTTCCGACTGCACCCTTCACTATCGCGATCCGGCTGTGTCCGAGCTTGACGAGATGGCGCACCATCTCTCTCGCTCCGCCGCAATTCTGGATCGTAAGTGAATCGAGATCCGTTCCGTTGGATCGCGAGCAGAGCAGCACCAAGGGAAGCGAGTCCGGGATGTTCTGGAACGACGCGGCATCCAGGTCGGGCGACATCACGATCAATCCGTCAACCCTTCCGCGCATCGCGCGCATCGACGCTTCGACCTCGCCTTTGTCGGCGTGAGAGCTGCTGACCAGGAGATGGAAACGGTGCTCCGTCGCCGCTTCGTCCATTCCGCGAATCAGCTCGGAGAAGAATTCGCCGTAGAGATCGGGAAGGAGCACGCCCAGTGTGTCGGTCTTGTGCGTGATCAGGCTTCGCGCGGCACCGTGAGGGGCGTACCGGAGCCGGGCCGCTACTTCCCGAATCCGGCGGCGTGTTGAATCGCTCACCGGACCACTGTCGTTGAGGACTCTGGAGACGGTCGCCACCGACACGTTCGCTGCAAAGGCAACATCCTTGATTGTGGCCATACCCTCTGGTGAAAGTGGGTGGAACGGCCCTCAAGTCATGATATCGACTCCCAAGGTACCAAGAATGTAATCGTTTACACCGACTGCGCCATAGGAAGAAAAAAGAGGGTCGCTCGCGCAATTGACTTCATTATCCGCTTCAAATCAGCGGGATGTGCGGCATTCGGCCAAAGCGATGCATCTCTTCCGGACAGTCCGAATGTCCCTCGGC
>JBKJHG010000087.1:0-3877 GCA_046599115.1 Gemmatimonadaceae bacterium
CGGTGTCGAAGGGAACACGGTCTACCTCGCTCGCGAGCGCATGTTCGGGATCGGCGACGAATTCGAGTATGTTCGCTGCGGGACGTGCGGATGCCAGCAGATCCTGGATGTTCCAGCTGACCTCGGGAAATACTATCCTGCTGATTACTATAGCTACACACCAACTCCGATGCGCGGCTTGCGCAGCGCCGTCACAGCGATAAGGAACAGATCGTACTTCGGACGATGGCGCGCGATATCGCCTGGCAAGCTGGTGGCGGCAGCCTTGCCGCACGCGTCACTGGCTGCCATCGCGAAGGTCAAGCCCAGTCGCGATTCGCGAATCCTCGATGTCGGCTGCGGATATGGCGAGCTGCTGATGGAATTGCGGAGCATGGGCTTCACGAAGCTGACCGGCATTGACCCCTACACCGCAGCGGCGGTCGAGCACGACGATGGGCTCGTCATTCGCAAAATCTCTCTCGAGGAGTTACGCGGCGAGAAGTTTGACGTGATCATGATGCACCACGTATTCGAGCACATGCCCGACCCATTGGGGACGTTGCGCATGGTGGCCGAGCTGCTCGCCAAAGGCGGGGTGAGCATCATCCGGATTCCGGTGGCGGACTCATGGGCGTCGCGCAACTACGGTCCGCTCTGGGTGCAGCACGATGCGCCGCGCCATCTCTTTCTACACACCGTGGACAGCGTTCGGCGTGCCGCGGCTCAGGCGCAGTTGACGATCTCCGATGTGGTGTACGACTCCTCGGAGGTGCAGATCTGGGGGAGCGAGCTGTACAAAAAGGACATCTCGCTTTTGTCTGTTCCGCGAGGGGTCTACGGGAACCCCCTTCGCCGATTGCTCTCGCCGACGTTCGTTCGCTATCGGGCCAGAACACGGTGGCTGAATCGTCAGAAGCAGGGAGATCAGGCCGCGTTCTACCTTCGGCCCACGGGCTGATCGCCGACGAGCGAATTAACCCGGCGCAGAGAGAACTACGGCGACCGGGCGGATCTAAGCGACAACGACTCGCGACTGAACGATATCACTCGCTCCTGGAGGCGGCGCCGCCGGCAGTGGGCTCTGGCGCGCAATGATCTCGAGTAACCGCGCATCCGCGCCAATCGCCGCTGCAATGCGCCCCACGCCAGCCAGCGCGGCAGGTCGGTCAAGAGCGCCACGCACCGTCAAAGCGATGATCGAAAGATCTCTCGTGACACTGGACGGCGCATCAACGTATAGAAGACCCAACCGCGACTTCCACGGCCTGATCACCTGATTGTACTTGAGATCGGGATCCGGGCTGCCTTCGAGTATGTCTCCCTCATCAGCAAATACGATCGACGCGAGATCGGTGATTCCGGGTCGCACGCTCAGTAGACGCTTCTCATCAGGCGAGTACAGGACGGTTTCACGCTCGACATTCGGACGCGGGCCAACGAGCGACATGCTGCCGCGGAGAACGTTCCAGAGCTGCGGAATCTCATCGAGCTTGAATCGCCGAATGAATTTTCCGAGGGAGGTGATCCGCGGATCATCGCCAGCCGTCGAATCGACGCCCGACGTATCGGCGCGAATCACCATCGATCGGAATTTCACCATCCTGAATGCGCGCTCGCCGCGTCCCATCCGGTTGGCGACATAAAACGGCGAATGATAATCCTGCAGGTAGATCGCGATGCAGAGAACTATCAACAGCGGGGAAAGAATCAGCAGTCCAAGAAATGCGACCGTGATGTCCAGCAGACGCTTCATTCGAACGTTTCTTGCTGTGCCCCGACGAGCGCGAGTGCGCGCTGTACGATGTAATCGACGGTCGGATAGTAGCTGCGCTCGAGCGGACTGCTCGTTGGCGCAGGCGCGTCAGGCAGCGTGACTCTGCGCGGCGCAGCGCGCATGACCCGCGGATCGACAGCCTCGGAAATCGACGCTATTACTTCCGCCGCCATTCCGCAGCTCCGCCAGTCGCCATCGACTGCGAGAACGCGACCGGTCTTCTTTGCGGACTTGATCATCAGTGTCGAGTCCAGCGGATTGAGAACGCGGATATCGATCACGTCGCATTCGATTCCATTTGCACTGAGGCGGGCCGCTGCCTCTCGGCACAAGTGAGCACAGTAACTCGATCCAATCAGGGTCAGATCCTGGCCAGTGCGAGTGAGCCTTGGGCCTTCATGAGCAAGATTTTTTTCTTCGATAGGCGGCAGTTCTTCTTCGAGACCATAGAGCCACCGGTCATCAAGATAAAGAACCGGGTCGTCCGACAGGACACTGGCAATCAGCAGATCGCGAGCATCGGTTGGTGTCGACGGCATTACGACACGAAGCCCCGGAATGTGCGCAAACCACGACTGAAGTGACTGGGAGTGCTGCGCACCCTGCTCGCCGCCGCGGTTGATGATTGCGCGGATTGTGATCGGCGCGCAAACCTGGCCGCCAAACATCGAGCGCCACTTGGCAGCCTGGGTGACGATCTGATCGACAGCGAGGAGCATGAAGTCAACACGCGGATGGATCACGATGGGTCGATAGCCACACAGCGCGGCGCCCAATGCCGCGCCAGTGCACGCCAGCTCGGCAACCGGAGTGTCAATTACCCGATCGCGTCCGAACTGGCTGTCCAGATCTGTCATCGAGTTGCCGACATACCAGGGACTCCAGAGACCCTGACCAATCGTGAAAACCGACGAGTGGTTAGCCAGCAGATACTCGAATCCATCGCGGATTGCTGCACCGTATCCGGTGGTTACTGGTGCTTTTTTCAAGGCTTGTGTGCCATGGTGCCGCTGTATACCCGACTCAGCAATGCCTTTGCGGGTGGAAATTGATCGTGTGACGCTTCGGTCCATGCGTCCTCGACCAACGTGTGCGCGTCCGTCCAGAACTGTTTGAGCTGCGTGCGATCAAGAGCGCCATTCGCCTCGAGCGAGACAGCGAGCCTGCTGATTGGATCGCGAAGCTTCCACACCGCCAGATCGTCTTTCCTCTTTACTCCGACGTCTTCATCCTCTCGATGACCTACATGCCCGCGCCAGCGGTACGTGACGAGCTCGAGGAAGCGCGGGCCTTCGCCAGCGCGAATCGCCTCAACCGCATCGCGGGTTACCGCACGGATCGCGGCGAGATCGTTTCCATCGGCACGGGCCCAGCGGACTCGATGCGCCTCCGCATATCTGCACACGGACTCGTCAGGCTGGCGAAGATTTATGTGAAGGTGACTCGAGAAGAAATTGTTTTCGCAGACAAATAAGACAGGCGCCTTCATCGTCGCAGCGAGGTTCATTGACTCGTGAAAAGCGCCTTCTTCCGTGGCTCCATCCCCAAAGAACGAGACAGCCATGTCTCCCTCACCATCCATCTTGGCCGCGATCCCTGCACCGACGGCGATCGGAATCGTCGCACCCACGATCGGGACGGTTCCGAAAAGTCCATTCGGAATGTCGATCAGATGCATCGATCCACCCATGCCGCGGGAAACTCCGGTGTCCTTGCCCTGGACTTCAGCCAGTAGCCCGTGAGGGGACCCACCGAGGGCCAGAAAATGGCCGTGGGATCTGTGCGCACCGAATACGCGATCACCCTTTCGCACATAGCCGGCAACACCGACTGCCGGTGCTTCCTGACCGATGGCCAGGTGGCACGGGCATTTGACGATGCCCTGAGAAACCATGTCGCCGATCTTCTCTTCGACTACGCGGATGAGAATCATCCGCTGCAATCCAGACATCAGCGCGTCGTTGTCGAGCGGATCGATCAGTAGCGGCTCGTGATAGCTCTCGGCATCCGCAAGATTGCCCAGCGAGTACGCGTTACGCTCGGCTGAGGTGTCTACGCTACCCCGCATAGAATCTCCGGACACGGTCGCAAATGTACTGGACTTCGTCATCGGACAACGAA
>JBKJHG010000143.1:0-7814 GCA_046599115.1 Gemmatimonadaceae bacterium
CGTAGAGCAGCTTGCGAGCGAACGAGCCAACGGGGATCCCGCCTTTGCCGGCGTAACTCCCGTAAATGTTAGTCTCCCCTGCCGGATAGTCGAACTCCTTTTGCCCCGTCCCGACGAAGACGTAGTCGTTGGTGAGCTCCCCGTAATAAATCTGGGGGCGCGTCAGCTTCACGTTGATCGTGGACACCGGCGGAAGATCCTTGATGAAGAGAACCGGGAGTCCCTCCGACGTCACTTCATTCACCGGCGCCATCGTCACGCCCATTCCGTGTGTGAACGTCAGCCGCTCATTGATGAACGTTCGCGTCGGCAGCGACGCTGCATTGAGCTCGCGAGCCGCGATGTGAACCTGGCGGTATCTCCCCTCAATCGTGTAGCGGTCGTCGTCGACGTTAACGAAGTCGTAATAGGTTCGGATCTCCTGAAGCTGACCGAACGTCTGCTTGAGGAGATCGCGCTCCCACAGCCGGACATTGTCCACCGTCGCCGCGTTGTTCTTGATGTCCGCCATCGAGAGCCGCACTTCCCCGCTGAGGTCTCGCTCTTCGATCTTGTCGAGCCCCCACGCCTTCCGCGTCGCACCTATGTGGTACTGCAGATACGGACGCTCGCGCGCGAGCTCGTTCGGAGCGACGACAAGCTTCTGATACAATCCGGGAATTACCCCGGCGGCGAGGAACGACGTGACGAGGTAAAGCACAGTTCCGGCAATGGCGTACTTTGCCGCCTTCCCCTTTATCAATCCGTAAATCACCATCGCCACGGCGACGAGCGCGACGACCGCCGTCACTCGAATACCAGGCAGTGCCATATGCACGTCGCTGTAGCTGGCGCCAACAAGCGGGCCGGTGGTCGAGAACAGCAGCTCCGAAGTGTCCACCACCCACAGTCCGATCGCGCGCAGCACGAACCAAAGGACGACGAGCGCGGCGAGATGGCGCGACGCAGACGGTGTCGCTGTCACCCGGCGGAGCCGATACTGAACCTCGCCTCTCATCGAATAGAGGATGACGGCGGCGATGAACGAAAATACGACCAGCGTTTCGAGCATCGTCAGCACATCGGATATCGCGGGCAGCTTAAAGAGATAAAACGACACGTCGCGCCCGAAGATCGGATCGCGCATTCCGACCTGCGCGCCGTGAGCCGCCTTCAGAAATTCCATCCATAGCGAAGCGGTCTCGATCGCCATTACGAACGCAAACACCACTGAAACAGGGCGAAGGATTTTCTTGAAGATCTCGGCTACGTCCACCTGCACGCCTGTCTGCCGATTGAGATACAGCACCGGAAGATGCGTTCCGCCCCCGGCTGCGAGACGGATGTTGCCGAAGAAGAAAGCGAAGGCGATGCCGCCGCCGAGGAAGAACAGGCCCGTGCGCCAAAGGAGTGACGTCGTGAAGACGGATACGAATCCGATCTCCTTGAACCACAGCCAGTCGGTGATGAAGCCGGCCAGCCACGGAATCACGATGAACACAACCGCGAACGCAGCGAGCGCGGCGAAAAGGAAGCGCTTGGCGCGGCGCGGGAGGTGGGGCAGCTGGCCGGGCGCGGGACGTTCGAATGGATGTGTCATGTCACCCGAATGTACGTCCTCGGCGCGCGGGCGTCACGGGATTCTTCGCGGACGAGCTGATGAAATCCCGTTCAGGCGATTAAAGCCCGATGTAATAGTTCATCTTGATCAGGAATACGTTGTCCGGATGCGCCTTGAAGAGCGCCTGCCGGTCGCGGTTGAAATCGAAATCACCAAGCGGTGACTGGTCATTCCGGATCTGGTTCCAGACGACGAACAGCGTCGAGCCGGGCCTATACTCCCACCGCATCACCGCCGTTCCGCGCAGCGACCGGAAGTTGAAATCCGGATTCCGGATGGTGAACGAACTCGCCGGTCCCGATCCATCGGGATCCACCGTGTAAACCTTGCTGTCGGCTGTGCCGGTCGAGCTGATCGTTCCCTTCCCACCAGGGCCGAACACCGTTTTGTGAATTTGCCGCGGATTGTCGAACTCCTTGAACGCCGAGTACTGGCCGCTGGAGATGAACGGCTGCGCGTACAGCTGTAGCGTCAGCGCCGGCGTGAAAGTCATATCGAGTCGCGTGTCAACGGAAACAGTCTTTTGGATGATGTCGGCGAAGACATACCGCGTTCCATAAAAATTGGTCGCCGTCGGGTCCACCACTGAACGAACGAACTGCTGCGAGCCGGAGCTGTAGCTGAACCCGGGTCCGAGCGAGATACTGACGCTCGACTTCGGTTTCAGCGTGACGGTCTGGTTGATTTCGTAGTTGTAGCCGTGGTCGCCGACGTTCGGGCCATATGCCAAGCTCGTCTGGGCCACGACCGGCTTGCGGTTGTCGCTAGCGACGAAGAGCTGCGTGTAGTTATAGCCGGTGCGCATCACCATCGGGCCGCCGCGCGTCAGACGGTCGTCCAGCGTGGCCGGATGGTGAATCACGAATCCCTGCGCAAACCAATAGTTCGTGAACGTCTGGCCGAGAAAGATCTGCGCCTGCCGGTCCGTGAGATCGCGGTCGTAGTTGTAAGACTGCTGCCCGCCGATGATGAAGATGCGATCGCGATAGTGCTTGGTGGGCTTGAGGTACTGCCGGATGAGATTTCCCCCCATCTGGTAGTAGTCCGCCTTTGTGATGAAGGAAATGTCGTTCACCTCGAAGCCCGGGCTGCGAAAATTCAGCGACGTCTCCCAGATCCAATCCCCGACGTCCTTCGACATCCGCGAGTAGCCGCCATAGCCGGCGAGAGTCGTTGCGGTCGGATCGTACTTGCTGGAACTGAACAAGCTGTTGCTTCCGGACTTTCTGTCCGGCCGCTGGAAGTAGCGAGCGCTCGCACGCTGCAACCGGCCGATGGCGAGCGGACTGCCCACAACGTGCGATTCTTCGAGGCCGAGAACGAAGTTGTACTTGTGATCCTGCCACGCCTTATGCACGTCCGCGCCATAGGTCTCGGCGCGGCTGCTCAGTCGCGTCGAGAGAACGGAGTCGTCCATCCGGCGCAGCACCGAAGTGCCTATCGCTCCGACGACAAGATTTCCGCCCTGATAATCGTGCTTGACGCGCCCAACGAAATAATTCGTTAACGGCTCGACTTCGGTGAAGAATTTCCGGTCCACTCCAGTGGTATCGATAACGGTCGCCATCTCACGACGCGTGACGGCGTTGAGGATTCCGACTGATAGTCCGCCCGCAGTTCTCCCGGTGATTTTCGCGGCACCGAGTATCGTCGAATTCTCCGGCGCGTCAACATAAGTGCCGTTTGCAAAGCCCTGGGGTGCACGGCCGATTCGGCGCGTATAGAAGCTGGGGAGCGGGGTCGAGTTGCTACAGAAATGGCAATTCATTCCGACAAAGCTGAAGAAGCCTGAATTCGCCACGAAAAACGGCCGCTTCTCCTGGAAGAACGTCTCGAACGCGCTGAGATTTACGCTCGCCGGATCAACTTCTACCTGGCCGAAGTCCGGATTGAAGGTGGCGTCGAGTGTAAGGCTAGAGTTGAGTAGATACTTCGCGTCCGCGCCGACCCGATAGTCGTACTTGTGCCCGGGATGAAACGGATCTGTCTTCGATGCGGGCTTGATGTACGACGAGCGCGATACGACGTACGGGAGAAACTCTGCTTTCTCCGGAATGGCGTGAATGCTCAGACCATCAAGATGACCGTAGCGGAAGGGACCGCCAGGCTCGCTCCTGCCCCAGCTCGCCCAATCGTCCTGCTCCGCACTCTTCGCGCGGTAACGGCGGATCTCCATCCCCCACGTTTGCTCAACGCTGCGCGGGTATCTCAGCTGTGAGAACGGGATGCGCATCTCAACGTACCATCCCTTGTCGTCGATCGACGAGGCCGCCTCGTATACAGGGTCCCACGAAGGGTCGGGGTTTTGCGTTCCACTCCCTGTCGCGTCATTTCGCACTCCAGCCGGATTCATCTGGAACTGCGTGCGGCCCTGGTGATCGTGAAAGGTGTCTAGTGTCAGCTCAAACAGATCCTCTCCCTCGCCCGCCTGATCACGCCGTACTAGACGGCCTTTGATGGCTCCCCGGCCTTCGCTCTCGTAGAGCCACGCCCCGATGTAAAGCGCATCAGCGTCATAGAGGATTCGAACTTCGCTCTTCTGAGTCGCGGGTTGGCCATTGTTCGGATCGAACTGGGTGAAATGATCGATCACCGGCGCATCCTGCCACGCCGCCTCGTCGGGCTTGCCGTCGATCTTGATCGTTCCCTTCAATGGAACGGCTTTGGCGACCGGTGGTGGAGTCGGATGATTCTGACGGTCCTGGGCGGTGGCTGTCGCTGCGAGGAGAACGATCGCCGCCATAGCGAGCGCGAGACGTGCTGCGATGACGCGGTACGTGTTCCGACGAGGTATGTGCATTCCGGGTCGAGTGAGTGGTCCAGGCCTGTGTATGCGAATTAGACAACTATCCCTACGAAATGGTTCAGCCCCCGGATTCAGCCATTTCGTGGTGCGCCTATTTCAGCCCAATCGCAATTGCGAGCAGGACCGCTGCCGCTCCGAGCGCGAACAGCGCGGTATAGACCGGAGCGAGAAAGCGAAGCCACTTTCCGTATGGAACTCTTGCCGCGACGAGGATCGCCATCAGACCGCCGTTGGTCGGCGCGAGTAGGTCGCAGAGTCCGCCGCCGTATTGATAGGCGAGAACCGTGACCTGCCGGGAGAGCCCGAGTAGATCACTGAGCGGGACGAGCACAGGCATCGTCAGCACGGCCTGTCCGCTTACACTCGGGACGGGAAAGTGGATCAGCAGCTGTACTACCATCATCCCGATCGCCGCGACTCCGACGGGAAAGTGCGAGATCGGTGCGAACATTCCGCTCACGATCGTATCTATGATTTTTCCCTGCGAGGCGACGACGAAGATCGCGCGCGCGAAGCCGATCAGCATCGCCGCGTACGCCATCGACTGGAAGCCTTCTACGAAACCGTCGGCCGTACCGCCGACGCCAAGTCCACCGATGAGTCCCGCCGCCACCCCCATCAGGAAGAAAAGCGCCGACATCTGATCGAAGTCCCAGCCGTACTCCATCACGCCGACGATGAAGATCGCGAATGCGGCAAGAACCAGGATTAGCACGGTCGCATCGCGGCTGGAGAGCTTCGCATCGCGCGGGATGGCGCGCACCGGCTCGCCCGTTCTTGCCGAGGGCATCGCCGCCGCGGCTCCTCCTCTCGCCTTCTTCGCATACCGCATCGTCGCGAAGATCCAAATTGCCACGGCAATCAACAGAAATATGATGCGGTATCCCGACGCTGAAAGGAGCGGCAGACCGGCAAGCTTTTGCGCGATGCCAACCTGAAACGGATTAATCGGGCTGAAGGCCGCGCCGACTCCCGCGGCGCCGATGCTCACCGCGCCGGCGATGAGCGGATCGAAGCCGAGCCGTGCGGTGAGAATGAGCAGGACGGGAATGAGAGCGATGATCTCCTCGCTCATATTCTCGAGCGCGCCTCCGATGGCGAACAGAATGCAGCAGATCGGGATGACGAGCATCTCGCGCTTCCCCAGCTTCTTCACCAGAACGGCGACGCCCTTCCTGAGCGCGCCGGTCTTGTCCACGACGGAGAACGCACCACCGACCAGGAACACGAGGAAGATGACCGACGCCGCGTCTGCCATTCCCTTCGGGATCGCGACGACCGCTTGAAATGGAGTTACCGGCTGCTGCTCGACGCGCTGATACGTTCCCGCGACGACGATCTTTCGTCCGGTGACCGGATCATCCCGCCGCGCGAATTCGCCGGCGGGGAGCGTGTAGGTCATCACTGCGGCGAGAGCGATGAAACCGACGAGCAGCGTGAGCGGATGCGGAAAGCGGAGTGTCATTCGCGGAGAATCTACAGCTCTCGCGAGATTCGCGGTTTGGAAGCAGTTTTCCAGGATGATTTCACATCCACATCCTGCCGGACGTCGCTCCGGGCGGGCGCTGTACGCGGTGGCGTTCGCGCTGGCGGCTATGTCGGCCGGCGGGACGGCTCTTGCACAAGCGGATCCTGCTCCGAAGGTTCTCGTCGTCACCGCTCACGCCGACGACCACGCCGAGTTCGCCGCAGTCATTTACAAGATCACGCACGATTTGGGTGGCAAGGTGGATCTGGTCGTCATCACCAACGGTGAGGGCGGCTTCAAGTACTCCACGCTTGGCGGTGAATACTACGGACTCGACCTTACCGACCCGTCAATCGGGCGGGAGTATCTACCGGGCATCAGAAAAAAAGAAGCGATGGCCGGCGGCGCGATAATCGGAATCCGGAATTACTTCTTCTTCGATCAGCCCGACCACGATTACACGTTGAGCGCCGACTCGGTTCTTCAGCACGCGTGGGATACAACGGTCGTCAAGTCCCGGCTCACGCGGATAATGAATTCCGGTGGCTACGATTATGTTTTCTGCCTGCTGCCGACCGATGGCACTCACGGCGGTCACAAGGCGGCGACTATAGTGGCGCTCGAAGCCGCCTTGGAGATTCCGCGGTCCCGGCGTCCGGTAGTTCTCGCCGGCAGCGACTCAATCAAGGGTCGGCCATCAAGCAACAAGTTTACGGAGCTGCAGGGTTATCCCGTGACCGCGGTTAAGAGCGGCGCGTCGAGCTTTCACTTCGACAAGACGCAGAAGTTCGGATACCGCGACGTGCTGGACTATAAGATCGTGGTCAACTGGATGATTGCAGAGCACAAGTCGCAGGGCACGATGCAGCTGCTGATGAACTTCGGCGACTTCGAGAACTACTGGTTCTTCGACGTGAACGATCCGGCTGCGATTCCGCGTACGCAGGCGTTGTTTGAACGGCTCAAGGTGCTGCACTACAAGAAGCGGGAGTATTGAGCGCTCTAGTTCAGCGTCGGCACTCCGCGCTACGGCTTGCTCAGCTTGAACGAGAGATTGATCGTCTTGTTCGACTCGACGGTGATGGCAACGGGAAGTGTTTGCGTGCTCGGCACCGAGTAGCCCGACGGCGCGATCACCGTCGCATTATAGTTACCCGGGATGATTCCCCCGTCGCTCTCGCCGGGACCGGCGTTGCCGGAGGCGTCGGTCGTCGCGCCGCGCCAGATCAAGTTGCTGCCAGGGATGAGCAGATTCACCGTGGCGCGGACGACGGCGGCGGCGTTCTGATCGCTGACGTGGACGAGGACGTGACCGGAATCGGGGAACTTGTCTACGTTCACCGCCTGACAGCCGGCGAAGGCAAATAGTGAAGCTGTAATCGCGGTAAGGCGCAATCTGCTCATCCTCTCAGTAGCTCCGGTTTTTAGTTTTTCCAATCAGCGACGAACACATTCGTCTCGTGCGGATTCTTGGAGAGACGATTGGACGCCCACACGAATTTCTTCCCGTCCGGACTGAACTGCGGGAAACCGTCGAACGTCGGGTCGAAGGTGATCTGCTCCAGCCCGCTTCCGTCCGGGTTTACCAAGTAGAGATCGAAGTTGCCGCTCTTCGGCTCCTTGTAATTCGATGAGAAGATGATGCGCTTACCGTCGGGGGTCCACGACGGCCCGAAGTTCGCTCCGCCCAAGTGGGTGATTTGATGCTGGTCGCTGCCGTCGGCGTTCATAATGAACAGCTCCACCTTGCTCGGCTTCACCAAACCCAGCGCCAGAAGATCGCGGTAATTCCTGAGCTCCGTCGAATCGGTCGGATGATTCGCCCTGTAGACGATCTTCTTCCCGTCCGGCGACCACCACGCGCCTCCATCATACCCGGGAGTATTGGTGAGTCGCTTCACGTGCGTGCCGTCGCTCTTCATCGTGTAGATCTCGAGATC
>JBKJHG010000114.1:0-3041 GCA_046599115.1 Gemmatimonadaceae bacterium
GGACCGCTACATCGACGGGTGCCAGCCGTCGCGTGGGAGGGCGCTCTCAGCGGCGTCACGAGCGAGCGGGAACCCGTCGCCCGCGGTAACAATGCGGTAGCCGAGAGCGCCTTGCAGGTGCCACGTCCTCCCGGCGTAACGGAGGGCCATCAGATAAATCGCGATATCAGCATTCGCGCCGATGTGTGCGTGATTGGCACCGGGGCCGGCGGCGCAGTGATGGCAGCTCGTATGGCCGAGGCCGGCTACGAGGTGGTCGTGCTGGAGGAGGGTGGTTATTGGCAAGGCAACGACTTCACCGAGGACGAAGCGGAAATGGTGCCGCGGTTGTACGCCGACAGCGGTGCGCGCGCCACCGAAGATCTCGCGGTGTCAATACTTCAGGGCCGGTGCGTGGGCGGAGGCACGACAGTCAACTGGATGTTGATGCTCCGCACGCCGGAGTGGGTGCTCGAGGAGTGGACGCGCGTGCACGGGACGGAAGGGATGACGTCCGAAGATCTCTCGCCGGTGTTCGATCTGATCGAGGAAGAAGTCCATGCGCGCGTGGTGCCGGACGACGCGCATGCGCCCAGCAATCGGGTCATTCTCGACGGGGCGAAGCAGCTCGGTTGGAGCGCGCGTCCAGCGAAGATCAATGCGCGCGACTGCATTCGCGCGGGCTTCTGTGGGGTCGGCTGCCGGTACGGCGCCAAGCAGAGCGCGCTCCTGACCTTCATCCCGCGCGCGCTCGCTGCTGGCTCGCGCCTGTACAGCGACGTACGCGTTGATATGTTGGAACAAACCGAGCGAAGTGGAGCGGCGCCGCTCAAGCGAGTGCACGGCACCGTCCTCGACCGCGCCACCGGCAAGGCGCGCCACAAGATCACGATTGACGCGCCAATCGTAGTGCTTGCCGCAGGCGCAGTCGGAACACCGATCATTCTGCAGCGCTCCGGCATGGCGCAAGGGAGCGTCGGCAAATACTTGCGGCTGCATCCGACGTTGGGCGTGATCGGTGTCTACGGCCGTGAGATGTATGGTGCCGCCGGAATTCCGCAATCGACACTCTCCGACGAGTTCCTGCGCGGAAAGAATGGCTACGGATTCTGGATCGAGTGTCCGGCGCTTCTTCCGGGACTCGCATCGGTTGCCGTGCCCGGCTTCGGAAAGGACCACCGTGACGTAATGCGGCGCTTTCCCAATCTCGGAACGCTGATCGTCCTCGCGCGCGACGGTGCCAATATTGGCGCATCGAATGGGTCGGTGACGATGGACCGCCGAGGCCGAGCCCGCATACGCTATCGCCTCTCTGGTGACGACATTCGCACGCTACGAGACGGGCTGGCGGCTGCGAGCCGTCTTCATTTTGCGGCCGGCGCGAACGAAGTGCGAACGCTGCACTCGCCCAGTATCGTGCTGCGGTCAGAGCGCGATCTTTCCAGCTTGGCGGGGGCCAAGTATGGCCCAAACCAGATCGGGCTGTTCTCGGCGCATATAAACGGCACGTGCCGCATAGGGACTGACCGCCGACTCAGCGGATGTTCGCCGGACGCCGAACATCATTCTGTTCTCGGCTTGTATATCGCCGACGGATCCATTCTTCCCACTGCGCCGGGCGCGAATCCGCAGGAAACAATTATGGCGCTCGCAACGGTTATCGCGCGGCGCATCATCGATCGGCACCCGTTGCGGGCGGCGGCGCGAATGCCGTCTCCGCTTTAGCGCTGTCGCACCGCTGGCGACTGCCTTGCTAACTGGCCTTGGTTGGACTTTTGATCCTTAGATCGCGGGTTCAAGACCCGCCCGGGTCACTGTAGTTGAACGAGCGAGCGGGTCGCCGTGTTTGCGAGTTTATGCGTTTGCCTTACGCCGCGGTGTCTCGCCACGGTTGACGACTGGGCATCCGAGCCTAGCTTGGGGGCATCCCCATCCACCAATCCTTGCCGACTCCGACTCTTCCAATCGAGCGTTTGCGCACTGCGCTCGACAATAGCTACTCCATTGATCGCGAGCTCGGGCGCGGCGGAATGGCAACCGTGTTCCTCGCCCAGGATCGGAGGCACGACCGGGTCGTCGCTCTCAAGGTTCTTCACCCCGACCTCGCCGCTTCCCTCGGCCCCGAGCGCTTTCTGCGTGAGATCAAGCTCGCCGCGCGTCTCAATCATCCGCACATCCTTCCCCTATTCGACAGCGGCGAGGCCGACGCCTTTCTCTACTATGTGATGCCGTACGTCGAAGGCGAATCGCTGCGCGAAAAGCTCGAGCGCGAGAAACAGCTTCCGGTAGACGAAGCTCTGCACCACGCGAAGGGGATCGCGTCAGCTCTCGACTACGCACATCGCCAGCAGGTGGTTCACCGCGACATCAAGCCGGAAAACGTGATGCTGTATGAGGGTGAAGCAATGGTGATGGACTTCGGAATTGCCAAGGCGGTGAGCTCCGCGGCATCCGAGACTCTCACTCAGACGGGGATGATGGTGGGAACGCCCGCGTACGTCAGCCCGGAGCAGGCATCGGGCGAGATCGAGCTCGACGGCAGGAGCGACCAGTACAGTCTGGCGTGCGTTCTCTACGAAATGCTTGCCGGCGAGCGGCCGTTTACCGGTCCGACCGCGCAGGCGGTCCTCGCCAAACGCTTCAAGGAGAATGCAAGGCCGCTCCGCGAGTTGCGCGGGAGTGTGCCGGAGCACGTCGAGCGGGCGGTGACGAGAGCGATGACGACCGAGCCTTCGGGGCGCTTCGCCACCACCGCCATTTTCGCCCAGGCACTGTACAGTGAAAACCTGGCGACGCCCACGGACACCGCGTCGCTACCGCAGCCGGTGGTTTCCGCCGCCAAATCCGTCGCCGTGCTGCCGTTCGCAAATATGAGCGCCGACGTCGAGAACGAATACTTCACCGACGGGATGGCGGAAGAACTCATCAATGCGCTGTCGAGGATCCAGTCACTCAGGGTCGCGTCGAGAACATCTTCCTTTGCGTTCAAGGGCAAGAACGAAGACATCGGCGAAATCGGACGCAAGCTGAAGGTCTCCACCGTGCTCGAGGGAAGCGTTCGA
>JBKJHG010000133.1:0-3413 GCA_046599115.1 Gemmatimonadaceae bacterium
CGGGAATCGAAGTTCGCGAAGTTGAAACCCGGCGCGAGGGGCCGGATCCGCGCGAGCCGTATTGGGAAGTGAACGCATCGGCCGCCGATTACTTCAAGCGGTTCCTGTGGGACGATCCGCTCGCCGCTCCGGCGCGCGAATATCTCGCCAAGCGCGAGATTCCCCGCGAGCTCGCCGACGAGATTGGAATCGGATTTGCGCCGCGTGAGATCGGGTTGATGCGCACCTATCTCAATACGCTCGGATTCGAAGACACGCGGCTTGTCGAGGCCGGCCTGTTGGTGATGCCCGAAGAGGGAAGCGAGCCGCGCCCGCGCTTTCGTGGGCGTCTCATTTTCCCGATCCTCGACTCGATGGGGCGCACCGTCGGGTTCGGCGGGCGCATTCTCGGGCAGGGCGAGCCGAAGTATCTGAATTCGCCCGAATCTCCCGTCTTCTCCAAAGGGAAGCTGCTCTACGGACTGAGTTGGGCGAAGAACGAGATTCGCAAGGACGACCGCGCGCTCGTCGTCGAGGGATACTTCGACGTGGTAAGATTGCGCGCCGCGGGGATCAATTCCGCGGTCGCCCCGATGGGGACCGCGCTCACCACCGATCAGGCGGCGCTGCTCAAGCGGCTTACCAAGAACGTCTTTCTCCTCTACGACAGCGACAAAGCCGGGCTCAAAGCGACCTTCCGCTCCGGCGACGAGCTGCTGGCGCAGGGAATGTCTGTTCGCGTGGTGACGCTCCCAGACGGCGAAGACCCTGACACGTTCGTCCGCGCGAACGGCGGTCCCGCCCTAGAGAAAGCGCTCGACTCGGCGATCGACGTGTTCGAGCGGAAGATTCAGCTGCTCGAGCGCGCGGGCTGGTTCGCCGAGCTGCAGAAGAAGCGGCGCGCACTCGATCGGCTACTCCCGACGCTGCGTGTCACTTCGGACGAGATAATGAAGGATCTCTATCTCAGCCGCGCCAGCGAAGTCACCGGCGTCGCGCGCGAAGTTCTCACTCGCGAGATGGGCGGGCCGCGCCGGAAAGCGGAATCGCGCGACAGCGGCGAAGACCGGATGCTTACTCCGCCTCCGCCGCTCGCTCCGCGCATTCGCCGCGGGGAGAGCCGTATTTCTCACAATGAGGCGGGCGCGTCGGCGGAGCGCGAGCTGATTCGCGCGATGCTGCCACCGGACAGCGCGCGTGTCGAAATGATGGTGGAAAAGATCGGACCGGACAGCTTTCAGGATCCGCAGTATCGCGCAATTTACGAAGCGCTCATCGACGCCGGCGGCGAGGCGACGTTGGAGGGAATATCCGCCGCGCTCGACGAGGATGCGATCGCCACAGTCGAGGAACTGGTAGCTGGAAAAAGCGCGGAGATGAATGTCGCTCAGACGATCGACGACAGCGTGGCGAGGCTTCGCGCGCGCGACATCTCCGACCGGATGGCGGAAATCGACCGGGTGCATCCGCTCGCGTCGAGTGAAGAGCAGAATGAGCTGACAGCCGAGAAGACTCGGCTGCAGCGTGAGATGCAGGCGTTGGGGCAGGCAGGTACGCGTTCGTTCAAGGCATTCCCATCAGGGAGACGGAAATGACAATTCGGAGGCTTAATGCAACAGGAAGTTGAAACATTACTCGCACTGCAGTCCGACGACGCAGGAATAAGCGAGCTTGAAAAGGAGCTGAACGCGCTCGATCCAGAGCTCGCAAATCTCGACCGGCGGCGCGAGCAGGCGGCAAGCGCTGTCGCCCGCGCGGAGAGCGCCGTTGACGCAGAGGAGAAACGCCAGCGGGAGATTCAGGCCCGCCTCGCTCAGCACAAGACGCAGCAGGAGCGAAATCTCCATCAGCTGGATGAAGTGAAGCGTCTCAAGGAAGCGACCGCGGCGATGGCCCAGGTCGAGACGACGAAGCGGATGATGGCGGAAGACGAGAGCGAAGTTCAGGCGGGCGCTCGCCGTCTCTCCGAGCTCAATGCAGCGGTCGCGTCCGCCACTCAGATTCTCATCGACGTCGAAGCGGAGCAGGAGACAGCGCGCAGCGAGATTGGCTCCAAAAAGGACGCGCTGAACGAAAAGCTTTCCGCCGCGCGCGCCGTTCGCAGCTCGAAGTCGGCCGGAGTTTCGCGGACGCTGCTGGCGAAGTACGACCGCATCCGCGGCAGAAAGCCGGAGGCGCTCTTTTCATTGCGCGAGGGATCGTGCGGCAACTGCGATACGGCGATTCCGCTGCAACGTCGTAACCTGATGTACCGCACCGGCGAGATCGAAGTGTGTGAAGCCTGTGGCGTTCTCCTCTATGCCGAGGGAGCTTGATCCGTAACACCCGTTGGGTAATGGGGCGCGCGCCAGACGAATCATCAGTCGCCGCCCTCGCTGAAGCACTGCTGCTTCCTGCTCCTCTCTGTCGTCTGCTGCTGTCGCGCGGTCACGTGGACGCGGATGCGGCCAAGCTATTCCTCCGGCCGCGGCTCGACGGGCTGCACGATCCACTCGAGATGCTGACTCTCGACCGCGCCGTCGCGCGGCTTGTAACTGCGGTTCGTAACGGCGAGATGGTTTTCGTTCACGGCGATTATGACGTGGACGGTATCTGCTCGACGACGCTTCTCGTTCGCGCGATCCGCGGTCTGGGCGGAGTGGCGACTCCATTCATTCCGCGCCGCATCGAGGATGGCTACGATCTCACCGATGCCGGCGTGAGCGCCGCTGTGGCGGCGGGAGCGAAGGTGGTCGTTACCTGCGACTGCGGCACCAGCGCCGTCGCGCCGGTCGCAAAGCTCTGCTCGATGGGAATCGACGTCATAGTTACCGACCACCATCTTCCGAGCAGCGCGCTGCCCGAATGCGTTGCAGTGCTCAACCCACGCCGCCCCGGATGCGGATATCCGGACAAGGATCTCGCCGCCGTCGGAGTCGCATTCAAGCTCGCGCTCGCTCTCGCGAAGGCGCTCGAGAAGCCGGACGGCTTTATCTGGGCGATGCTCGATCTCGTCGCTCTCGCCACGGTCGCAGATGTCGCTCCGCTCCGCGGCGAGAACCGCGTCTTCGTCCGCTATGGCTTGAAGATGATGAGCGAGACGCGGAACTTCGGCTTGCGCGCGCTGATTCGCGCTGCGGGTCTCGACGGGAAGCCGCTCACAAGCGGGCGCGTCGGGTTCATCCTCGCCCCCCGCCTCAACGCCGTCGGCCGACTCGGTCACGCCATCCGCGGCGTCGAGCTGCTGATGAGCGAGAACGAGCACGACGCGAACGTCATCGCCCGCGAGCTGGAGGAAATGAATCAGCGCCGTCAGCAGCTCGACCGGGCGATTCTCGACGAAGCGCGCGAGATGGTTTCGAAAATGGATCTCGACAGCACATACGGAATCGTGCTCGCAAAAGAGGGGACGCAGCGTCGGGAGTAGCCGATCGAGTGCGCGCCGCTTCTTCTGC
>JBKJHG010000089.1:0-10038 GCA_046599115.1 Gemmatimonadaceae bacterium
GTGATCCAGCTCGCGGAGGGGCGCGGCAGCAGCTGTGGCTCGCCGAACAGCGCGTTCAGGAACGGAACGAGCAGCGTGAACGAGAAGACGTCGAGTCCCGCGGCGACGATGTTGCACGCGATGGTGCCGACCATTCGCCAGGAGTGCGGTCGCAGGTACCGCAGAAGCCGGCGATACATGCGTCAGCGCTTGGGCGTGAGAAGCGACACGGGAAGGATGCACTCCTCGGGCGTGACCCCACCATGCAGGAACGACCCGCGATAGCGGCTCTGGTATTCGCGCAGCTTCGTCGGATAGACGAAGAAGCAATCGTTGGTCGCGAGGAGCGTGTTCCCACCCGCGCCACGTCTCGGCAGACGCAGCGTGTCCTCGCTCGGAAACATCAGCGCCTGCTCCGGACGCTCGGCGCGCAGATCCTCGCCGAACTTGTAGCGAAGGTTTGCGGTCGCGTCGCGCTTGGCGAAAACCGTCGCCGGCGTGTTGCAGTGGATCGAGCCGTGGTCGGTGGTGAGCAGCACAGAGATCTTCCGGCGCGAGGCTTCCTTGAGAACGCTGAACAGCGCCGAGCGCTGGAACCACTGCCGCGTGATCTGGCGGAGAGCGATCTCGTCGCGCGCGACTTCGTAGAGGATCTGCGATTCACTTCGGCCGTGGGTGAGGAGATCCACGAAGTTGAAGACGAAGGCGCTGATCCCTTCCGGCGCGATGGCCGTTCCGAGGTGGCGCTCGAGCTCGTCGGAGTTGGCGGCGGTGGAGATCTTCTGGTAACGAACGGGAATCTTCGAGCCGGTGAGATCCTCGAGGTGAATCTCCAGCAGCTCCTTCTCGTGCGCGTTGAGTGATTCGTCTTCGCGGTCGGGGTTTCCCCACAGGTGGGGGAGGCGCGAAGCAATCTCACCGGGGAATAGTCCGCTGAAGAGAGAGTTCCGCGAATACGGCGTCGCCGTCGGAAGCACGGCGAAATAGTGCGTCGTCTCGACTTCGAAGAATGGCGCGAGAAGAGGCTCGAGCACGCGCCACTGATCGAGACGGAGGCAGTCCACCACGACGAAGACGGCGGCCCGGTCGCGCTGCATTATCGGGAGCAGAAACTCGCTCACGATGTCCACCGAAAGCGGCGGGCGATTCCCCTCCAGATTTGCCAGCCAGTCCGGATACTCGCGCATCATATAGTGCGAGAACTCGCGGTGCATATCGGGGTACAGTCCGCGCAGCGAATCGTAGAGACCCATCTCGCCTGCGGCGGCGAGCTCCACATCCCAGCGCATCAGCTCGTCGAAGCGGTCGATCCATCCGCGCCAGTCGAGATTCGGATCGCGCTCGAGCTCCATCGCGCGGAACCGCTCGACGAATCTGCGCGCGAGCGCCTGCTGGCGGATGCGCGGACCCTCGAGAATCCGGGTCACGACACTGAGCACCTGGCGCGGGTTGACCGGCTTGACGAGATAGTCGCGAACGTTGACGCCGATCGCTTCCTTGAGCGTCGAGTCTTCTTCGCTCTTCGTCACCATTACGACGGGGAGATTTGGCGCGAGCTCGCGCACGTCCCGGAACGCTTCGAGGCCGCGCTTGCCGGGCATCTGCTCATCGAGCAGGAGGATGTCGAACGAGTGACGGCGGAGGAGCTCAACCGCATCGTCGGCATTACTCGCCCATTCGACGATGAAACCCTTCGATCGGAGGAAGATGCGGTGAGGCTCTAGAAGCTCGCCCTCGTCGTCCACCCAAAGTATGGATTTAGGGGTCGGCGCAACGGGCTGTGCCATAGTGCGGAATGTAGCCCCGTGCCTGGTGAATGCCTAGATTCCGGGAGTGATCGGTCAGCCACCGCGATACTCTCTTGAAGAGCCGGTTTTTCCCTTTCCCGCGCTTGCCGCGGCGGTGGGACGGTCGGCCCTTGGCGGCCCGCGCGAGGTAACTCTCGCCTGTCTGATGGCGGCCCGTCTCGTCGCGGCGCTGGTGGAGACGAACGACATCTCCGCCGAGTCCCAGCGGGAATGGGCGGACAAGACGCGGCATTGGAGCGGAACGCTGGCAGTGCCCGGCGAAGTGAGGGCGATGCTGATGCGCGTGATCGAGCTGGCGGGACGGAGCGATCGCCCTGCGGCGGGCGCGGCGCTGGAGAATCTGGTCGTAGCGGCGGGGATGAACCTCAACGAACAGTCACGGGCCGAGCTTCGGTCAGTGGCGCAGAAGTCCATCAACGCCCCCCAAACAACGAACATCGAGTGAGCTGAGAATGGCCGGACATAGCAAATGGAAGCAGATCAAGCACTACAAGGCGGCAACTGACGCCAAGCGCGGCGCTCATTTCACGAAGCTGATTCGCGAGATCACGATGGCGGCCAAGCTCGGCGGCGGCGATCCCGACGGTAATCCGCGCCTTCGTACGGCAATCGACATCGCCAAGGCTGCATCGATGCCGAAGGAGAACATCGAGCGCGCGGTGAAGAAGGGGACGGGCGATCTCGAGGGCGTCGAGTACGTGGATGTGATGTACGAGGCGTACGGACCGGGCGGAGTGGCGATGCTGATTTTCGCTCTCACAGACAACGCGACGCGCACGGTCGCCGACGTCCGGCACAAGCTGTCCCGCCACAGCGGCAATCTCGGAGCCGCGAACTCGGTTTCTTGGATGTTCGAGCGCAAGGGGCAGATCTATCTCGACGCGGCGCGTCTCGATGAAGATACGGCGATGGAAGCGGCACTCGAGGCCGGAGCCGAAGATTTCGCGCGCGATGGAGATCAATTCATCGTCTCGACGGACCCGACGGCGCTGCACGCCGTGAAAGCGGCGCTTGAAGAGAAGAAGATTCCCGTTGACGAAGCAGAGATCGCGCACGTTCCAAAGAACACGGTGCGCGTCGAGGGGAAGGACGCGGAATCGCTGATGAAGCTGCTCGAGGAGCTCGAGGAGCTCGACGACGTCCAAAAGGTCGCGGCCAATTTCGATATCGACGTCGAGGAGATGTCAGCATAGTTATGAGCCGCGAGCTTGCGGGCTTGTCGGGTGGCCTCTCTCCGGCGCCACGCGCGCTCTCGCCCGCTCTGAAGGCGCCTCCGAGAGGCACACCCTCCCGCCCGCGGCTCTTCGAGATCCCGGTGACTGACTCTCCCGACGTCGTAATCGATGGCGACACGGAACCAACAGCGTGATAATCCTCGGCATCGATCCCGGGACGGCGGTCACGGGCTACGGGGTGGTGCGAAAGGATCCTGGTGCGGCGCCGCCTGTGTTGCTCGAGTGCGGGGTTTTGCGCACGAAACCCAAGGATGCGCTGCCGCTCCGGCTTTGCGAAATCTATGACGGCGTTTCGGAATTAATTGCGCGGCACAAGCCCGACGCACTTTCGATTGAAGACGTTTTTTATGCGCGCAATGTGCGGACGACGATCGTGCTCGGCCACGCGCGCGGGGTGATTCTGCTCGCCGGTGTTCAGGCGGGGCTCGAGATACACGAATATCCGCCGGCGGAGATAAAGAAAGCGGTGGTCGGGACCGGTGCGGCGACGAAGGAGCAGGTGCAGTTTATGGTCGCGCGTTTGCTTCGGCTAAAAACACCACCTCAGCCGGCGGACGCAGCCGACGGTGTTGCGGCGGCGCTGGCGTTCGCCCTGGCCCCGAAGTTCGATCTCTTAAAAGTTCTCAAATAGGAAGAACTATCTGGCTCGAGGGAGGTGCGGCCGAAAGTCGCACGCCGCTCCCCCGTCGCAGCTCCTCGCGCGGGAGAGCGCCGCGTCGATTGAAGGGAATCCGACCGACGCGCTCGGGAGTTCGACGTGCGCCCAGTCCCACGTCTTGTCGGGAGTCCCCAGAATTCGAAATTCGTCCCGCTTGTAGCGGGTAACCCAACGGCGAAATGCGATGTATTGCTGCCGCGTCACTGCGCGGGAGAGATTCCCATCGCCGATGATGACATCGATTGCGCGACCGTATGAATGAAGCGACGTCAGCGTATGCGTCGCACCGCCTCCTCTCGCCATCAGATACGCCTCGCGCTCCGGAGAGCGATATGTCGCCGCCACCCGGAGGACGAATCCCTGACTTCGCGCCAATTCGAGCATTTGCAGGACGTCAGACTGAATTTCGGGAGCGAGCGAGGTAGTCGAAATGCTTGCCGTACGCGCCGCGGCGGAAAAACTGGAAAGTGGCATCTTCCGCACGCGCTTCTCAAGCTGATCCCACGACTCGCCGGAGCGCCTGATGGAAACAAACCCGATTCGGTATGAATTCACATAGCACGCGCGACACTTCTTTACCTGCGTGTCGTACTTGAGCAGGCCGTCGTCGGAGGAGTCGGAAATGTAAAGACGGGAGGGATCCTCGATCCCGTAAACGCGCCGTAACAGGCCTCGTTCCTCAGCGGAGAAACTTCGCTTGGCATATCGCGGAACGCCGCGCTTGTCGGTTCCCGTGTAGGGAGGGACGGTGTCCGAGCTATCGGCGGGCGCGCCCTCGTGGTTCGCTCTCGCCAACGGCGCAGCCTTTCCAGCTGTATCCCTCGACCCACAAGCTGGAAGTAACGTAGACGCCACGAGAGCTGCAATTACAGTTAGCTCTTTCAAAGACTTGTCATCATCTTTGTCAATCATAGACGCCACTAGCTGACAATCGAATAACGCCTGAATCTTGTGATCTCCATCGTTTCCGGAACTCTTGCTACGAAAGACATCGACCGCGTCGAAGTAATGACCGCGGGCGGGATCGGCTACGAGATCGAGATTCCACTGGGTGTCTTCGAATCACTTCCGCGTCAGGGCGAGAATGTCTCGCTGCACACGTCTCTCGTCGTGAAGGAGGACTCGTGGAAGTTGTTCGGATTCTCCAACGTCACGGAGAAGCAGCTGTTTGAGAAGCTTCTCACCGCGAACGGGGTCGGGCCCGCGCTCGCGATCGGAATGATGTCAGCGCTGTCCGCGCCCCGATTGGTGAAAGCGATCAGGGAGAAAGACATCCCGACGCTGCAGAGTGTGCCGCGCGTGGGGAGAAAAAAAGCCGAGCGGCTCGTTCTCGATCTCGGCGACAAACTCGACACGATTGGTGATTCATCGGGCGGACAGTTCGCTGCCAGCGGGAACGCCGCCGCCGATGACGCGCTCCGGGCGCTCTCGTCGCTTGGCTACACGCTCGCCGAAGCGGAGCGCGGAGTCCGCGCGGCGCTCGACGCCGGAGATTGGGGAACGTCGCCGGCCGAGCTCATTCGCGCGGCGTTGGCGAAAATGGGCGGACGCTAAGCGGGAACTAAATCAGTGAAGCGGAAGCCTTCACGCGTCAACAGATCCGTCCGAACGCCGTGCATACTGATTCTGTCGAATCCGTTGGTGACGGTAGCCAGCTGACGACGACCGGGACAACTCCGGAAGCGTCGGAGGAAACCCCGCGATATGAGGAAGAATTGATTTTGGAGCGCGTCATAGATGCAAAGAAAAAGGCGGCGCCACAAACAGCCCCGCCAGATTCAAGATTATTTGTGTCGCCCGTGCGCAGTCCCGCTTTTTCCGGGGTTACTCGGGACACCGTTTGGCGGTCCCGCTGTCGCGGGTCGTCCGCCGCCTACTCCAGCCGGACGACCGGTGCCAGCTGGACGGCCGGTAGTAGCAGGCTTCCCTTGCCCGCGATCTGCCGGGCGGTGGGACAGACCAACATCAGCCTGCGTCGGCATCTGCTGCAGCGACGCGTCCGACGCGCGCGCATTCAATCTTTCGAGCACTTTCGCCAGCGCCTGGTCCGACGCCAGCCCGCGCTGAACAAGACTTCCAATCACAAAGAGCGGAACGGCGAGCGAGCGGCCGGAGGGAGCGCTCTTGGCGAGTTCGCTCACCTTTCCGCCATCAACGCCCTGACGGATCGCCTCTGAGCCGGCGTCAATTTCGTCGGCGGTGGAGGCGCTTCTGCGTCCCTTTGCAATCGCATCCTTTGCCTGCTGCATCCGGCCTGCCTGCGCGTCGATTGAGCTTTCGATGTCCGAAGCCTCGACGCCCTTGGCGGCAAACTTCAGGGCGCGCTGCTCCAGCGCCTGCGCCGGCAAATTATGGGCACGGGCATTTGCGATCGTCGCGAGAACGTGCGCCGCGACGTCGGCCGGAAGAACCTGCCGCAGACGAGCCGAGGGATCTTTGGCTGGCGTCTGAGCGGAGGCTGATTCCGCCGTGATCGCCGCTGCCATCAGCAATCCGAAGATTGTCTTTCTATTCATTAGAGATCTCCCGTTAATTCATTGACCGTTCGATGCTGCCTGTAACAGGGACTGCACGATTGCGCGGTGGAGTCACATTCCGACAACCAGCAGCCCGACTTGACCGCCGAATTCATCGGTTATGATCCCCAACCCCGGGGGAACCACCCACTTACCTCCGTCTGCGCGGATGTTGATTTCGTGCACGCCCGGCGCCGCGGTTATCGTGGCGCTCCAACTTCCATCGGCGCCGCGAGCGAGCGGTACCGGATCCCAATTGGTGAAGTCACCGGCAATCTCGATGGTACGCGCCGACGGCCATTGGATGCTGAGGCGCTCGACTCCCGGCCGCACGGATTCGACACGAATGTCTCCCACCGCTCCAGTTGCTGGGCTGAGAGGCGCCGTAGGAAGACCGGGTAACAGGACACCGGGCGTTGTCACGACCGGAGTGTTCGAGAACTCCGATATCTCATTCTCCGACGGCATCGCTCCGATGCGAATCCCGATTGATACGAATCTCCCGCCCGGAAACCCCTGGCCGAAGTTCACCGGATACGTGCCGGCACCGCCGACGATGGCGATTGCTCTCGTGAACCAATAAGTGGCGGCTGCACTTCCCCAACCTTTTTTGTCTCCGCCGGAAACCGGCAGCGACGACCCCGCGCGAACTCCGGCGTTGAAGTCGATGCCGATGCGATTGTGAAAGACGCTTAGTGTCGCTTCGCCGTCAGTGTAGCGGATGCTGTCGCCGAGTTTTGACGGGATCACGACCAGCGAGAGACTTCCGTGAGGAACATTGGCCCACGCACCGGCTTCCGCCTGTACCAAACTCCGCCACAGAGTACCGTCCCAGATTCTCCCCGCGCCGGCGCCCACCCAGGCACCGCGCTCGTCGGTGAGAAAATGCAGACGACCCACTCCGGTAAAGGTGCCGGTATGGGTCCCATCCGCGTTCGCCGTCCCGCTTCCCAGTCCGGCGATCTCGCCCATCAGCGCGCCGATTCGACGCGTGAAGAGAGACGCACTCGCATCTCCCTGCGCCGTCCAACTCCCGGCGAGTGTCGAGTAAGTGGCGCCACCGTCGAAAACGCCTTCCGGTGCCTCAACACGGAAACGCGGAGCGACCGCGTACGACGTGCCGGAGAAAGTATCACCGTAGTGCGTGTTCGCTGCCGTCAGGTCAACGTAGCCCGTCGTCGTCTGCGCGGCAGCAGACGAAAGCGGGATGTACGCGCACGCCGCTGCGATTGCAATCATCCTCACCCCGCGATGACCGTCCGCTCCGGTCGCGTTCATTTATTTCCCTTGATTTGTTGGTGACTAAATGCCCGACTCGCCTACGCGCACTACAGAGCTCTCGACTTCGAACTCGTCGCGGCGTGTGGCGGCATAAGGGTCAGTTACCCACCGTTTTCCGTCAACTATAAATGCGTACTCGTGGCGCCCTGGCGTGAGTGGCACCGACGCCGTCCACACACCGGGCTTGCCGGCGGGCCGAAGGGTGATCGCATCTCGCGCCCAGTCGTTGAAGTCGCCGACAAGGGCAACGCGGTGCGCACCGGGCGCGGCGAGCTGAAAGCGCACGACGTGCACCGTCTCGGCGGATGCCACGGGTACCGATTGCGGAGCGACAACTGCGCTTGTGCCCAATCCATCACGGGCGAGAGTCGCCGAGCCAGCCGCGACTGCGACAAGCAGCGCGACAGCGATAAGAGCTGTTGTGAGAGGAGTGATGCGCACGGTTCGAGGCTGCAGCAGTCGACTGAAACCGCCTTGCGCGTAATCTTTCGCGCGGAGGTCATATCCCTCGCGCCGAATTGCCGCCATCGTCCGGGAATCGAATCCATCGCTGACGTAGGCGTCCCGGCGCAGGTGCGATGAGACTCCCGCCGCAAACGCTTTTAGCGACTCGTCCATCTCCTCGGGAAGCTTCGATTTATCAGTCATTATGCCACTCCTTCAAGTATCGCCCGCATCGATTCACAGGCTCTTTTCACTCTCATTTTTAGCGCCGAGACTCCGGCGCCGGTGACCTCCGCCATATCTTCATAACTGAGGTCCTCGACGTAGCGAAGCAGGAAAGCTTCCCTCTGCTCGTCCGTCAGATGTGACAGTGCTACTCCAATTTCCTCAGCCATCTCGGTTCGCTCGCCGTCATTCGACGTGCGGAGTGAATCCATAACTGCGGGACGCCGGTCGAATCTCGCTTCTCGTCTGCCCCGTCGCGAGCCGAATGTCCGGCACTCATTCACCACGATTTTCTGGAGCCAGGCGCCGAATCGCTCCTGATCGCGGCAGGAGCGAAGATTTCGGTATGCCCTTATGAACGCCGACTGCAGAACGTCTTCCGCGTCGTCTTGACTATTGAGCATTCTGCTCGCGTACCGGATGTAGCTGTTTTGGTATCGGCGGACGAGTGCACCGAACGCCGACTCGTTGCCGGAGAGAACCGCTGCAATGATTTCGGAGTCGGTTCTGTCGTCCACAGATATCAGACTACCCAATTGGGGCCCCCGGTCACATTCAATTCGGGCGAAAAGAGGCGGCTCGAACATCTTTTCGCCTCGGATTGCTAGCTCGGCAGCGCCGTTTGCGGGCTGATATCCCGATTGATGGGGAAAACGTTGTCGGCGGGGAATCCGCCGCGGGAGGCGTGCTCGCGTACAGAGGCTTCGTCCGGTCCCTCGTAAACGCAGAAGATCTTGTCGGGGGTGACGTGGCTGTGCAGCCATTTCACGCCCTTCCCTTCACCGTTCATTTCGCTGATGACGCTGCAGGAGTGGGCGGCGATCTCCTGGAACTGCTGCGGGCTGAACTTTCCGGCGCCGGGGATGTTACGCTCGATGAGGAACTGGGGCATCTCGTCTCCTTATTAGTGTCCTTTTTAACCTAGCATTTAAGTTTCGCACCGTCGGGAATCGAAGTGCCTACGCGCACGTCCTACGCGATCAAGCTTCACCTAGTCCGCGTTGGTTCTCAGCTCCGCGAGCTGGCCGAGGTGGTAGCCAAGGTGACCGGTCATTATCCAGGTCGCGAAGTCGCCCATCGTCGGAAGGCGATCGCGCACCGGTTCAAAGGGATTAGGTGCGCCGAGTACCTCGTCAGTTTGGTTGGAGGCGATGGAAGCGAGATCGGCGTAGACATTCCTGAACGCACTTCCGAGATCGGCGAGCGGTGGATAGAAAGCCGGATCGTTCGACGGCTGAGTGCCCGGTCCGAACAGCGGTCCCCATTCCTTGGGAGTGAGCGCCGGCTGGCCGAGTTTTCTGCGTACGAAATCTCCCGTGAGCGCGAGATGTCCAATCAGCCAACCGGCGGTCTTGCCGCCCGGAGTGGATTGAGTGGCGACGTCGGGTTCGGTCATTTCAGAGATCAGCTTTTCGCCCAGCTTCGCGAGATGACCGCATGTTGTTGCGGCGTACTTCAACTCGGTATTGCAGTCTCAGGGCCGATCGTACCGCCAATGGGGAAGACGTTCGTCGCCGGGAAGCCGCCGCGGGTGGCGTGCTCGCGCACCGCCTTCTCGTCCGGCGCGTTGTAAACGCAGAAGATCTTGTCGGGCGTGACGAAGCTGTGCTCCCATTTGACGTGCATTCCGTCGTGCTCCATCTGTCTGATGACGTCACAGGAGTGTGCGGAGATCTCCTGGAGCTGCTGGCCGGATAGTTTTCCTGCGCCGGGGATGTTTCGTTCCACTAGAAAGCGGGCCATTGATCCTCCTTGTTTCGAATACCACGTGAGAACGGGCGCGGTTCGCCGTACATTCTCTGTGGGCGATTTATTCTAATCGTGCCGTGTTCCACTCCGCCAGATGAATGCCATCAGGGAGGGAGACTTTGGAAGCCGACCCCGTAATCCGG
>JBKJHG010000038.1:0-9243 GCA_046599115.1 Gemmatimonadaceae bacterium
GAGCACGGCCAGGTAGGCGAGGTTAGCAAGGAGGTAAAGAGCGATGATGATGAGCGTCCCGAAGATCAGAACGCGGGGGAGATTCTTCTGCGGCTCCTTTACCTCTCCGCCGATGAAGCTGACGTCCGCCCAGCCATCGTAAACCCACAGAACCGAGACGAGAGCGAGCCCGAAGGGAATCGTCGAAAAACTGCCCGGCGGCAATACCGGGGAATAGAAACCGCCGGTGCGTGGCAGTCCGATCGCCAAAGCCAGTATGATGAGGAGAATCACGGCGCCCGTCTTCGCTACTGTCGTGATGTTCTGCACCAGCGATCCCCATTTCATCCCGACATAGTTGAAGCTTGCGGTGATGAGAATCGCCGCGGCGGCGATGAAGTGGACGTAGCTCGAATAGGGAGCGACGACGGGATCCCGGCCGGAGACACGGAGCAGATACTCGGAGAAGGTCGTCGCAATCGCGCCCAGCGCGGCGGCGCGAATGAGGAGCAGCTCCGACCAGCCGAACAGAAACGCGGGGAGCCGGCCCCATCCTTCCCGTATGAAGACGTAAATGCCGCCGGTGCTCGGATACTCGCCCGCGAGCTCGGCGAGAGTCAGCGCTCCACAAAGAACGAAAATTCCACCGGCTAGCCAGATGGCGAGTAGTGGGAGCGGACCGGGGAGCTTGTCGGCGATTCCTGCCGGTGACCGAAATATTCCCGAGCCGATAGTCGAGCCGACGAGAACGGCGACGGCGCTCCACAAGCCGAGTCGGCGCGGAAGGGTTCCGGAAGCGGGACGGTCTGCGGCTGACATTCGCAAACGGTAGTGCAAAGCCCCCTCGCGCGCGAGTAGCTTACGCGACGATGAGTCAGCCAATCAGAGAATGGATGTTTTGGGTCGCGGTAGGCGCGTGCGCCGTAGCGGAAGCTGCGATCATTCTCTCCAGCATCCGCTCACTCCGCCGATCCGGCGTCAAGAGCGCCATTATGGAAACGGTCTGGGCGCTGCTCCCGGCGGCCGGCCTCGTATGGCTGCTCTTCGCAACGTGGGGCGAAGTGAAGCGCAACGGCGCCCACGAACATATGACGATGCCGATGACGGCCTCACGCAATTAGACAATGCACACACTCAGACGGCTCGGGCTGGTCGCGCTCTTTCTCGGATTCGCGCAAGTCGTTTTCGGAGCGGTCGTTCGCATCACCGGCTCGGGGCTCGGCTGCGGCGATCACTGGCCGGACTGTTATGGAACGTTCACGCCGGCCAACCGGGGCGTGGCGCTGCTGATCGAGATCTCACATAGATACGGAGCTGCGGCGCTGTCGCTCGCGGTTCTGGCATTGTTCATCACCGCGTGGATGAAGCGCGATGAAGACGGTGTCGGCGGAAGAGACGGATCGCTGCGGACGGGGGGAATCGCACTCGCTCTCGTCATCACCGCCGCGATTTTCGGCGCCGTCACTGTCAAACTGGGATTGGCGACGCCGGTCGTCGTCACGCACCTCGCCATCGCGATGACACTGCTCGCCGTACTCGTCGAGACAGTTGTGCGCGCGGGCGGATTCACCCGGCGTCCCCTCCCCCGCCCATCGGACGCTTCGCGCTCACTCGGCGCCGCCCGCGCGGCGATCGGTCTCGCTTTCGTCACGCTGGTTTTTGGCGCGATCACGGCGAACACTCCCGGAGCGCCGCTCGCTTGCCAGGGGTTTCCGTGGTGCAGATCGGGAATGGTCGCGGGGATGCCGCTGGATCTCCAGATCACTCACCGCGTTCTCGCGTTTCTGCTCTTCGGTCATCTTCTCGGAATGATGATCGGGGCGCGAAAGCGAGAGCCCGGATCTCACGTCGCGCGCGCGGCGACGATCGCTTTCTCTCTGGCGACCTTCCAGCTGTTGGTCGGGGCGGCGCTGGTCGAAATGCATCTGCCAATGGGACTCCGCTCATTTCATCAGGCGATGGGAACTCTGGTCTGGATCGCGGTGGCGATGACGTTTTCGCTCTCGCGTCCGCGTGGTGAGCGAGGGTCGCTCGTAACTGAAGCACGGCGATCCGCCGCAACGGCGGCAGAGTGACTTCTCCCGGCCCCTCGTCAGCGGTGGAAGCGAAGACTCCGTCGCTTTTGAAGGATCTGATTTCGCTGACGAAGCCGCGGATCATCTCACTGCTTCTCGTGACGACGATCGCGCCGATGTACATCGCAGGGAGGCCGAGCTTTGCGTTGGCGATGATCGTTCTCGTTGGCGGATATCTGATCGCCGGCGGCGCGAATGCCGTGAACATGTACCTCGACAGCGACATCGACGTAGTGATGGCGCGGACGCGCCTCCGCCCGATTCCCAGCGGAAGAATGGGACCAAGGGCGGTGCTCGCATTCGGCGTTGCGCTGGCGACGGCAGCAACGTTCCTGCTTGCGTGGACGACAAACGCGCTCGCGGCGGGGCTGGCGCTCGCCGGATTCTATTTCTACGTCTTCATCTACACCCGGTGGCTGAAGAGAACGACACCTCAGAACATTGTCATCGGCGGAGCGGCGGGAGCATTCCCTCCCCTCGTCGGATATACCGCGATCACCGGACGCATCGATCTTTTCGCGGTTTATCTGTTCCTCATCATTTTCTTCTGGACGCCGCCGCACTTCTGGGCGCTCGCGCTCCTCAAGCAGCGCGATTATGAGAAAGCGCACATTCCGATGGCGCCACTAGTGTGGGGAGAGCGCGAAACGATGAACCAGATGGTGTGGTACACGATCATCCTCATCGCGCTGACGATGCTTCCCGTCGCTTTCCGCGCGCTCGGCGGAGTGTATGCGGTGCTCGCTGGTATTCTCGACCTGCTGCTTCTCGCCGGCGTCTTGAGAGTGCGCCACACCAAGGACTGGACGGCGCCGGCGTGGGGCGTCTACAAGTTTTCCCTTCTCTATCTCGCGCTGATTTTCGCGGCGATGGTAGTTGATCGGCAGATGTATTTCTCTGCCAACGTCGGATAGACACCAAGCCGGTGGCTGATACACCTCGGCGGGGCCTCGCTTCTCCGGGACCGCTGCGCGGGCTCGTCCCGCGTGTTCGTCCCCACGCGAGCAAGCTGGCGGTAGCGCTCGTCTGCCTTCTCGCCAGCGCCTCAATCGCGCTTGCGTTCCCGCAGATCGTTCGCCACCTCCTCGACGCGGCGTTTATCAAGGGGAACGGATCGCTGCTGAACCGCATCGCCCTGGGGCTGCTGGCGCTGTTCGCGATTCAGGGGATGCTGAATTTCGTGCAGGTATATCTCCTCACGGCGACGGCGGAGCGCGTCGTCGCGCAGATCAGAGAGGATTTGTTCGCGCATCTCGTCCACCTGTCGCCGGGATTTTTCACGGAGCGGCGCACCGGAGAGCTGACGAGCCGCCTTTCGAACGACACCACCGTTCTCCAGGCGGTACTGAGCTACAACCTGTCCGAGTTCGCGCGACAGACGCTGTTCCTCATCGGCGGAATAGTGCTCCTCACGCTGACGCATCCGCGATTGACGGCGACGACGCTGGCTGTCGTGCCGATTGTCGTCGGCGCCGCATTCGCATTCGGGCGAAGGCTGCGCCGCGCGAGTACCGGCGTGCAGGATAGAATCGCCGAAGCTACGGGTACGGCGGACGAGGCATTCGCGCAGATACGTACCGTGCAGAGCTTCAACGGAGAAGCGGAGGAGACACGGCGCTACCACAGCCATCTGAGCTCGGTGGTGACGGCGGCAATAAAACGCGCGGAGATCCGCGCGACATTTTTCGGCATTCTCACGTTCTGCGGATTCGGCGGAGTGGTTGCCGTTCTCTGGCAGGGCGGGCGGCTCGTGCTCGAGGGCGCGCTCACGGCTGGAGCGCTGGTCTCATTCCTATTGTATGCGCTGTACGTTGCGGGCGCGGTCGGATCGCTCGCATCCCTCTTCGGCGCGTACCAGGAAGCGGTCGGCGCGGCAAGGCGGGTATTCGATCTGCTCGAGACGAAACCGACCGTGTCGGATGCGACGAATCCGAAGACACTTCGGTTGCCTCCACGCGGCGAGGTGGCGTTCGAGAATGTTTTCTTCCGCTATGGCGAGGAGCTTCCGGAGGCGCTGCACGACGTATCGCTACGGATCGGACACGGCGAGGTCGTGGCGTTAGTCGGACCGAGCGGCGCGGGAAAGACGACGATCGCGTCGCTGCTGCCGCGCTTTTGGGACGTTTCGTCGGGGAGAATCACCTTTGACGGAATCGACGTGCGCGAGCTTGCACTTGGGGATCTTCGGAGCGCGATCGGAATTGTCCCGCAGGAGCCGACACTGTTCAGCGGAACGATCCGAGAGAACATTGCGTACGCCGGAATCGCAGCCGACGGGTCACGTCCCACCGAAGAAGC
This sequence comes from Gemmatimonadaceae bacterium, assembly GCA_046599115.1. Lineage (GTDB taxonomy): Bacteria > Gemmatimonadota > Gemmatimonadetes > Gemmatimonadales > Gemmatimonadaceae > UBA4720. The sequence continues at coordinate 4,353 of JBKJHG010000038.1, forward strand.
AGTTCGTGCAGCGGCGGCGGCGGCGCACGCCGAGGAGTTCATCTCGCGGTTGCCGCAGGGCTACGACACGCCGGTTGGAGAGCGCGGGATAAAACTCTCAGGCGGTCAGCGTCAACGGCTGGCGATCGCGCGCGTTTTTCTCAAGAATCCCGCTCTGGTGCTTCTTGATGAAGCGACCTCGAGCCTGGACAACGAGAGCGAGCGACTGATCGAGGAAGCGATGGCGGAGCTGCTGCGGGGGAGATCGACGCTGATCATCGCCCACCGTTTGGGCACGGTTCTGCGCGCGGGCAGATTAGTGGTGATCGACCACGGTAGAATTGTCGAAGAGGGGACGCACTCGACGCTGCTCGCGGAGGATGGAGTTTATGCGCGTTTGTACCGGGGGCAGTTCAGGACGACTGCAACTGCGGACTGAGAACTGCAAGCTGGTAGCTGCAAGCTGAAAAAAGCTCCTAGCTGCTAGCTCAACAACGTCACACCATCAGTCCGTTTTCGGTTTCTGCGCCGATGAATCGACCGACGATGAATCCACCGTGGTCGAATCTGCGCCCGCAGATGGCTTCGGCGCCGAGAATCCCGCGCCCGGGACGGGGCGAGCGGTGCGCCGGGGCGAACTTCTGTCGGAACTCTCAGCGACGAGCCTGAGCGCGAGCGACACGGGCTGGCCGGCGACAACTGTGACGCTGTCGTCGGCGATGCCGAAGCTCGGGTGCCAGGCGCGAACGTGATACTTGCCGGCCGGAACTCCATCGAGAGTGAACGCACCCGCAGCGCTCGTCATCGCATAGTACGGGTGATCGAGCACCGCCAGCCACGCGCGGGACGATGGATGGAGATCGCATACGACCTCGATCTCGGCGGGCTCGGTGAAAGTGCGGTCGAGCGGAACCACTTCGCCTTCGTCGTTGAACGGAGCGAGCGCGATCGTTTTCCCTGTGCCTACGTTGATGAACCTGTCGAGGTGAAGTACGCGGTCTTCGCTCGACACGTTCAACGTGCTGTTGATGGGCATCACCTGAATGTGCGGATCGAGCGTGCAGTGATCGTTCGCCAATTCGAACCTGCGCACACCGGGCAGCGACTTGCCGGTGCGGATGTCGGTGAGCCAGACGAGAACTCCGCCCATCTTCGAGCCGGTATGCGAGACTGCGCGTGCCGGAGCCGTCCCGCACGAGGGATCCTCGTTGACCGCCTCGATCGATGCGGGAACCGTCCCGCCGAAGTCCACAGTTCCGTTAATCGTACCGGGCGATTCTACGGCGACAACTTTGTACGGTTGCGCGGAAGGCGCGATCAACGCTGCGCGCGGCGGATCGGCGGCGGCCGTGTCGTGCGCGTTGGCGGGAGCGGTGTCGCCGCGGCTGCAGCCGCAAATGATCAATGACGCCGCCAGGGCAGCGCCGAATTTTCTGACAGACAAACTGCGCATCAATTCTCTAAGGATGTGGACGGTGTACCGATTGGCAAGCGATGTGCCGCGGTCAGTGGATTATTTTGCGGGCGCCCCTGAATAAACGGCCTTTCCGCCAACATAGGTGGAAACGACCTTCGTTTTCATAATCTCGGTCTCAGGAATCTGCATTATGTCCCGGTCGAGCACGATGAAATCGGCGTATTTGCCCGCGGTCAGCGACCCCATCACTTTCTCCTGAAACGCCGCGTAAGCGGGCCAGATCGTCATCGACTTCAGCGCTTCCTGGCGCGTCATCCGCTGATCGGGGTACCAGCCGCCCGCCGGTTGATTGTCGGAGCTCTGTCGGGTGATCGCCGAATGAAAGGTGATGAACGGATTGACGCGCTCGACCGGCGCATCTGTTCCGTTCGGGATGATCACTCCGGTCTCCAGCAGCGAGCGCCACGCGTACGCGCCCTTCACGCGTTCAGGGCCGAGCCGGCGCTCGATCCATCCCATATCGCTCGTTTGATGGCTCGACTGCATCGAGGGGATCACTCCGAGCTTGGCGAAACGCGGAATGTCGCTCGGACTCAGAGTCTGAGCGTGCTCGATGCGGAAGCGGTGGTCGGCGCGGGGAAACTTTCTCAACGCCGAATCGAACGCGTCGAGCGCGATGCGGTTACCGCGGTCTCCGATGGCGTGGACGTTCACCTGGAATCCCATCTTGAGTGCCATCTCCGCTGTTCCGCGAATGTGCCCGGGGGTAGAGATGAGAAGCCCTACGTTTCCCGGATCGTCCGAATAGGGAGCGAGAAGCGCCGCGCCGCGCGAGCCCATCGCACCGTCCGCGTAAAGCTTGATGGAGCGTATCCAAAGGTGCCCGTTATACAATGCGCTCTGCGGTCCGCGCTTGATGAACGGATTGCTGCTGTTCGCCCAGCTCGCACTATCGAACACATCGGGATCGCTGAGCATCACGCTGCTGCGCACATTGAGCTCTCCCGCCCGGGCGAGCTCTTCATAGATCGCCGTCACCGTCGGTCCTTCCCCCGGATCCTGCACGCTGGTGAGTCCCCAGCTGTTGATGTTTTCGACAGCGGCGACGAGGGCCTTCTTCAGCTCGGCGTGTGACGACGACGGAACCGCGCGCTCGATGAGGCTCTTGGCATTGTCTATGAACACCCCGGTCGGATTTCCCGATGCGTCACGGACGATGCGCCCGCCGACGGGATCCTTCGTCGCCGATGTCACACCGGCAAGCGCCATCGCCTTCGCGTTGGCGATCAGCGCGTGTCCGTCAATTCGTCCGAGGACTACCGGATTGTTCGGAAGCGCGCGCGAAAGGGCATCGTGGGCCGGAAATTCGCGAGACGCGAAAAGATTCTGATCCCATCCCCGGCCGAGTATCCATTCACCGGGCTTCATCTCCTTCGAGCGGGCGACCGTCTTGGCGACGATCTCGTCGAACGATTTCAGCCCCACCAGATCCACCCGCCGCAGCGCCTGACCGACCCCCAGAACGTGAATGTGCGCGTCGGCAAAACCGGGGAGCACTGTTTTTCCGAGGAGGTCAACAGTTGTCGTTCTCTTGCCGTGGTACACGTCTGCCTCGCGATCCGAGCCGACAAACACGATTCTGTCTCCGCTCACGACGATGGCGTCGGCGAGCGGCTTGTTCTCATCCACCGTGTAGATGCGACCGTTATGCAAAATCAGATCGGCGGGAGACTGCGCGAGGGCCGCGGATGGTGCGAGAGCGGCGGCCACGAAGTAGGTTCTCAGGAGGTGTCTCATATGAACAGAGTTTGCGCCCGCGCACGGGCCCGCACAAGGCGACCGCTGTCGCAACTTTTCGCCGCAGGCTGTTTGTTGGCGCTCGCGACATCGGAGTGCATCCATTTGCCGGCGACGCCGCACGACGCCGTCAGTTACTGGGGATTCGCCGCGCCGTGGGATCCGCGGAGCGCCGCGAGCATCGCCGATCACTCGGCGTCCCTCTCCGTCCTCGTCTCCGGCTGGATCACACTCGACAGCGCTTCGTTTCGCCCGATCGAGCTGTACGCCGACACCAATAAGTCAGCGGCCGCGTCCAGATTCGCGATGGTAACAACATTTCAAGGTGACCGGTTTCACCCCGACGTTCTTCGCGGGCTCGCCAGCGACGCGAAAATTCTCGCCGCTGCTGCCGGCTCGATCGGAGCGCTCGTCGACAATGGACATTACAACGGAGTCGTCCTCGACTTTGAAGGACTAACCTCGCGCGATCTCGACGTGCTGCTCGCATCGGTCAAAGCCGTCTCCGATTCAAGCCGCGCGCACGGCGCTCCGACCATCGTCGTCGCCGTCCCCGCCGCCGATACCGCGGCCTACCCGAGCGCTCTACTACTCGGCTCTGCGAATTTCCTGATGCCGATGCTGTACGACGAGCACTGGAGCGGGTCCGCGCCGGGTCCGATCGCCGAACCCGAATGGGCGCTCCGCTACCTCGGAGTGCGCACCGCCGAAGTCGGCGCGACGAAGATCATCGCCGCGCTGCCGGTGTACGGCTATCGCTGGAGGACGAACGCGCAAACCGAGATCGTGAGCTACGCCGACGCGCGGCGGCTCTCGGAGACGACGAACACTCCGCTCACCCGTGATCCGGCGTCAGGCAGCCTGCACGCAATTTCGCCGCAGGGGTGGGAGATGTGGGTGAGCGATCACGTTCTTCTCGATGCGCTCGTGCAGCAGTCGCGGAGAATCGGAGTGCGCAACTTCGCGCTCTGGCGGCTCGGGCTCGAGGACCCTGCGATCTGGGAGCGCTGAGCGCGCTGTTCAGACGATGATCAAATCGCGTTGGTAGACGGATGGAGTCACGACGAGCTCGCCGTTGCCGATGAACCCGTTAACCTCGCTGCGCATTCCCACGTCGCCGGCGATATAAATCCCCGGCTCGATCGAAAAACCGATTCCCGGAACGAGCACGCGCTCGTCGCGCGTCTCGAGATTATCGATGTTGGGGCCGGATCCGTGGAGCGACATCGCATCAATGTTGTGGCCGGTGCGATGCAACACGAACTTCGAGAAGCCGCGCGCGTCAATCACCTTGCGTGCGGCATCGTCCGCCTCGGCGCCAGTAACCTCTTTTCCGGAACCGATTCGCTTCTGAAGCAGATCGATCGCGGCGTCGCGGGCGTCGCGCACCGCCTCCCATACCTTTTGGTCACGCCCACTCACCGGGCCTAACGATCCCATCCAGGTCTGGTCGGCATAAACGTTTCCCTTTTCGCTCGCGAACAGATCGATGAGCAGGATGCATCCCCGCTCTATCTTCGCCGAGCCGGAGAGCTGCGGCTCGTAGTGCGGGCTGGCGGCGTTCGGGCCGATTGCGACGATCGGACCGTGATCCGCTTCCAGTCCATTTTGCGCGAAGCGATCGAGGATCCACGTCCGATCGTCGCAATCGGCCCGAACGCCGCCAGCCCGCACTACGAGCCGCAGCTCTCCGGCTCG
>JBKJHG010000185.1:0-18963 GCA_046599115.1 Gemmatimonadaceae bacterium
CTTTTCCGGCGCCCCGCTCTGCTGCGCCGCCTGAGACGGACTGAGCGAGCCGCTCAGCATCTTCGCGATCGAGCTCTCGCCGCCGGGGCGACAGGCGATCCACTGATCGGCGTTGAGACCAGTGAGCGAGCGTCGCGGTCCTACATATATGAGGCGTGGCGCGTTCTTGTAGTCTGCTCTCGCCTCGGCGAAAGCGAGCTGCTGTGGAACTCCCGCTCCCCAACCGTCAAGGAAGTCGGCGCCGAAGGAGACGATGAGCTTAGTCCCCTTGAAGTTGAGAACGGGCCAGGCGCCGCCGCCATTCTGCTTGTTGGCAGCGATGGACGCGTGATCCGCTTCCGCGTCGTAGCTGACGTGCGCCGGCATTCCCAGCGCACCAAGCCACTGGTCGAGAAAGAGACCGAAGCTTCCGGATTCGTGCTGGTTGATGAAGACCACGTTGCCAAGCCCACCCTTGGTGCGCGTTTCATTGAGCTTGTCGGCGAAAAGGCGAAGCGCCTCATCCCACTTGATCGCTTCGAGGCGGCCACTACGCCGCACCATCGGACCGCGGAACCGGTCGGGATTGTAGAGGCCCTGGAGGGCCGCCTGCCCGCGAGCGCAGAGCGCGCCCTGATTGACGGGGTGATCCGGATTTCCCTCGAGCTTGATCGTGCGTCCGTCGCGCGTCTCGGCGATGACTCCGCAGCCGGTCGCGCACTCGCGGCACGTCGTCGCGTAGTAAGTCGAGACGCCCGGCACCGTTTGGTCGGGCGAGACGAGATACGGGATCAGCTTCTCGACCTTCTCCTGCGCACAGCCGAGCATCGCCGTCGCAGCGCCGCCAACGCCGAGAACTTTTAGGAAGTCGCGGCGCTTGACGCCCGACGGGGCGGTTTCGCCGTTGTCAGCGGAGTCGATCATTTAGTAGTGGCAGGTGGAGCAGTCGTAGCGCGCGCGAAGCGGCGGATTTGACTGGCCGATGTGACAGTTGACGCACCAACCCATATTGAGCGAATTCGCCTGATAGACCTGCTGCATGTTCTGGATCTGTCCGTGACACGTCTGGCACTGAACGCCCGCGTTGACGTGGCGCATATGCGGAAAGTGAACGTACTCCGGCAGCTTGTGAATCCGAATCCACGGCACAGGCTGCTTGTTGTTCCAGAACGCGGTGAGCTTTTTGATCTCCGGTTTTCCGGTCGCGACGATGGTGTGGCATCCCATACACGTGCCCACCGCGGGGAGGCCAGGGTCGGGGGATTTGTTCGCTGTATAGTGGCAGTACAGGCAGTTCATCTTCAGCGTGCCGGCGTGCACGGTGTGGGGGAACTTTACCGGCTGCTCCGGTCCCCATCCCTGGGATGAAGACGCTCCGCTGTAGGCGGAGAGCATCGTCGCGAAAGCCGCAATGCAAATAAAACCGGGCAGAGCCAGCCATCTGCTTCGCAGGTTCATCCGCGCCAAGAGTTCGACAAGTAAAAGATGGTCGTCGGCTTTGTGATGAATTTCACAAGGCGTTCACGGGCGAAAAATGCTGGCGACCAACCTCAGACGCAAGGTGCCGGGCTTACGGATTTTTTCGGTTGAATTTCCGGCCCGCGATTCTTTCGACTGTCCTCTGAATCTCGATGAACACGGCGCGCAGCAGCGCAATTTCCCTTCCATCGGGGCGAGCGCGGAAAAAGATGGTACGGAGCGAGCGCATGATGTGCTCGTGGTAGCGCGTCTTGAAGAAGTCGATGGCGTACAGACCCTGCTCGGCGTCGGCGAACAGTTGTTCGTACTCGTCCACAGTCGCCGGCGGAGCGTGCTTCCTGGGCGGAGCGAGAGTGCGGGTCGCGTCAGCGGCCACGATGTGAAGCTCGTACAAACTGAGCAGCACTGCCTGGGCGAGGTTGAGAGAGGCGTGCGTCGTTGTCGGGATCGTAACCACTATCTGCGCCCGGTCGAGCGCTTCGTTCGGCAAACCCTTGTCTTCGCGGCCGAAGAGGAGGGCGATGTCGCCTTCCTCGGCAATCCCGAGAACATCGGCCGCCGCCGCTCGAGGAGTGACTACATCGCGTTTCGCCGCGCGCCGTCTCGCCGTGAACCCGGCTACCGAGATGCAGCCGTCGAGCGCTTCGTCGAGATCGGCGCAGCGTTTGATGCCGGAAATGATCTGCACTGTGTCGTGGGCGATTCCCTCGAGGCGGTAAGCGTCGTACTCGACGGGGCGGACGAGATACAGGCGCGCGAAGCCGAAGTTTTTCATCGCGCGGATGGTGCCGGCGATGTTGACCGGGTCCTGGGGCTCGTACAGGACGATGCGGAATCGGGAGAGGACGGAGTCAGGCATCAGGCGGGGAAAGAAAACCCGATTTGTCGGCGAACGGCAACTGCCACTGCAACGGCAGATGAACGGGACGCCAGACTGTAGTCTATAAGTCAGGAGTCTCTAGTCACTACACGGTGACTTCACTGGCGGGGCATCGGACGCCGGACTCAACGAAAGTACGACTGCCAATCGCGGCACGAGAGGTCACCGAGTTGTTTACTACAGACTGGTGACTACGAGACTACAGTCTGGAGTCCCGTTCAGCTGCAGTTGCCCTTGCGGTTCCACCAAGCAAAAGCCCCCCGCTATCCGCGGGGGGCCTTTCCATCATCCGGCTCCGAGGCGACTAGACCACCGGTCTGCCCGTGATGAGGCGGTAGATAATCACGATGACCGCGATGACGAGGATCAGGTGGATCAGGCCACCGCCCACGTGCATCACGAAGAATCCGAGTACCCAGAGGATCAGGAGTATTACCGCGATGGTCCAAAGCATTATGGCATCCTCGCTAGAGTAAGTTGCACCGCTATCCTACGACTGCATCAGCTACTTGGCAACCATCGTACCGTTGCGATTTGTCAGCCCGCGTCGAAGAGGTCGGGCTCGACGGAAGCATCGTACCTGACCATTCCTGTTTTCCACTCGGGCGAAGGATGTCAATGTGGGTGGTTTCGTCCCGCTGCTTCTCCCGCCTGCACCATCTCGTCCAGCGCATCCTCAAAAACGACGGCCTCCATTGAGTCCGCGTAGTCCGGGAAAGGCGCGCACATCCGCCGATGCGTCACGCCTTCCCTCTTCAGCAGCGCGGTGAACTCGTCGAGCGCTCTCGTCGAGTGCCCGACTGTGAAAACCCTAGCGGGGCCCGCGTTCGACAAACTCCTTCACTCCCCTCGCGCGCGGCTCGGCTATTCCGCCGTGCAGCGCCTGCCTGCCGAGCAGGATTCGCGTCGCTCTTACGTCGTGGCCGACGTCAATCAGAAGCAGCGCGAGATCGCCGCTGCCCCAGAGGAGGCCCGCGAGAACGATGAGCCGGCTCATCTCGCCAAGCAGAGTCGGGATCGACGCCGTACCCTGAGCCACCAGTCCGGTGATGATCTCCGAGACAAGAAGGAGCAGCAGGATTATCGCCATCAGCTTGAAAAGCTTCGATAGGTAGCCGAGGCCGACGTACGGCTCGAGATCGGCGGTGCGGACCGGCATCGCCGGATCGCGCTTCGGGTCAGGGTGCCGGTGCTCCTCGCTGGCGGTGGCGGTCATCGTTTCGTTGTCGTCCATTAGCTATCTCCTGTTCCTATCCAGCGGGCCGGGTAACCCCGCGTGTCAATGTGAGTAAAGGGCCCGTGAGCCGACGTGCCCGAATATATGCCGCACCCTCCTACTAGCGAAGGATGTGCCCGCTCAACGCGGACGACGGCATCCAGTATCACCTTCGCATCTGCAATATTCACGCGCCCGTCGTGATTCAGGTCGTCCATCTGTCCGTTTTTGTCGCTGTCTATGAAAATGTCGTTGGCGTCGCCGTACATATGGCGGCTCAGCGCTGCCCGCCCCCGCGGGTCGCCACCGGCGGCGTTGTACCGGGGGGTTCTGAATCCGCTCATCACCCTCACGCCGCTGATATCCACCCCGTGCTGCTGAAGGTCGGTGAGCACCAGCTCGTCCTTGTCGATGAGCTTCATATCGATGACGATGTACTTCGGCCACACGTTCGCCTGATCGTGGGGAAGAAAATCCCTCAGTTTGAAATGCTCCGAGAGCTGGGTGTCCTGGGTTTCCTGCGTGACCTCGATGAACCCGCTCGGTGGCCGGTACACGACGCCCGGCTTGACCTTGCGCGCGGCCGGCCAGCTGCCGAGGAAGTAGAGACCGAGCCGTCCGCCCTGTTCCTCGCTGGCCGGGCGGAGCGTGATGACGCTGAATCCGGCGAGTGGTTTGATCGCGTTGGCTGCGCTGATCGCCAACTTCCAGATCCCGACGCGCACCGGAGCCTTGAGTGATGTATTGGATTCAGCGGCGGCGCCGTCGGACAAGGTGGCCTTGGCGCCGGCCGGGAGCGCATCCGACAGAATCGTCCCGCCCTGGGGGCGGATGCTCGCTCTTAGCTTCCCGCTCTCCCCTGTGAGCGGCATAAGCGCGCCGAGCATTGCGCCGGTGACGTAGGCGGCGGTCGGCGCGGATCCGTCGGTGAGGCTGCTCGCGATCGCGGCAGTCGCCGGCGTAGCGCCATTCGCAGTTCTATCCGCTGCAGAGCGGGCGTTGGCGATGGACCACGACCAGCCGCTCGCGAAGAGAATCAGCACGACGACCGAAATCGCGTTGAAGATTCTCTCCGCTCTCGTCACCGGGCGCCACGCTCCGTTCCGCCGCGATTCGGGAAACGCCAGCAGTTCTGCAGCGGTTGACCTTGCGTGGGCAGAAGTTGAACTTGAGCGTCTGTCTTTCATCCCTCCCCTCTGCGGGTCCAATGGGCGCAATCGCTACACTCTTTCATCGCCTTCACAATCTGCCCGAGCTCATCCAGTGGGCCGGGTTTGTTGGCCTTACCGCGATCATCTTCTCCGAAACCGGGCTGCTGGTCGGATTTTTTCTTCCCGGTGATTCGCTTCTCGTCACGGCCGGCCTCCTCGGTGCGCGGGGATACTTCAATGTATATACCCTCGCCCCTCTTCTGACTCTCGCCGGGATCGTCGGCAATTCGACGGGATATCTGATCGGCCGGACAACCGGTCCTCGCATCTTTCGCCGCGAAGACAGCCTGCTCTTCAACAAGAAACATGTTATGCGCGCGCACGAGTTCTACGAGCGGCACGGCAAGAAGACCATAATCCTCGCCCAGTTTATGCCTATCATCCGTACGTTCTCGCCGGTCGTGGCGGGTGTGGGAGGAATGAAATTCCGGCATTTCTTCATCTATAGCGTCGTCGGAGCGGTGCTATGGGTCTGGAGCATGGTGTTCACCGGGTTTTTCCTTGGCCGGTATATTCCAGGCATTGACAAGCATATCGAGATCGTGGTGATCGTCGTCGTGCTGATCTCGGTGTCGCCGGGAGCCATCAGCGGGCTCAGGAACAGATCCCGCAGTAGAAAGGCCGAAGCGGCCGTGGTCACGGAGAGTCCGGGACCGGTGTGAAAAGCGGGTGCGCACGCGCCCAACGAACAAGGAGACCAGAATGGCGTTTACACTTCCAAACCTTCCCTACGATTTCGGCGCACTCGAGCCGCACATAGACGCGAAGACGATGGAGATTCACCACGACAAGCACCATCAGGCGTACGTGAACAATCTCAACGCGGCGATCGAGAAGGCGCCCGAGCTCGCCAACAAATCGCTCGACGACCTGATGAAGGGAATCAACTCCGTTCCCGAGGCCGTTCGCGCCGCGGTGAGAAACAACGCCGGCGGACACTGGAACCACTCGATGTTCTGGCAGGTGATGGGGCCGAACGCCGGCGGGGAGCCGGGCGGCGCGCTCGGTTCCGCGGTTACCAGTGCCTTCGGCGACTTCGCGAAATTCAAGGAGCAGTTCAGCGCCGCGGGCGCCGGGCGATTCGGATCGGGATGGGCCTGGCTCGTCAATGACGGCGGGAAGCTCTCTATCACGAGCACGCCGAATCAGGACAATCCGCTGATGGAGGGTAAGAACGCGATCCTCGGACTCGATGTCTGGGAGCACGCGTACTACCTGAAGTACCAGAACAAGCGGCCGGATTATATGGCGGCGTGGTGGAACGTGGTTAATTGGAAGGAAGTGGAGAAGAGGTTCGGGAAGTAGTGAATTACAACTGAAGACTACCGGCCGGCGGCCGTGGGCCGAGCCGGCGGTGGGCTACGGGCCATTCGATCGGATGACTGAAATGAAAGAAGGAGACCCATCGGGCCTCCTTCTTTTTTTTTGCATCTAGTTCTTTCACGCTCCGAAGAGCCCGCGGCCGCCCGCCGGCTCGGCCGAAAGCCGCCTGCAGGTAGTCTTCCATTGTAGTTGCCGTTACCGCGCCGCCTCCCCCTCCAGGTACGTATACCCCTCCAGCCCCGCCAGGTAATCCGCGACGAACGTGTTCGCCTCCTGCCGAGTGAGGTTGTTCGCGTTGTTCACCTTGCGCCGGAACACCGCCAGCAGATCGGACGCGCGGAACTGCACGTAGTCCAGCACCTCTGTCACAGTATCTCCGTGCACGAGGTCAGTCACCTCGTACCCCTTCTTCTTTTTCGGCAGCCGGATGTGCACCGCGTTCGTGTCGCCAAAAAGATTGTGCAGATCGCCGAGGATCTCCTGGTACGCGCCGGTGAGGAAGATTCCGAGGATGTACGGGTTTCCGTCCTCGAACGGATGAAGCTCGAGACTTTTCCGGAACGGACGATCGCCGATGAACTGCTCGATCTTCCCGTCGCTGTCGCACGTCACGTCCTGAATCGTCCCACGGCGGATCGGCTCTTCGTTCAGACGGTGAATCGGCATGATCGGGAATAGCTGATCAATAGCCCAGCTGTCGGGGAGCGACTGAAAGAGCGAGAAGTTACAGAAGTACCGGTCAACGAGAATCGCTTCCAGATCCTCGATGATGTCCTCGTACTCATCCCTGTCCTTCTGCGCCAGCATCGCCACCTTCGAGATGGTTGCCAGATAGATCTGCTCGGCGATGGCGCGATCGCGCAACGTCAGCACTCCGCTGTTGAACAGCTCGTGCGCGCGTTCCTTCGCGAACACCGCGTCGTGATAAACCTCGCGCACGCGGCGCGACGAGATGCTGGCGTGATCCGACGCCATCTCGTGCAGCATCGTGTGATTCTTCTCGCTCATCTCCGGCACCACGTTGTCGGCCTGCGACTCGACATCGATGACGCTGATCAGAAGCAGCGCGTGATGCGCCGTCAGCGCCCGCCCGGACTCGCTGATGACGTGCGGCATCGGCAGCTCGTGCTCGCGGCAAGCCTCGGCCAGCGTATAGATCACGTCATTCGCGTATTCCTGCAGCGAGTAGTTCACGCTCGCCTGCGACGTCGAGTTGCTTCCGTCGTAATCAACTCCGAGCCCGCCGCCGACGTCCACGTGCGTGATGTCCACGCCGAGCGCGCGGAGCTCGGCGTAGTAGCGCGCGATCTCCTGCAGCCCGGTCTTGATGAAATGGATGTCGGTGATCTGCGAACCGAGATGGAAATGGATCAGCTTGATGATGTCGAGCCGGTTGGCTGCCTGAAGCCTGTCGATCAGCTTTACCAGCTGCGCCGTCGTCAGTCCGAACTTCGACTTTTCGCCGCCGCTCTTCGCCCACCGGCCTGAACCCTCTGTCGTGAGCTTGATGCGCACGCCGCAGGTCGGATTCACGCCCAGCTCGTCGGCGACCTGAAGCAGGATATCCACCTCGGAGAGCTGCTCGAGCACGATGAAAACCTGATGACCAAGCTTCTGTCCCATCAGCGCGAGGCGCATGAACTCCTCGTCCTTGTATCCGTTGCACACGATGAGATGATCGGTGTGCTCGGCGAGGCCCAGTACCGCCTGGAGCTCCGGCTTGCTGCCGCACTCGAGGCCGACCCCGATGGCCTTCCCGAATTCGACGATCTCTTCTACGACGTGACGCTGTTGATTGACCTTGATCGGGAAAACGGTCGTGTATCCACCTTCGTAGTTGTACTCCGTCTTCGCGTGAGTGAACTTCGCGTTAAGAGACTCGATTCGCGACCGCAGAATGTCCGAGAATCGCAGCAGCACAGGCAGACCGACACCCTGCTGCTCGAGATCGACCGCAATCTCGTACAGGTCGAGCTCCCGCTCCGGCCGGTTCGAGTCGGGGCGCACGACGACGTGGCCTTTCGCGTTGATGTCGAAGTAGCCGATCCCCCACCCTTCGATGTTGTAGAGAGAGCGGGCATTGTCGATCGTCCACGGCTCAGCGCCATTTGCTTCGGCGCGGTCGGGCGCGGGGCGAAGAATTGGAGTGGTTGCGGTCATCCTTTCATTCTAAGGCAAGGAAGTGCGGTTGACTACGACGAGTGACCTGTGATTAGTGCAATTTCACGTCGTCGTTTCACGGATAGAGGGATTCCAGCTTCCAGCCACCGGCGGTTCGAGTGTACAGGTTCCTGTCGTGCAGCCGGTTGGGCCGGTTCTCCCAGAATTCAATCCGGTCGGGACTGACGCGAAACCCAGACCAGTACGGCGGACGCGTCACGTCTCGGCCTGCAAATTCCTTTTCGTATTTCGCGACCCGCTTCTCCAAATCGCCCGGTTGCTCAATGGGCTCGCTTTGCTCCGATGCCCACGCTCCGATCTGGCTCAGACGGGCGCGCGTGGCGAAGTACGCATCCGCCTCGGCATCTCTGACGCTCGAGACGGCGCCCTCGATTCTCACCTGCTCGCCGAGCGGAGCCCAATAGAAACAGAGAGCGGCCTTCGCGTTCGCGATAAGCTCACGCCCCTTTCTGCCATTGTAATTCGTATAAAAGACGAAACCGCTCTCGTCGAAACTCTTCAGCAGTACGATTCGGACGGATGGCTGACCGTCGGCGCCTGCCGTGGCAAGCGACATTGCGCTCGGGTCGGGAATGCCGGCGCGGTCCGCCGCCTCGGCGCGGGCGTAAAGCTCGCCGAATCGTTCGATGGGATTCTCGTTCAAATCAATACCTCGGCAATGTCGGGTCTACCTCGTCGCGCCAGGCGAGAATGCCACCGGAGAGGTTCGCAACATTCCGCATCCCGGCCGCGATCAGCTGCTTGGCGGCGTGGCTGCTCCTCCCTCCCATCTTGCAATAGACGACAGTCTCACGGCTCGGATCAAGACGAGAGATCTCGCCTTCGAGCTGGCCGAGTGGAACGAGCCGTGCGCCGGAAATGTGACCGAGCTTCCACTCGGAAGGCTCGCGAACATCGATGAGATCGACGGCCGGTGCGCGAGAGAGACGTTCCGATAGCTGGGCGGGAGTCAGGTTGACCACTCCTATACCATTCATCGGTGTTTCAGCTGCGGTCGTGCTGCATAATTCGTCATAGCTCTTCAGCTCCTTAATCTCGCGCGTGCCACAGGACGGGCATTCCGGATCCTTTCTCACTTTGATCGTGCGAAAGCTCATCGCCGCCGCGTCAACGAGGAGGAGCCGCCCGACGAGCGGCTCTCCGATTCCGAGAATCATCTTCACCGCTTCCGTCGCCTGGATCGTTCCTATGAGACCGGGCAAGACTCCGAGCACTCCCGCCTCTGCGCAATTCGGAACGAGATCGGCGGGGGGCGGCTCTCTGAAGAGGCAGCGGTAGCAAGGACCGTTCTTTGCGCCGAAGACCGATGCTTGCCCCTCGAAGCGGTGCACGCTTCCGTAAATGCTCGGGATTCCGAGCAGGACCGACGCGTCGTTGACTAGATACCGGGTCGCAAAGTTATCAGTGCCGTCGACTATCAAATCGTAGTCGCGCGCGATCTTCAGGCCGTTCTCGGCCGAGAACCGCTCGCGATATGGAACGACGATGACGTTCGGATTCACGTCGCGAAGACGCTCGATGGCCGAGTCCGTTTTCTTACGGCCGACGCTGCCCGAACCGTGAAGGATCTGCCGATGAAGATTCGACAGGTCCACTTCGTCGAAATCCACTACGCCCAGCGTTCCAATTCCGGCCGCGGCGAGGTAGACGAGCACCGGCGATCCGAGACCACCTGCGCCGACGACCAGCACCCTCGCGCTCTTCAGCGCGCGCTGCCCGTCTTCGCCAACCTGCGGAAGGAGAAGGTGTCTGCTGTAGCGAATGAGCTCGTCGGCGGAAAGCGCGTCCGCTTCAGCCGACAATGCCAGCTTCTCCAATGGTATATTGACCTCGCCGGGGAGAGATGGGCCGTGCGCGTACGCTAACTAGTGTATGGTCGGGCAGCAACCGCTCGCAGAGGAAGAGAACGGGGATGATTCTAGAGCGCTTCTACGACGACAATCTTGCCGAGGCTTCGTACCTGGTCGGCTGTGAAAGGACGAAAAACGCTGCCGTGATAGATCCGACCATCGACATCGGTATTTATCTCGAGGCAGCTGAACGGCGAAAGTTGCGAATCACGCACGTTCTGGAGACTCACGTCCACGCCGACTTTCTCTCCGGCGGCGCGTCGTTGGCGAAAGAGACGGGCGCCGAGCTGTGCCTGAGCGCAGAGGGCGATCCGAAGTGGGGGTACGACTTCGCGTCGATCAAGTCGGCACGAAAGCTCCGGGATGGCGACGAGATCTCGCTCGGCGACGTCAACATCCGCGTGCTTCACACACCCGGACACACGCCGGAGCATCTGACTTATCTCGTAAGCGATGCGG
Source organism: Gemmatimonadaceae bacterium (assembly GCA_046599115.1). Taxonomy (GTDB): domain Bacteria; phylum Gemmatimonadota; class Gemmatimonadetes; order Gemmatimonadales; family Gemmatimonadaceae; genus UBA4720. The sequence goes on from JBKJHG010000185.1 coordinate 10,579, forward strand.
CGCGGGGAAGCGGGCCCGTTGGAGCGCTCACCGGCGATTTCATTTTCGTTGGAGATGTTGGGCGGCCCGATCTGCTCGAGAAAGCTGTCGGTGTCGGCGGCACGATGAGGGATTCAGCAGCGGCGCTTTATGCGTCGATTAGAAAGTTTGTTGCCGAGCAGCCCGATCATCTTCAGATCTGGCCCGGTCACGGCGCGGGATCGGCGTGCGGAAAGGCACTCGGCGCGATGCCTTCCTCGACACTCGGGTACGAAAAGTTGTTCAACTGGGCGTTGCGCGCGAAATCGGAAGACGCATTCATCGCTGAGGTTCTCAAAGACCAGACCCCGCCGCCGCGCTATTTCGCAGAAATGAAGAAGCGCAACAGACTCGCTGAGCCCGTTGCATTCGGTGCGAACCTGGACCACCTGGTGGACACGTCGGGGGGAGGGACGACTGTCGATACACGTACGGCGGACGTTTTTGCCGCGGGGCACATCCCACGATCCATCAACATCCCGTTCAACAAATCGTTTCTCACTTGGGCGGGCGCGCTGATCGATCCCGACAAGCCGCTGTTTCTGATTGCCGACGACGAGAGCCGGGTGCGGCTGATCGGGGCGGAGCTTTCTAAGATCGGTTTCGGCAAGGTCAGCGGCTGGCTGTCGTCCCGGGCCGCCGCCTCGTATGGAGAGAGCGGGCTGATGCCGGGCACGATCCCTCAGATCAGCGTGAAGGCACTCCACGAGATGGGCGACAATGCGCCAGTCGTCATTGACGTTCGCGCTCCATACGAGTGGAGCGAGGGGCACATCCCGGGCGCGATTCACATACCGCTCGCCGAGCTGCCGTCACGCGTAGCCGAGCTTGCCGCCGCGGGCACGCCGATCGCGGTGCACTGCAGAGGCGGCGGAAGATCGTCCATCGCGGCGAGCATACTGCGTTCCCACGGGGTTGCGTCGGTCAAGAATGTCACGGAGGGCTACGACGGGTGGGCAGCGGCCGGGCTCCCCGTAACGCGGGACGAAGCGAAGTAGCGTGAGCCATCCCATCGGGCTCGGGCTGCTGCGAAGGCAGTCGAACGAATCGAAAGACGCGACTTGGGCCGAGCGAATCGCCGCGCTCAAATACGTTCCGCCATTAGGCAACGCGATTTGGCGCACGCACCGCGGCTACGCCTTCGCGATGATCGTGCTGCGGGTGCTGCGCGCATTCGTGCCGGTGTCGATCTTCTGGGTTGGGAAGCTGATTCTCGATTCGGTGATCGCCGCGCGCACGGGGCACGGGACACTCGCGCCGGTGTGGAAGTATGTCGCTGTCGAAATCGCCGTCGTTCTAGCCGGCGAGATATTCGCACGCACATCCTCGCTCGTCGAGAGCCTGCTCAGCGATCTCTTCTCCAACGAGATGAGCGTGCAGTTGATGCAGCACGCTGCCAAGCTCGACCTCGCGCAGTTCGAAGATCCGGCATTCTATGATCACCTCGAGCGGGCACGACGACAGACGGTAGGGCGCATCGCGCTATTGACGATTCTTCTCTCGATGAGCCAGGACTTCATCACGCTCATCACGCTCGCCGGCGCGCTCATCGCCTACAGTCCGTGGCTGCTGCTGCTGCTTGCGATCGCGGTGCTGCCGAGCTTCCTTGGCGAGACGCACTACGCATCGCTGGGATATTCCCTGCTCTTCCGCTGGACACCCGAGCGTCGCCAGCTCGACTATCTGCGGTATGTCGGCGCGAGCAATGTGACGGCGAAGGAAGTGCAGATGTTCGGCCTCGCGCCCTGGTTGGCGGAGCGCTACCGCGTTCTGGCGCAGAGGTTCTACGAGGAGAACAAAGCGCTCTCGATCCGACGCGGGTTGGTAAGCGCGCTGTTGTCCATCCTGGGCACGATCGGCTACTACGCGGCGTACGTGATTATCCTGCTGCGCGCCGTCCACGGCGAGATCACGATCGGAATGCTGACGTTCCTCGCCGCGTCGTTCGGGCGCGGGCGCGACGTGATCCAGAGCATACTGCTGTCGGCGAGCAGCGTGTATGAGCAGGCGCTCTATCTTCGCGATCTGTTCCTCTTTCTGGATCTGAAGCCGACGATCGTTTCCCCGCCTGGCGCACGCGCGATCCCGAAGCCGCTGCGCGGAGGATTCGTGTTCGAAGGAGTCGGATTCCGCTACCCGGGCAGCGAGCGATGGGCGCTGCGCGACGTGAATCTCACGCTTAAGCCGGGTGAGCGGATCGCGCTCGTTGGAGAGAACGGCGCCGGCAAGACGACGATCACCAAGCTGCTCGCCCGGCTTTACGACCCGACCGAGGGACGCATCACGCTCGATGGCGTGGATCTTCGCGACTACGACCTCGCAGGGGTGCGGCGCACGATTGGCGTCATCTTCCAGGACTTCGTGCGCTACGACATGCGCTTCGACGAGAACATCGGCGTCGGAGAGATCGAATCTGTGCGGGGCGAGCTCGATGCGCCGGGAGAGTCAACGCCGCAGAGCATCATTACCGCTGCCGACAACTCGCTCGCGGCGTCGCTGCTCCCGCGATTCGAGAAGGGATACCAGCAGATGCTGGGGAAGAGATTCGACGACGGCGTGGATCTCTCGGGCGGGGAATGGCAGAAGATCGCCCTCGCCCGCGCCTATATGCGCGATGCGCAGGTGCTGATACTCGACGAGCCGACGGCGGCGCTCGACGCGCGCGCGGAGTATGAGGTTTTTCTCCGCTTCTCGGAGCTGGTGGCGGGACGAATGGCGGTGCTTATCTCGCACCGGTTCTCCACTGTGCGGATGGCTGACCGCATCATAGTCCTCCGCCACGGAAAGGTCGAGGAGTCGGGTTCGCACGAGGAGCTCGTTGCGCGGAAGGGGCTGTACGAGGAGCTGTTTTCGATGCAGGCCGCCGGGTACAGATAACTACAACGGAAGACTACCGGCAGGCGGCCGTCTTCAGTTGCGGTTAACTCACTTCAAGTACTTACCAAACCATCCCTGCACCTGCGCCCACCAAAGCTGCTGATTCTGCGGCTTGAGCACCCAGTGCCCTTCGTCGGGGAAAATGATCAGCCGTGACGGCACCCCCTGCCTCTGCAGCGCCGTGAACAGCGAAACCGCCTCGCTCGTGGGGATCCGGTAGTCGAGCTCTCCGTGGACGATCAACTGCGGGACGTGGAAGTTCGCGGCGAACAGGTGCGGTGAGAACTTCCGGTACTGCGATTCCATCAGCTTCGGATCCCAATACGGACCGCCGTACTCGAAGTCGGGAAACCAGATCTCCTCGGTCGCTCCGTACATATTCTCGAGATTGAAAACCCCGTCGTGGGTGAAGAGCGCCTTGAACCTGTTCGCCATCGGATGTCCGGCGATCCAGTTCACCGCGTAACCACCCCACGATCCGCCCGCCGCTCCCATTCGCGTGGAGTCGAGCCAGCTGTTGTTGGCGAGCGCGGCGTTGAGCCCCTTCTCCAAATCGACGAACACTTTTCCGCCCCAGTCGAGGCTGATGCCCCTCGTGAAAGCCGCGCCGTAACCGAACGAGCCACGTGGGTTGATGGCGACGATTCCGAATCCTGGTGCGGCGAACATCTGGTAGTTCCAGCGCGAGTGCCACTGGTCCGCCCACTCGCCCTGCGGCCCGCCGTGGATGAGGAACAGCACCGGGAACTTTTTCCCCGCTTCGTACTGGGGCGGCTTGATGACGAAGCCCTGCACGCTGTCACCGTCCGCGCCCTTGAACCAGAACTCTTCGATCGGGTTCAGCTTGAGCTGCGCGAGCAGCGCATCGTTGTCGTGCGTGAGGCGGCGCGTTCCAGCAACACCCTTCGGCCCCACCGTCGCAACGTACAAGTCGGCAGGATGATTTGCCGCCTCCTGCAGCCAGGCAATCGTTCTTCCATCGGAGGAAACGGAGAGCGCGCTGTTGTTGCCGGCGCTGACAAGCGCTTCCGGCGCCGGCATCATCCACCCGACCGGACTGCGCAGGATGCGGTAAATCTTCGTGTGCGACGCGTCGACCGCGCCGATGTAGATCGTGTTGCCGTTGGGGGAGAACGTGTACGTGTCGGAATTTCGATCCCACTTCGGGAGAAGCTCCGTGGATTTACCCGTAGCGCGGTCGTACGCCATCAGGCGTACCCGATCCGATTCATACCCCGGCGTCGTCTGCGCGCCGTAGAGAATGGTTCGTCCATCCGGAGAATACACGGGATTCTGATCCGCGCCCTTGTTCGATGCCGTGATCACAACGGGCGCGCCGCCGTCGAGTCTCAGCGTGTAGAGGTTGATGTCGGTTGACCACGCATCCTCTCGCCCGGCGTCCTTTGCCGTGTACGCGATTTCCTTTCCGTCGGGTGAGAAAGCGTATCCCTCGCTGCCGCCGAACGGACCAGGCGGAACATCGTACCTCGCGTGCGGCGTCAGGTCGCGAAGGCCATTGCCATCGGGCCCGACGACGAAAAGATGCGCGCGCGTATCCGGCGTCCAGGCATTCCAGTGGCGGTACATCAGATTGTCGGTGATGTGCGCCTTCACCTTCATTGTGTCTGCGGCCTTCGCGCGAGCGACATCACAGGCGTCGGTGTCGCAATCCGGATAAACTCCGGATACGAACGCGATCCTGTCGCCCGTAGGCGCCCACACCGGGCCCGAGGCTCCGTCCTGCAGCGAAGTGAGCTGCTTCCTGTTTCCACCGGCGACGTCGGCGACCCAAAGCTGTCCACCCGATGTGTAGGCGATCCACTTTCCATTCGGCGACCATCGCGCTTCCTGCACCGCGCTGCTTGCGTCGGGGAACTGGCGCACCGCGCCACCCGCGGTCGGCTGAATGACGCTCACCGTCTTTCGCTTGTTCGCGGCGAGATCGGGCGTGCGCACCGTATAGAGCACCCACTTTCCGTCGGGCGAGAGCTGCGGATCGCCGATCGCCTTCACCGACTCGAAGTCCTGAATCGTGATCGGCCGCTGCGCCTGCGCACTCGCGAATTGAGCTGGGATTGCCGCCGTAATCGCAGCAACGATGAATGCTGTTTTCAGTCTGCGCATCTGAATGTCCGGTTGAAAAGTGTTATTTCGCGAATGCTTCACTGCCCCGCCGAGTATATGCCGTTGAAGAAGAGCTTGAACGTGCCGTGCGGCTGGGAGCGGAAATATGGATCCGGCCCGTAAAGCACCAATGTTCCCTTTCCGATCCTAGCTTCGACGATTTCGGCAGCTCCGTTCAGGTACCGCTGTCCCCACGCCCATCCGCTTCGCAGCGGCGACGGCGTGTCTACCCAGGCGACACGTCTCACTCCTGCAGCTTCCGCGCCGGGGAGAAGCTTGAAAGCCGGCGAGTTGTAGTGATACATATCGGCGACCCCGTGCATTCCGTACGCGAGCGCGTCGGTCGTGTCCACGCGCACGCGGAGGATCGAGCCCGGCACGTAGTACTTCGTCTGTGGCAGCGGAGTTCCCGCGCTGTCCACCAACGCATTGGCAATTGGGAGATTCAACTGAGACGCGAGACTCGTCGCGCTACCGATCGCGAGCACCGTTCCGCCCGCCTCCATAAATGCCTTCAGCTGCGGCATCGACTTCGCCACTGTCATAGAACCCAACCGATTACGGTACTCGACGGGGATCGTCAGCGGGTCAATCGCCTGCGCTGCACCCGTGCCGCCGCGGCGCGATACCGATCCACCGGAAAGATTCGCGCCTTCGGGCAGAATGAGTACGTCGAACTTGTCTTTCAGATTTCCCGCGTCGATGTCGCGCGGATAAACGACCGTGTATGGAAACTCGAACTGATCGAAGATGAACCGCGTCCAGCCGGTCGTGATCAAGCCGCCGTATTGATCGTAGATAGCTATGCGGACTTGACGCACCGCGCGCAGTGATGCACTCGGCGGTGCGCTCGATGCGCTCCATACACTAACTCCCTTCTCTGCTTCCGCGGTCGTGACTATCGCGCGCGAATCGTCTGTTTTGGGGACATAAAAAGCTCCCACCGGAAATTGTTTTCCGCCCGCCATTTCCGGTGCCGTTAGCCCATACACCGCAATCCGTTTCGCCAGCAGCCGGTTTACGACGCTGAACGCATCGTTCTCAGCTCTCGACAGAAAATATCCGGCTGCAACGGCGGGCCTAGTCGCAACGAGTGAAAGCAACCGTGCGAATCCGTTGATCGGCGTGAACGGACCGTCGAACGCATCCATCACCCGGTCAAACTCGACGCCCATCTGGTACGCGAGCGTCCAGCCGGCGTTGTCGTACGGCGGAGTCGGCGGCGCGCCGGGATAGGCAAAATCATCGGGGTGGTCCTGCGGCTCGAACATATCGAGCACGTGCGGCCGGAACGGCTGGTTCGTTTTCACAACATACGAGCCGGCGGGATAGCTCTTCCCCGCGACGCTGAACGGAGCGTTTGCGCGAAGCACCGTGATGCCGGTCTTGATCAGCGCGTTGACGAACTTCGTCGCCGTCGGGAAATCCGGCTGCGTCGAAGGAATGATGTAGCCTCGCGCGTCGCGATCGGCCGGATTCCGCATCACACTCGTCCACGTCGCCATCGCCGGGCTGTTTACTCCGCCAGCAGACCCTTCGCGATTGGTGTCGGGCAGCGCCATCTTGAGCGCCGCGACCTTTTTCGGTGTGATCGTCCACGAATCGGTGCTCCCGCGCGCGATGGAATTGCGCCCCATCTTCCACGCGTTGTAGAGAAATGTCTCGCGGTAACGCGACGCGACATCGAGCACGGCGCGGTTCGCGGTGAGTTCGTATGCCATTGACTGCGCGAAGTGCCACTTCTGCGGCGCGATCGGCATCGGCAAATCGCCGTGAGGCAGCTGCCGCGACGGGACGACCGGAATCTCCATCGGGGTGGGATTCCCAATCGCCTCGGTGAGGAGGCCGATCATGTTGTGGAAGTAAACCGTGGTGCGCATTCCGCCGTTCCACCAGGTCGAATACTCCTGACCGCTGCGCATCGTCGCACCCGCTTTCCCTTCAGCCACGAACCTGGCGTGCATCGCCGAGCCGACCTGGTCGAGCTCCATCGGCACGAGCGGATCGAAGTTGTAGTTGAACGGATCGCGAAACGGCGGCGCGAAGATCACCGTTCCCGTCGGACCGGTTTGGTGATGGTTGTACATTATCTGCGGATACCAGGCTCGATACAGAATGCTGTCCATCGCCTGCGTTTCCGGCTGCGACGCCATATATGCGTCGCGGTTGTTATCGTGGCCGACATACTTATGGTAGAGCACCGGCAGGTGGCTCGTCGTGCGCTTCAGCGTGTCCGGGTCCCTCATATACCAATTCGAAACGATGTCCTGTCCGTCAGGATTCGCCGGAACCGCGAGCAGAATGTCGTCCTTCAAAAAGCGCATCGTTTCCGCGTCCGTCCCGCTCACCATTTCATAAACAGTTTCGATGAGCTGCTGCGCGCCGAGTACTTCCGTCGCGTGAAGTCCGCCATCGATCCACACCACCGCCCTCCCTTCGGCGGCGAGCGCGCGCGCCTGCGCGTCCGTCATTTCCTCGCCGTGCGCGAGGCGGCGCGAGATCTCCTGATAGCGCCCCAGCTTCCGGTGATTCTCCGGCGAAGTGATGATCGCCATCCAGATCGGCTTCCCCTCGGCGCTGCTGCCGATATTCACCAGCTTCATCCGGTTCGATTCCTTCGCCAGTTTCTGCCAGTACTCGATCATTTGTTCGTAATTGGCGAGGAAATAGTCGTCGCCAATGTTGTGACCGAATTGCTGGAGAGGTGTTGTAACTCTGCTCTGCGCCTGGAGGGACGACGCGGCGAAAAGCGCGGCGCCGGCGAGCAGTGGGAATTTTTGCATCAGCATTACGAGGGAAACCCGGGTGGTGAAGATGCCACCAACTTACATTGCGATGCAGCGCGTCAGGAAGCGCTGTGGCGCGTCAATTCTCTTCGCTTATGCGTCGCGCCGGCGCGGTCGCTGCGATGATCACTCCCGTCAGCACCACGGCGCCGCCGACAAGAGTCGTCGGCGACGGAACCTGATGGATCGCCGGGATGACGGCGCCAAGCACAGTCGCCCCGATCGGCTCACCGAGCACGAGCAGGTTTACGACGTACGCGGGGAGAAATTTCAGCGCCCAATTCATCCCGGTGTGACCGAGGAGCATCGGGCCGAGCGCCAATCCGGCGAAGATCGCAATCTCTCTCGATGGCTGCGGCGTGAGATGAACACCTCTCCATCCAGAGATGAGGAGCAGAGTTACGAACGCCGCCGAATACGCGATGCCGACGTACGACCATACCCCGAGCTTCCCGCGCGCGTGCCGTCCAATCGTAAAGTAGAGCGCGGCAGTGAACGCCCCCGAAACGGCGAGCAGATTTCCGAGCATCGCCGAGTTGGCGAGCAGCGGCTGGCTCGCACGCAAATCGGGCGCGGCGAT
>JBKJHG010000222.1:0-13303 GCA_046599115.1 Gemmatimonadaceae bacterium
CAGCGAGGCAGTGACGGAGGCGGATGCGCCGAAGGATTGGGATCAGCTCCTCGACCCCAAGTGGAAGGGGAAAGTCGTCATCCGCGATCCGATCGCCTCGGGAACGATGCGCGCGATTTTCGGTGCGATAATGGTTCGGTCGATGCAGCAGACCGGCAAACCAGATGCGGGATATGCGTGGCTCAAGCGCCTCGACGCGAACACGCGCGAGTACGTTTTGAATCCCACGATCCTCTACCAGAAGATCGGGCGTCAGGAAGGCACGATCACGATGTGGGACATGCCCGACATCGCCACGCTGGAGCAGCGAACAAAAATTCCCGTGAAGTACGTCATTCCCGCGAGTGGGACCCCACTCCTCGTGGACGGTATTGCGGTCGTAAAGGGCACGCATCATCCCGCTGAAGCGCGCCAGTACTACGAGTACGTCACGCAATCGGACGTGTTGGTAGAGTCCGCCAAGCAGTTTCTGAGAATTCCCGTGCGGAAGGATATTCCCTCGGCTCGGCTGCCGGACTGGATTCAGGCAGCACTGAAAGAGATCAAGCCGATGCCCGTGGACCGTGAGGTGATGGCAGCCCATCTCGACGAGTGGATGAAGTACTGGGACGCCAACATTCGGAATCGCGGCTTGAAATAGGACTGTCGTAGCCGCTCGAATTGGGTAATTTCGAGCGAGATGAGCAAGCCTCCGCAGGCAGCAGCCCTCACACTCCAGAAACTCGGCAAGCGCTTCGGCGATTACGTCGCCGTTGAGGATGTGTCGCTTACCATCGCGCCGGGCGAGCTTGTCGCGCTGATCGGGGCGTCAGGGTCGGGAAAGACGACGACGCTTCGAATCGTCGCCGGATACGAATCTCCGGATACCGGGTCCATTTTGCTTGGCGACACCGACATCACCCGGCTCCCTCCGCAGAAGCGTGGATTCGGAATGGTGTTCCAACACTACGCACTCTTTCCGCAGATGCCGGTGGTCGAGAACGTCGCCTTTGGATTAGAAGCGCGCGGAGTGGGTAAAGCCGAGCGACTGGCGAAGGCGCGCGAGATTCTCGAGACCGTCGGACTGAAGGATCGCGCCGATCGCGCGGTGCAGAATCTTTCCGGCGGCGAGCAGCAGCGCGTGGCCCTGGCGCGGGCTCTCATCATCGAGCCGAAGGCGCTTCTCCTCGATGAGCCGCTCTCAAATCTCGACCCCACGTTGCGGCAGACGACCCGCGAGGACCTGCGCGCACAGCTTCATAGCGCGGGAGTGCCGGCGCTTTTCGTGACGCACGATCAGGAGGACGCGTTCGCTGTTGCCGACCGTATCGCCCTTCTAAGGAAGGGAAGAATTCTCCAGACTGGAACACCCGAAGAGCTTTACAACTCTCCGGTGAGCCGGGACGTAGCGAGCTTCATCGGCCGCGCGGTGATTGTACCCGCGCAGGTCACGGAATCCGCCGCAGTGCTCAAGGTCGGCGAGGAAAGCATCCTCTTTCAGGCGACGCACGCGCGTGGAGCAACATCGACGGGGGCGCAGTCGAGCATCGTGTTGCGTCCGCACTCGCTGCGGATTGCGGAGAACGGAGTGAAGGGGCTGAGCGGTAGGATCACAGAACGCCGCTTTACGGGCTCTCTGGTGATGTACCGTGTGCGACTGGGCGACGGCACCGTCGTCGAAGTGGAGTCCAAGAATCATTCGTATCACGAGAATGATTCGGTGGTCCTCGTCCCCGGTGAGAAAGCGGTCGCCGTCATAGACGGATGAAGGATGAAAACCGGAAGCAGACCTGGCTGATCGCCGGGCCCGTGATCGCGCTGCTCCTCTGGGCGGTGATCTACCCGAACGTCTCGGTTATCGTCGGCAGCTTCGAGAATGGGCTCGAGCATTGGCGCGAATTCTTTTCCAGCCCCTCCGATCGCGAAGCGCTCACCACCAGCATCGTCATCTCGCTCGCGTCGGTTGTCGCCGCGCTGGCGATCGGCGTCCCGCTCGCGTTTCTCCTCGGTAGATTCGAGTTTCCCGGTCGCAGAATACTTCGCGCGGTCGCCGCGCTCCCCGCGGCGCTCCCACCTCTCGTCGGCGTGATCGCGTTTCTGTTCCTCTACGGAGAGAGTGGGGTCGTCACGCGCGCTGTGCAGCACGTGTTCGCGATGCCGGAAGCCCCGTGGCGTTTCAGCGGAGTACCGGCGATTATCTTTGTCCACGCCTACACGATGTACGTGTACGTCTTCCTCTTTGTCTCGGCAGGCCTCGAGAGATTTGATTCCACGCTCGACGAAGCTGCGTCGGGACTTGGCGCGAGCGGTTGGATGCGCCTCCGACGTGTGACGCTTCCACTGTTGATGCCTGCCATCGCCGGATCGGCGCTGCTGGTATTCATGAATGCGCTCGGGTCGTTCTCCGCTCCGTACGTGTTCGGCGGCGGGATCAGAGTCCTCTCGACGCAGATTCTCGTCTCGAAGCTGAACGGCGCGATGGGGCTCGCGTACGTGGAGACGACGGTGCTCGCCATCAGCGCGATCGCAGGACTGCTGCTCTTCAGATGGCTGGATAGAAAGCGAAAGTACACGCTCTCCGCGAAGAGCAGCCGCGCGCGCCGTCGGATCAGCTCGCGGCCACTGCAGATCCTAACCGCAGTCGGAGCGGTGATCATTGTCATACTTCTTGTCCTCCCTCACCTGATGGTGATTCTCGTCTCGTTCGCGCGCGATGGTGCCTGGACAACGCAGGTGCTCCCGCCAGAATACACGATCGACAATTATCGCCGTCTATTCTCCGAAGCGGAGCTGTGGAAGCCTATCGTGAACAGCGTCTCGATGGCGCTCATCGCCACGGCGGCAAACGTGGTGATCTGCTTCCTCGCTGCGTATCTCATCGTGCTGAGAAAATTCAGCGGACGAAAGCTGCTCGAACTGCTCGTGGCGCTGCCGTGGGCGATTCCGGCGACTGCGATCGCGCTTGGGCTAGCGGCGACGTTCAATCGCAACGACGTGCTGACGCTGCGCGTTCTCCTCGTCGGCACGTTCTGGATTCTGCCGCTGGCGTATTTCATCCGCGACATTCCGCTTGTGGCGTCGGCGGTGGAGAGCTCGCTGAAGCAGATGGATCCGTCGCTCGAGGATGCGGCGCGCGGACTAGGTGCTTCGTGGTTTCTCACAATGAGGCGGGTGATCGTGCCGGCGGCGAAGCCGGGGCTTGTTGCCGGCGCGCTACTCGCCGCGGTGACGGCTGTGGGTGAATTTGTCGCCAGCGTAGTGTTATTTACCCACGCCAATCGGCCGATCTCGATGGAGATCCTGGCGCAGCTGCGTGCGCTGGCCTTCGGGACGGCCGCGGCTTACAGCGTGCTGCTCATTCTGTTGGTGCTGACGATGGCATTCGCGGCGAGATCTTTCGAAGAGCAAATCGCTTAAACCGGCCAGCTGACAGCGTCAATCGCGTTCATCCGCAGCCTCTCGCTATCCGACGCGCCTTCTGAGAGTTCGGAAACAGTTCAACCGCCCGCTGCGCGTAGGGCTTCGCTGTGGCGCATTTACCGCGATTCGCGTAAATCTCCGCCGCGCGAACATTGATCTTGTAACTCCCCGGATCCCACGCCGCCGCATTCGCCCAATCTTTGGTGTGCGTTCCGTATCCGACGGTGGACATCGCCACGATCTGTGTCGCACTGCGCGCAATCGATACGACTAACAGAATCACCGCAATCGCCGACGCAATCGACCACCACCGCCCTCCGCGCACGACATCGTCGCCAAGTCTCCGAGCGCCGCTCGTCGCACCGACAATGCTCCAGATGAGAAACGCCGGCGCCGCCAACAGGAGCGCGACGTCAAATGCACTCACCACCGCAGTCGCGACGATCGTTCCGATGAGAACGAGCTTCACCAATACGACATCTCCGTCGCCGAACTCGGCCCATCTCCTGAATGCGGCGAAGAACAGCACCAAAAACACTGCCAGCAGTGCCGCCGCCGATACAAACCCTCTCTCCGATACGAACGCCACCCAATCGCTGCTGGGCCACGGGTTCGCCGTCATTCCGTTATCAGCGAGAGAGCGGTCATTCGACGGCGCGTACTTCGTATAGTGCACCGGCCAGTTCCCGGGGGCCACCCCGAAGATGGGGTTCGCAATCGCCATCCGCAGGGGGTTCTCGTACTGCGCAAGCCGTCCCTTGCCACTTCCCTTCGAGTAATCCACCATCCCCTTTGCCGAATCGAGGTATGGCGAATCGCTGTTCCAGTTGAGCGTATTCGGCATCACCGCCGAAATCGCGCCGCCGAGGAAAAGCGCGAGGAGGAAGCGCGCGAGCCGGCCACCGACTTGACCGTGTGGCCAGTACTTTCGTGATGCGAAAAGCGGTATAAGGATGAAGACGACGGACAAGGCGACAGCAAGCCACGCCGCTCGGGAGCGCGAGAGCACAAGTGCCGCGCCTACGACGGCAGCACCGAGTGATCCGAGGAGCGCGCCGAACGATCGCCTCGAGCTCACCGTGCAATAAGCGAGAGATGGGAGTCCGATTGCGGCGATGTGGGCGATGAAGTTCCGATTGCCGAGCGTGCCGCCGGGGGCGCGATTCAGGGTGAAGTATTCCGACTGAAGGCCATACGTCTGCGCGAGACAGGTGAAAGCGACGACGACGGTCGCAACCGCGGCGGCGATGAGAACGGAGCGGTACTCACCTTCGGCGCCGATTCTCCGTGACGCCCAAAATATCATCGCGCCAGCGATGCTGAGTCCGAGCGCGCGCTGCGCGAGCCAGTGATTGGTCGCGAAAAATGCCGAGGCGAGACTCCAAACGAGGAAGAGCGCGAGCAGCTTGTCTGCGAGATCCACCTTCATCGATCGCGGTCGCAGCACGAACATCAGCCCGACGAGGAGCGCGACCGCGTTGAGGACGAGGTCCTTCGGAACGAAGTAGCGATCCAGCTCGAAGATCTTGTAAGGGAGCGCGACCAGCATTACGGCGACGACACCGGCCTGGAGGAGCCGTGTCGCCCAGCGCGTCACGCGACGACCGCCCCCGTACCCTGACCTGGCGCCTCGGCGGTTCGCCGGCCGTCGTCCACACCGAATACAAGAAGCATCGCCCCGAGTACGAGCAGAGCCGAAGTGAACAGCGGGATGTTATGCCCGAATCGGTCGTACGAGTATCCCGCCCAAAGCGGGATTGACAGGCGTCCGATTCCGCCGAATGTCTGCTGCACACCCATATACAGTCCACGCTCGTTGCTCGCGATGTGGCGCGAGAGCATTGACGTTACGCAAGGAAAGGTGAACGCCGTGCCGAGCGGAACGAGTGCGATCGCAACCGCCAGGAAATAAAAGTTGGGAGCGAGGGGCATCGCCGTAAGGCCGAGTGCGAGCATCCCCAGTCCGCCACGCGCGAGCTTTGCCTCGCCGAAGCGATCGACCATTCTCCCAAGGATGCCGGCGCGCGCGATCACGGAGATGACGCCGACGTACGTGAAGAAGATCCAGATGCGATCCTTGCCGACACCAAATCCATCGGCGAGAAAAAGAGCGAGAACGGCGTTCAGCGCCGTGAACGCACCCATTGAGATCGCGTATATCCATATCAATCGCGGAGCCGGCTCGCCCGCGTGAGTAATCACACGGACGATCGCATCGCGTGAGGCGCCCGGTTTTTTCTCGTGGGCCTGCGCCATATCGCGCGACTCAGGGAGAAATCTCCACGCCGAAACGATGTTGATGACGCACAATGTCGCGGCTGCGAGCCCGGGACCGTGATTGCCGAACTTGAGAAGCGCGAGCGAGCCGATCACCGGTCCGATTGCCACTCCCACGTTCGTTGCCGCCGAAAGCCAGCCTAGCGCCTTCGCCCGATTCTTCTGCTCGACTGAATCGGCAACGTACGCCTGAATGACTCCGACCGTGCCGCCGCCGGCGCCCTGCACGACTCTGGAGAGAAGCAGCAGCCATATCGAAGTCGCGAATGCGAACACCACATAGGCGATCGCCGAGGCGGTGAGTCCAATGAGCAGAGCGGGGCGCCTCCCGTATTTGTCGGAAAACCTCCCCCAAAGAGGTGCGCTCAGCAGCTGCGCGGCGGTAAACGATGCAAAAATCACAACGACTTCCAGCGAGCCGGCGCCAAGCTCGCGGGCAAAGTACGGCAGGAGCGGGACGATCATCAGCACGCCCACCATATCCACGAAGTTCGTGATGATGAGCACGAACAACTTTCCCCGAGCCGCCTCGGAGATCTTGCCTCGAACCGCCGATGTCATTTACTGGCTCGCTTTGCCGAGCGCTGCCGGTGCGACGGCGCGACCGACGAGCCCGGCGAGAGCGACGATCGTCAGAGCGTAGGGAATCATTTCCACGAACTGCCCAGCGATCACGTGGCTCCCCTGCAGTTGGATCTGCAGCGTCTCGGCGGCGGCGAAGAGCAGGCACGCGAGAGCCGCCTTGAACGGCTCCCATCTGCCGAAGATCACCGCCGAGATGGCGATAAACCCGCGACCGGCGGTGAGATTGTCGGTGAAGGCGTGCTGTGAGAGCGTCAGATAAACTCCGCCAAGTCCGGCGAGAACTCCGGAGATGAGGACGGAGAGATACTGCACACGCTTCACCGGGATGCCGAGGCTCGCCGCGGCTTCCGGATGCTCGCCGACGGCGCGAACGCGCAAACCGAACTTGGTCTTATAGAGCAGGAACCAGACGAACGGAACGGAGAGCAGTCCCAGCCATACCAGCGGATTGTCGAGGCCGGTGACGCTCTTCTCGCCGCCGAGTCCGGCGATGCGCGGGGAATTCGAGGAGCTCTGGAAGGCGAGCTTGAGGAAGAATCTCGTTGCGCCGAGCGCTAGGAGATTGATGGCGATGCCGACGACGACCTGATCGGCGCGGTAGCGGATCGTCGCCACGGCGTGAATGAGCGCCATCACCGCGCCACCGCCGATTCCGAACAGCACGCCCATCCACGGATTGCCGGTATAGTATGCTCCGAGAGTGGCCGTGAAAGCGCCGGTCAACATAAACCCCTCTAGCGTCAGGCTGATGATGCCCGCGCGCTCGGCGACAACTCCACCGCTCGCCGCGAAGAGATACGGTACAGAGATTCGAAGAACCTGGGTGAGAAGGAGTCCGATACTCATTGCGTGACCTTCTTTCTGCTGGCGAGCAGCAGTCTCCGCACTTCGGGAACCGAGGCGCTGATGGCAATGATTACGACCGCCTGCAGCACGTCAGCGATCTGCTTCGGGACGAAGGCGTGAATCGCCAGCCCGCCCTGCGACAACGTCGCGAACAACAGCGCCGCTGCTAGAACGCCGAACGGATTGTTCCGCCCAACCAACGCGACGGCGATGCCGAGGAATCCGGCGCCGGTGGCGAATCCATCTTCGAAGTAGTGCTCGTAGCCGAGTACGTAGTTGATGCCGCCGATTCCGGCCACAGCGCCGGAAAGGATCATCGCCTTCATCCAGACGTTGTACACGCTGATGCCGCTGTACTCGGCCGCTTCGGGCTGCAGTCCAGCGGCGCGGAGTTCGTAGCCGCTGCGCGATTTGAACAGGAAGTACCAGAGTGAGATCGCCATAATGATCGCGACCAGTATCGAGAGATTCGCCGCCGCGCCGTGGAAGACAGGGAAGAATTCCTGGAGGCGCGGGATGTATCCGGTGCGCAGAGTTGCCGTGTGCAGCGATTCCGGTTGATGCAGATGCGCGGTGATGAGCCAGTTGATGAATGCGAGGACGATGAAGTTGAGCATTATCGTCACGATCACCTCGTGCGCGCCGAACGTTGTCTTGAGCACGGCAGGAATCGCGGCAACTCCGCCCCCCATTACACCGGCGGCGATGATGCAGAGAATAATGGCGATTATCCCGGGCGTCGCGGCGGGGAGCCATATACCGACCATCGCCGCGGCGAGCCCGCCGGCAGCGATCTGGCTCTCGGCTCCGATGTTGAACAATCCGGCGCGGAGTCCGACGGCGATCGCCATTCCTGTAAACGCCAGCGTCGTCGCCTTGTAAAGGACTTGGCCGAATCCGTACCAGTTACCCCAGGTGCCTTCGAGGAGCATCCTATAAACGGGACCCGGCGCCTGTCCGTAACTGATGATGAGGAGATCGCCGCAGATGATCGCGATGAGAAGCGCGATGATCGTGGGAAGGATCGCTTCCTCTATCTGGGCGCGAAATTGGGTGGTCACGCTGCGCCCTCCCTTTTCGCGCCGATCATATATTCACCGAGTTGCTCGGTCGTGGCCGTCGCGGCATCGACGACTGCCGCGATATGACCGCGATACATCACCGCGATTCTGTCGCTGAGCGCCATCACTTCATTCAGCTCCGCGCTCACGAGCAGAATCGCCTTCCCCTCGTCGCGGGCGGCGAGCAGCTGCGCGTGAATGAACTCGATCGCGCCGACGTCAACGCCGCGCGTCGGCTGTGAGGCGAGCAGAACGCTGAAGCCGTGACCCATCTCCCGGGCGAGAACGATCTTCTGCTGGTTCCCGCCGGAGAATCCGCGCGCATACGCAGCAGAGATTGGCGGGCGGATGTCGTACGCGGCAACCTGCTTCGCTGCATAGTCGCCGATCTTCCGGTTGTTGAGCCACCCGCTGAGGCTGAATCTGTTCTGCACGCCGAGCACAAGATTGTTGGCGACGGAGTAATCGAGAACGAGTCCGCGGCGGTGGCGGTCTTCAGGGATGTGCGTCAGCCCGACGTCGCGCCTGTCGGCGACGCTAAGATTCGTCACGTCCTTGCCGTCGATGGCGATCGTACCGCTGTCCACCTTGCGGAGGCCGGCGATCGCTTCGATGAGCTCGGTCTGCCCATTCCCCTCGACGCCGGCAATGCCGAGTATCTCACCCGGCGCGAGCGAGAATGTGACGTTGTCCACAACGCGCCCGCGAATGGGATCGGTGACAACGAGATTCTTAACCTCGAGTCCGGTGCCTGTTCGCGCGACAGTGGCGGACCCCTTCGAGCCGGTGTTCATCTTGTCGCGCGCACTTAGCACGACTTCGCGTCCGACCATTTCCCTCGCGATCTCGCTCGGGGTCGTGTTCTTCGTCACCAGCCTACCGACGGTCTGACCGGCGCGCATCACGGTGATGACGTCGGTGAGATCCATCACTTCGTCGAGGCGATGCGTGATGAGCACGATCGTGCCGCCGTTATCGCGCATCTTTCTCAGCACGTTCCAGAGCTCTTTCACTTCCGGAGGCGAGAGTACCGCCGTCGGCTCGTCGAGGATGAGAATTTGCGCGCCTCGAAAGAGAACCTTGAGAATCTCGACGCGCTGTGCTTCGCCGACGGAGAGATCGGACACCTTGCGCGTCGGGTTAATGACCAGGCCTGTGTCCCTGCCGAGCTTCTCTACCGCCGCGTTCGCCGCATCGCCGTCGAACATCCCGTTCTTCGTCGGCTCCATTCCCAGCACGATGTTTTCGGCCACGGTCAGCGTCGGCACGAGCATGAAGTGCTGATGGACGATTCCGATTCCCGCCTTGATCGCGTCGGGTGTGGTCCATCCGGTGACGTCGCGGCCGTTCACTTCCATCGTGCCCGCGTCGGGGGCCTGGAGCCCGCCGAGGATCTTCATCAGGGTGGATTTGCCGGCGCCGTTCTCGCCGACGAGGGCGTGAATCTCGCCCGGCATCACCTCGAGCGATGCGCCGTGGTTCGCGCGCACGGGCCCGAACGATTTCTCGATCCCCGTCATCCGGATGGCAGGGGTCACGGAGGGATTCGTCATCTCGTGCTCGGGACTTTGATGCGGCCGGCAATGATGTCCTGCTTGAGCTGCTCGACTCTCGCGTGCACGCTGTCGGGGATCATCGACTTGTTGTGCTCATCGTAGACGTAGCCTACCCCCTCTTCCTTCAAGCCGAGCGAGTAGACGCCGCCCTTGAAGGTGTGATTGCTGACCTGCGAGATCGCGTTGTACGTCGCGTTGTCCACGTGCTTGACCATCGAGGTGAGGACGTGACCCGGCGCTTCTCCCCACTGATCCACGTCAACGCCAATGGCTTTCTTTCCGGTGACTCGCGCCGCTTCGAACACGCCCTGACCAGTGCCGCCGGAGACGTGATAGATGACATTGACGCCTTGCTGGTATTGGCTGAGCGCGAGCTCCTTACCCTTGCCCGGATTTTTGAATGCCTCGGGCGTGACGCCGGCGTACTGTGCGATGACGGTGCAGTCGGAGCATACGGCCTTAACCCCGGCGCGAAAGCCGGCTTCGAACTTATAGATGAGCGGAATTTCCATTCCGCCGACGAATCCAATTTTCTTCGATCCTCCGACGAGAGCGGCGAGCGCCCCGACGAGAAAAGATCCTTCTTCTTCGCGGAACTTGAGCGCGGCGAGATTCGGGGGCGGCGCGATAGTGTTTCCGGCGGGGTCTGTCGCCAATGCGAAATCAATTCCGGCGAAGGAATTGTTCGGGTATTCCTTGGCGAGGCGCGTCAGATCGTCGCTGAACGCGAAGCCGACTCCCATCACCAGATCCATCTTCTCGGCCGCAAACAGCCGGAGCCCCGATTCACGATCGGCGCCTTCGCCGGGCTCGATCAGGCTGACATTCGTGCCAAGGGTTTTGATGGCGCTATCAGCGCCGCGCCAGGCGCCGTCGTTGAACGATTTGTCGCCGAGGCCGCCAATGTCGAGAACGATGCCCACGCGGGCGGCGTCCGGCTTGCCGTTTCCGGCGATCCCCTGCGGGTGCGCAAAAAGGAGGGCAATGTGCGCCAGAAGCAGGGCACCCGTGAGGATTAGGAGTTTCCGCATGCGGGGGAAAGAATCGTAAACGCACACCCTGTATGCAAGGACTTTCTAGTGGAGAAATGCCCTTGCTTTCTGTACTCGCGCGCGGGAGGCGCACAGCATTGATTTGAGCGGATGGCGGAGAGGTATCGGACGAGGTTTCTGGTAGTCGGGAGCGGGGTGGCCGGCTTGCACACCGCGTGGCGCAGCTCATCGCACGGGGATGTGATCGTTTTGACGAAACGGTCGCTTTTCGACAGTGCGACCGCCTATGCACAGGGTGGTATCGCCGCCGCGCTGGGCGCCGGTGATTCGCCGGAGCTCCACCGGATCGACACACTCGCCGCCGGCGCCGCGCTCTGCGATGCGAAAGCGGTCGAAGTTCTCGTCGAAGAGGGGCCCGCCCGAGTCCGCGAGCTGATCACCGCCGGCGCCGAGTTCGATCTCGAGCCGGGCGGGAAGCTCAAGCTCGGGAAGGAAGCGGCCCATTCGCGCCGCCGCATCGTCCACGCGCACGGGGATCAGACGGGCGCCGAAGTGGCGCGAACGCTCATTCATCGCGTCCGCGAGACACAGTCGATCGACGTGATGGAAAAGACTCGCGTCCTCGAGCTCATCGTCCACAACGGGGTTTGTCACGGGGTACGGGCGGCTGTCGCTGGAAAAGCGGTGGAGATCATCGCCGATGCGACGGTGTTGGCGACGGGAGGGTGCGGGCAGGTCTATCGTTATACGACCAATCCTCAAGTCGCCACGGGCGACGGGTATGCGATCGCTCATCGCGCGGGGGCGAAGCTGGCCGATATGGAGTTCGTGCAATTTCATCCGACGGCCCTCGATACGCCGGAGAATCCTCTCGCGCTGATTTCGGAAGCAGTTCGCGGCGAAGGAGCTGTTCTGCTCAACGAAGAGAAGGTTCGCTTTATGACTAGGCGTCACAAGCTCGCCGAGCTTGCGCCGCGTGACATCGTGGCGCGCGAGATATTTCGCGAGAGGAAGGGCGGCCGTAACGTCTGGCTCGATGCGCGAAAGCTCGGGCGATCATTCGAGAAGCGATTCCCGGGAATTTTTGCTCTCTGCAAAGCGCGCGGCATCGATCCGGGGAAGGATCTCATCCCCGTCACGCCGGCCGCCCACTATATGATGGGCGGGATCGTGACCGATCTTCGCGGACGGGCGAATCTCGGCGGGCTCTACGCCTGCGGCGAAGTCTCGCGCACTGGCGTGCACGGCGCGAACCGGTTGGCGTCGAATTCGCTCCTCGAGGGACTCGTGTTTGCCGAGCGTGTCGCGCGCGATATGATCGAAACGGTGAAAAAGGTTCCGGCTCCGCGTAAGGTGAAGTGGTCGGTGCCGGTTTTGAGAGATCGCGGCGCGGCCCAGGTCGCGGCCGACGACGTCCGCCAGGTGATGTGGGACTACTGCGGGATCGATCGCAGCGCCAAGGGGCTCCGGCTCGGGCTCGATTCGCTCGACGATATCGAGAAGCGCCTCCCCTACGGAGCGACGGAAGAGGCGAATATGGTAGAGACGGCGCGACTTATAGCCGAAGCGGCCCTGTTGAGAAAGGAGTCGCGTGGAGGACATTATAGAAGCGACTTCCCGCGCACGAAACGGAAGTGGAAGGGCAAGCACATCGAGTGGTAGGGGAGCTGCGACAAGGGACGAGGGACCAGGGACTGCGACGAGGGAATCTGAGAAAGTGATGAGTAATTCTGTGAATCCATATGCGGAGCTGCAGGGGGAGATACGGCGTCTCGCGAAGGAGCGGAGCGCGGTGATTCTCGCGCACAACTACGAGCGTGCGGAGGTTCAGGACGTCGCAGACTTTGTCGGCGACTCGCTTGGGTTGAGCCGGGAGGCGGCAGCGACGAAGGCGGACGTGATCGTCTTTTGCGGCGTGCACTTCATGGCTGAGACGGCTGCCGTTCTCTCGCCGAACAAGACGGTGCTTCTTCCCGATCTTGCCGCCGGGTGCTCACTCGCGGCAACGATAGACGCCGGCCAGCTGCGCGCGTGGAAGGACGAGCACCCGGGCGCGGTAGTCGTTTCGTACGTCAACACGACCGCTGCGGTAAAGGCGGAGAGCGACTACTGCTGCACGTCGGGCAATGCGGTCGAGATTGTGAACTCCATCCCCGCCGATAAGGAGATCCTCTTTCTCCCCGATATGTTCCTCGGTGCACACGTGCGCAGAGTGAGCGGGCGAAAGAACATCCACGTCTGGATGGGCGAGTGTCACGTCCACGCTGGGATTGATTCGGAAGACCTTGCGGCGCGGCGCGCGGCGCATCCGGGAGCGGAATTGCTGATCCATCCTGAATGCGGCTGTGCGACGAGCGTTGTCGAGGCAATGAGCGCGGGCGATGTGGATCCGCGCGGAGTGCAGATTCTTTCCACGGAGGGAATGATCAAGCGGCCACAGATCTCCGGCTCCGACGAGTTCATCGTAGCGACGGAGGTTGGCATTCTCCACAGGCTTCGGCGTGAAAACCCGAGCAAGACGTTTTACGCCGCGAATGAAGACGCGGTGTGCGCCTTTATGAAGGTGACGACGCTGCCGAAGGTTCTC
>JBKJHG010000228.1:0-7821 GCA_046599115.1 Gemmatimonadaceae bacterium
CCGTGCTGCCCAACGGGCTCACCGTGCTGGTGCAGACGGATCACACCGGCCCCGCGGTCGCCATCGTCACCTATGTGAAGGCGGGGTACTTTGACGAGACTGACGACGAGTCGGGTATCGCCCACGTCCTCGAGCATATGTACTTCAAGGGGACGCCGACGCGCGGGGTCGGCGAGATCGCCAAGCAGACAAAGGCGGCAGGCGGACATCTCAACGCGCATACGATCTACGACAACACCGCCTACTACACCGTTCTTCCGTCGAGCGCGCTCGAGCGCGGTCTGCGCATTCAGGCGGACGCATACGCCTCTTCGCTGATCGACCGCGATGAGCTCGCGCGCGAGCTGGAGGTCATCATCGAGGAGGCGAAGCGAAAGGCCGACAGTCCATCGGCGGTGGCGGTGGAGACGCTGTTCGAGCTGCTGCACGATCAGCATCGCATCCGTCGTTGGCGGATTGGGCGGGAGGCGGGCCTTCGCGCGCTGACGACTGAAAGGCTGCACTCGTTCTATCGGAAGTATTATCGTCCGGCGAATACGGTCCTCTCGATTTCCGGCGACGTTGACCCCCAAAAGGCGACCCGCCTCGTCGAGTCGCTTTACGGCCAGCTTCCGGGCGGCATCCCTGACCGCGACCGCGACCGCGGACCATCGGAGCCGGAGCACACGGGCTTCAGGTACCGCGAGCTCTCGGGCGATGTCGGCCAGTCTCAGGTTGTGATTGGTTGGCGCACGCCGGCGGCGCTGCATCCCGATACTCCGAAACTCGATTTCGTCGCGTCGATTCTCGGTGAAGGCCGCGCGTCGCGTCTCTATCGCTCGGTGCGCGAGAAGCGGCTCGCCGCTTATGTCTCAGCCGGCAACCACACTCCAACAGAGCTCGGAGTTTTCGTCGTGCACGCCGAGTCGGATCCGGAAAAGGCCGCGAACGCGATGGTGGCGATCTGGGTGGACGTGCAAACGCTGGCTACCGGGAATGTTGGCGACTCCGAGCTCAACCGCGTGCGCAGCATGTTCGACGCGCAGTGGGCGAGGCGGCTCGAAACTGCGCAGGGGAGAGCGATGTACCTCGCGGAGTGGGAATCGTTAGGCGGATGGAAACTCGGCGACGAATATCGCGACAGTTTTCACGGTACGACATCGAGCGACGTGAATCGCGTCGTCTCGAAATATCTATCGATGGAACGCGCAGCAGCTCTCATTTATCGCCCGCAGAGCGCGCCGGTGGTGGCGAGCGATTCGTCGGCGATGGAGCGCTTGCTTGCGGGAGCTCCGCCGAGCGCCGGCGAGTCATCGCCACGCGCAGTTGCGCTCCGGCCCGTGACGGCGGCGGCAGCCGTCACTTTCATTCGCGAAGAAGCCGGTGTTTCCGTGTTCGAGTCATCCAACGGTGTTCCGATTCTCGTTCGGCGGAAACCGGGCTCACCGATCGCGCACATTGCAGCGCACGGAATTGGCGGCGCGGTGCACGACGGCGCGGCGCGCGCGGGTCTGACGCTCATCGCTGCCCGCACGATGATGAAGGGCACGACTTCGCTCTCGTCCGAACAGATCGCGCAGGCGACCGAATCACTCGGCGCCACTCTTGGAGCGAGCGCGGGCACCGAGAGCTTCGGCTGGTCAATGTCCGTTCCCACTCCGCGATTCGGAGAGGCGCTCGCTCTCTTCGGAGATGTCATCGTAAATCCGGAGTTCGGCGCGGAAGCGATGGAAACGGAGCGGCTCGTCGCGCTCTCGAATCTCGCGCTCATCCGCGACGACATGATGCGGTATCCGCTACGGATGTTGACCGCGGCCGCGTTTCCCTCTCATCCGTACGGCATCCCTGTGAGCGGCACGGAAGAGTCGTTGAATTCGCTCAACGTCGAGCATCTTCGCGAATGGCACGCGCACAACGTTCTCCGCTCGCCGATGGCGATCGGCGTCGTCGCCGACATCGAGCCCGAATCGGCGGCGCGGATGGTGGCGGCCGCGCTGGCAAAGATCAAACCTTCGGTAGCCGAGGAGATCTCCGTGCCGCATTGGACTCACGCGCCGAGGACAGTCAGCGAAGCGCGTGACAAGGCGCAGACTGCGCTCGCGCTCGCCTTTCGCGGTCCTTCGCGTTTGGAGGACTCGCGCTGGGCGGCGCACATCCTCGGCACGATCGCAAGCGGGCTGGGCGGGCGCTTCTTCGACGAGCTGCGCGACAAGCGCTCGCTCGCATACACGGTGCATCTCTCGGCGCGCGATCTCCGCCTCGGCGGAATGTTCATCGCCTACATCGCGACTTCGCCGGAGAAGGAGGGCGACGCGCGTTCCGCGCTACTGGCGGAATTCGAGAGACTTCGGTCGTCGCCGGTGTCGGAGGACGAGCTCACGCGCGCGAAGGATTTTGTCATCGGCTCGCACGCCATCAGCCAGGAGAGTGGCGGCAACATTCTTGGCGAAATGCTCGAGGCGTGGCTGTTCGGCGCGGGACTCTCGGAGCTTTCCTCGTACGACGATCGCGTGCGGGCTGTGACAGCGGCGGACATTCAGCGGCTAGCGAAAGAATCTTTCAAGCCGGAAGAGATGGTCGAGGCGGTCGTCCGCGGAGTGGCGCGAACGGTATAGCTACTTCGTTCCGCTTTCGGCGAGGAGTCGCTGCGCGCGCAGAACCGCCGCGACCGACGAGCGAAGGTGACCGCCTGGCGCGCGAAGGCCGCGTGATGCGTCGTAGTCGCCCGCTTCGTAGACGATCAATCCCTTGATGGCCGGCTGCGCCGTCGCCCACGAGAGAACGTCCCACAAAGCGAGCTCCTGGTTGGCCTCGCCGTGCGTCGTCGGGTAGCCGCCGGCGGCGAACACCCAGTGCTCCTTCGGATGATCTGCGTACTGCTTCATCCACCGCTGTGCGATGCGCTTGTACGAATCGGTCGAAGTCACGCCGTCGAACCCGGCGAGAAGATCGAACCCGACGACGTCCATTTTCGACTGCGGGCCGGCCGCCCACGAGTAGAGCACGCTGTCGCGCTCGCCGAATGCGCTCGCGGCGACGGCAACCTTGATGTGCGGATTCACATAATGCGCGAGGTTCGCCGCGCGCGTGAGATACCCGATCCAGTATGCCGGCGGCTGCGAGCCAATGAGGCGCGTCCCTTCGCGGTAGGGTGATACGGCGGGGATGAGATAATCCGGCCGCAGTCGCCTGGCGATCCTGTTCACGTCGCGTATGCGCTCGTCGGTATACGCCGAGCTCGACTTCTCGAACAGCGACTGCGCGTTCTTGGGATAGCCGAGTGAAACGATGAGGAGAGTGCTGTCGGTGCGCGACTGGTCAACTGAACGGGCGATGGAGTCGAGTGCCGGCCCCCGGGCCGCTTCCGGATCGATGACGACGCTAATCGCGTCCACGCCCATCGAATCGGCGAGCTCGAGATCGCTCGTAAGAGCGAGCGGCGGTGGCCCGCTGCGGAGATCGGGGAAGACTTTGAGGCCGATCCTAAAGTCGCCGTCGGGGTGCTCCTGGAGCTGATCCTTGGCGTGCGAGTGGTAGCTCTGAATCGCCGCTAGTCCTCCCGGCAGCTCGACGAGGACGAGCGCCGCCATCGAGATCGCCGAGATGGCGAGCACGGCGCGGACGAACTTCGTGAAGCGGAAGCGCGCTGGTAGAGAGGGGGAGAACATCGGGATCTGCAGATACAGCGGAGACCAGAGCGCCGGCGCGGCAAAGAACAACCGCAGCATCGTTGCCTGCGCGGCGGTCAGCGCGAGCGCGAACTCCGGCGGCTGCGTGCCCCGCGAGATGGAATATTTGGCGATGGCGACGATCATTATGATCGCGTCGTAGGCCAAAAGCGGAAATCCGAGCAGCGGAGTGACGAGGCGGCGTCCCACGGCGTAGAGGGCCTGCAGCGTGAAGAGAATTGTCGTCAGCGGCCATAGCCAGGATACGGTCTGAATCGCGCGCCCGTACAGAATCGACGCGCCCGAGATTCCGACGAGAATCGCCGGCGCGAGGAGGAGTCCGGCGAAAGCGGTCACCGCCTGGAACCCGCGCGGTGTGCGCTGCAACTGCGCGATGCGGCCCGCGATCAGGATGTCCCACAGAATCACCGCGACGGAGAAGACGAGATAGCCCGTCGCCAGAAGGCGATGTGAGATCATCGAGCGAAGCTAGATATGCGGCGGTGCGCTGGCAAGCGCTCCGAAGCGCCGGTAGCTTTGGCGCAGATGAATCGCGGCGCGCTGTTCACAGTTCCGAACACGGTTTCACTCTCGCGGCTGGTGCTGGCGGTCGCTTTCGTGCTCGTCACGGACACGCGCGACAGGGCGGCGCTCATTCTCACCGCCGGCGCGAGCGACTTCCTCGACGGATGGATCGCCAGGCGCGGCAATTCAGCGACTACGTCCGGCGCGCTCATCGATCCCTTCGCCGACAGGGTATTCGTCCTCGCGGCGGTTTCCGCGTATCTCGTTCACGACATCTTTTCCACAACGCAATATTTCGTCTTCCTTTCGCGGGACATAATGACCGCGGTCGGTTTTCTGGTGGCGAAGCTGGTTCCGAAGCTGAAGCCGGTCGAGTTCAAGGCCCGTATGATGGGCAAGATCGTTACCGTGGCACAGCTCGCTACTCTGCTGGCGGCGATCATCTTTCCGCAGACGAAGGACCCGCTCGTCTGGCTGATCGGAATACTCTCCGTGGCGGCGATCGTGGATTACACGCTGGCGCTCTGGAGGGCGAGGGCGGCTTAACTCTCCCGGCCGCATCACAAAAAAAAGCGCCCTGGGGCGCCTTTTCTTTATACGGCTTTCTTGGTCTTGGCTGGTTCGGCGAATCTTTCGCCGAGGACTCTCAGCTCGCCCAGCTCGGCGGGCGAAAGCTCGTGATAGCGATCCTGAAGGTATTCGAGCGTGTTGTCGAACCACTCCTTCTGATCTGCCTCGTCCGAGCCAATCACTCCGCAGCGCATGATGTGCTGAAAAAGCTCATCTCTCGCCGCCTCAAAGGGGCTCACCGTGCGCGCTGGCTGCTTCTGGAATTTTGGTCTCTGCGTGTTCATCCAGTCCGATTATGTGAAAAAAGTGTGTTTTTGGGGCTGTATTTCATCTCTCCAAATCTAATTGATTGGACACCGGTTTTGGTGAGAAAGTTCAGGCTGCAGCCCTCTTTCTGATGAAGTCGAGGATGAGCTCCGTGAGGTGCTCAGGGCTCTCCTCAGGGACGAGTCTTCCCACTCCCGGGAGCTTCACCAGGCGTGCGCTCGGAATGGCGTTCGCGAGCCTCTCCGGGAGCTTTGCGTCGCACCACTTGTCCTCCTCCCCCCAGACGATGAGCGTTGGCGCGTGAATGCTCTTCAAATCATCCTCGTCGAGGTCCGAATTATGGATCGAGCTCGCCAGAGCGAGAAGATGGTTACCGCCTTCGGGGCCGACGAAGGGCGCCAGATACCTGGCTACCAGCTTCATCGGCATCTTGTCAGGGTTGCCGACACTTCCGCGCAGAACGCCTTCGAGGAGTGGCGCTGCGCCCATCACGCCGCGTGAGAGGCGGAAGGCGAACTTCGCCGTCCGCCGCTGCATCCGGGTGATGTCCTTGGCGGGCAGGTCGTCGAACGCGGGGGTGTTGATGAGAATCAGCTTCTCGACGCGGTCCGGCTTCGTCGCCGCAAGGAGCATCGCGATGTCACCGCCGATGTCCACTCCGACGATTACAGCGTGCGACAGCCGCATCGCCGTCATCGCCGCGTCGAGATACTCCGCCTGGGCGGCGATCCCGAAATCGGCGTCCAACGGCCGGTCGGACTGACCGTGGCCGAATAAGTCGATCGCGTACGCGGTATTCCCCGATTCGGTGATTTCTGGCGCCACCGAGCGCCAGAGAAAATTGCAGGTCCCGAAGCCGTGAAGGAGAATCACCGCCGCGCCGCCGTGCCCGTACCGCTCCACGTGCATCGCGCCCGGCCCAACCGGAACGCGCAGAATGTCAGCTTGCATCTCTATACCCCTCTCATAGCTTTCGCCGTTAACCTCGGACACCTCACGCGCAACTCGAACGGACAGCTCCCAATGGCCGACCGGAACAGCAGCTCGAAGAACGTAAGTCAGGGCCGGAAGAACCCGGTCAAGAACGCCCGTAGTGCATCATCCCGGCCAACGGGATTCTACATCGTTCTCTCCGTTCTCGCTCTGGCGGGAGTCGGTGCGCTCGCTTACGTCATCACGCGGCCGAAGCCTGCCGCCCAGGATGTCAGCAGCGTCACCGCCGACACCACCAACGCCGGGCCGGCGCAGGGCTACGCCGTTGGCAATCCAAGCGCACCGGTGAAGATTCTCGAGTTCGGCGACTTCGAATGCCCGCAATGCGGCCGGTTCTCGACCCTCACCGAGCCCGATCTCCGCAAGCGGCTGATCGAGACGGGAATCGTCGCCTTCACATACTACGATTTCCCGATCAAGGAGATCCACAAGAACACCGAGGCGGCCTCGAACGCAGCCGCTTGCGCCGACGAGCAGGGGAAGTTCTGGCAGATGCACGACCGGCTCTACGACACGCAGGACCATTGGAACGGAGAAGCCACCGACAATCCGGGAAAGGTGTTCGCCCAATTCGCATCCGAGCTCGGCCTCAAAACGGATCAGTGGCAGTCGTGCTTCGACGCCCGCAAATACCAGAAGCGCATCAACGCGAATATGGCCGAAGGTCTACGCCACAACGTGAACGCTACGCCGAGCTTCATCATCGGCAACAAGCTGTACACCGGCGGGCTCGGCTATGACCAGTTGAAGCTGATCGTGGACTCCGTGCGCGCCGCGGCCCCGGCAACGTCACCCGCGACCGCTCCGAAAACGTGACCAAGCGGATGATGGTCGCGGTGCTCGCGATGATCGGGATGTTCATCGCGCTGTACCTCACGCTCTACAAGATGGGGGTCATCGGCTCGCTTACCTGCAGCATCGGCTCGTGCGAAACGGTCAACACGAGCCGCTGGGCGCGCTTTGCCGGTCTGCCCGTCGCCGGCTGGGGCGTTTTTTTCTATCTCGACGTTCTCGTCGTCGCGCTGATTGGGATTCAGCCGCTGCTGGCGCGGAATCCGGTCGTTTCGTGGCTGCTCGTTGGATGGGCAGGCGTGGGCGTGCTGTTCTCGGCGTGGCTGACGTATCTCGAGTTGTTCAAGATCCACGCGATCTGCATCTGGTGCGTGACGTCGGCCGTCATCGTCACGCTGATTCTGGTAGTCGCTCTGCTCGATCTGCGCGAATCGACGCGGCTGCGCGAGCATCGTGACCAGGAGCTGGGGCTCTAGATCATTTCGAGGGCGCGCGTTCGGGGCATTCTCTTCGCGCCAAGTCCTCGCGCATTGCTTCGCAATGACGCAGCTGCGCTGCTCGCTGCGGATAGCGCTCCGAGAAAACCCCGAACGCGCGCCCTGTACGCGATCGCGACATCCTCGGGGGCGCGCGCTCTTTAGGCTCCCGTCGACCCTAGACCGCCCTTCCGGCTAGTCGTAGCCGCGACGCTGCCCTCGATGAAATCTGGCGACTCGTAACGCGCCACCACGAGCTGCGCGATTCGTTCGCCGTGCTGGATTACGAGCGGGTCTGCTTGTGAAAGATTCCGCACCAGCACCATCCACTCGTCGGGATAATCCGCGTCGATCGTCGCCGGCGAGTTGGGGATCATCAGACTGCGCTTGAATGAATTACCGCTCCGCGGCCGGAGCTGCGCCTCGAATCCCTCCGGGAGCCGTGCCTTGAACCCGAGCGGTATCAGCGCCGTCTGGCCCGGCTGTATCTCGAACACGCGGCCAGTCGCGGCGTCGGCGCACGCGCGCTCCATCACATTCCCCCGCCCGTC
>JBKJHG010000174.1:0-5723 GCA_046599115.1 Gemmatimonadaceae bacterium
TGAGCAGATTTTTTTCAGCTCTTTCCTGGACGAGGAAGTAGTGCGAGCTCTGGATTCCCTCCCCATGCCTTTTCGCGAGATAGTGGTGCTCAGCGATCTGGAAGGGTTGAGCTACCCGGAGGCCGCAGAGGTATTGGGACTTCCAGTTGGCACAGTCAAGAGCAGGCTGTTCAGGGGACGCCGCTTGCTACAGGAAAAGCTCTACGCTTACGCGGTTGAGATGGATTACATCCGGCCGAGGGAGAGGAATGATGGATAACGCGATGATGGTGCCGTGCGACCAGGTGATTTCGAAATTGTGGGAATATCTGGACGGCGCTCTCGATGAGGCACGAGCCGCTAAGATCAGGGAGCATCTGGAAATGTGCGCGCGTTGCCTTCCGCACTACAATTTTGAGCTGGCGTTTCTGGCCCTCCTCAAGCGCAATGCCCATCAACCCGTGCCTGCTTCTCTGCAACGAAAAGTTTTCGAGGCGCTGCTTGAGTCGAGCGCCACAGATCCGAACGCTCGGCTCTTGAGAGAGTCCAGCTTGTTAAGCCGGCTAGGGCAAGCGTGGAGAAAGTTTAGAGGGCGTGGCAACTAGCCGATGTGACAGGCGGAGGCGCTGCGGACTCTGCGCTCTCGCGACTACAACAGCCTCTTCGGCTCCGCTCTGTCGGATTCGGACGATCGAGCTTCGCGATGCTCCGATATTCCCGGCCGCTCGTCCGCACCGATCTCCTGCAGGCTCTTCTTGAATTCGCGTATCCCCTTGCCCATCGAACCAGCGACTTCGGGAATCCGCTTCGGGCCGAAGAGGAGTAGCGCGATCACGACCACCACGAGGATGTGCCCCAGCGTCAGATTCTCGAACATATCGACCAGTCTCCCCGCAAAATTTCTAATTGGAAAAACCAAGGTGAAGCGCGGCTCTTCATCCGATGCTCGCATTGGACCACAGCTCAGCCCGGCCGCGGCCCTCGCCGCGCGTGTGGTCATTGTAGCGGCGGCTTTGCGCGCCATCCAGCAACGACGGGGATCTTAGTGAAATCTTAGTGAGCGAAATCCAGGTGCAGCAGTCCGCGGCCCATTGCCGCCGCTGGAAAACCTTCCGAGATTGCGCCGATGCGAATCTTCGTCGCCGCACTTCTGCTATTCCTGCATTCCGCCGTTGCCGGTGCCCAACACCCGGACTCGACGGCGGCGGTGAGAAACCCGCACGAAGTCCAGCCCGAGCGTCCCACGGTTGCCACTCACGCCGGCACGGTAGCACCTGGCTGGCTCGAGATAGAAAGCGGTGGGGAGTGGGACCATTACCGTGATGGTGGCAGAGTCGTGAGCATTCCGACGAACCTCAAAGTCGGAGTCGGCCCGCGAGCCCAACTCAATTTCATCGCTGCCGAATTCTTGGGAACTGCTGGCGATGCATCCGTGCGCGGAATCGGCGACGTCACGATAGGATTGAAATACCGGATCGTCGACGACGCGCCGGTCGTTGGCGATTTCGCTATCCTGCCAAGCGTGAAATTGCCGACCGCCTCTTCGGCACGCGGCCTGGGAACGGGAACCACTGACGGGTCGCTCCTGCTGATCTCGAGTCACAGCATCGGGCCCGCAGATGTGGACATCAACGCCGGAGTGACACATCGGTCTGGAAATGGCGCAACGGCCCCCAAGCTGGCGACAATCTGGACGATCTCGGCGGGCGCACCGATTGCCGGGCAGTTCGGATGGACCGCGGAAATCTTCGGATTCCCGGGGACGAGCGGTGAGGCCGGCGTGAAAGGAACCGCAGCGCTCCTGACCGGACCCACATACCAGCCGGCTGTTTGGCTGGCGGTGGACGCGGGCGTGATCGCCCCGCTAACCGGGCCGCAGCCGAGGGCGATTTATGCGGGATTCGTGTGGAATATCGGTAAGCTTCCCTTATAATGGTGCCGTGACTGAAACGCCGCCCCCTCTCGAAGAGCTGAAGAAACTTCGCAAGCCGCTCCGGAATCCATACAGTGAGCTTCGCAAGCAACTGGGCAACCTCGACAAGCTGGCGGTATGGATCACCGACCATATCGGCACGATGGGATTCTTCCTCCTCATTTTCACCTGGACCGTCCTCTGGCTCGGCTGGAACATGTTCGCCCCGGTCGCATCGCGGTTCGATCCCTATCCCGCCTTTGTTCTCTGGCTTTTCATTTCCAACATGATTCAGATCTTTCTGATGCCGCTCATAATGATCGGCCAGAACCTTCAGGGCAGCCACGCCGAACTGAGGGCCGAAGCCGACTTCGAGGTCAACACGAGAGCCGAGAGGGAAATCGGGACCGTCTTGCTGCACCTCGAAAACCAGAGCAAGGTGATGTTGGAAATCCTCCACAAGCTGGAAAATCGCTAGACGCCTGGATTCTCCTTGGAGTGAGGCCGCAGCGTCCCGTCTGGCCTCACGCTGCCCTGCTGCGCAACCGCCAATTCCCGGGCGATCGCCAGTCCGAGTCCGAGCCGTCCTGAATCCGGCTTCGACCCGCGCGGCCGATAGAAGGGCTCGAATATCCGTTCGCGCTCTGACGGAGCGACGCCGTTTCCCTGATCGATGACGCGAAAGCGCAGCATTGATCCGTCCGCGCCGACTTTGATCGTCACGATGGAATCGCTCGGAGAATATCTCAGCGCGTTATCAACAAGGTTCGAGAGAATGCGCACCGATTTGACGAAGTCAAACACACCGGAAAGCACCCGATGCGAGATTCCCGTGCGCGCGTGAGACCACTCCCAGCCCCACTCCCCCGCCACCGAGCGTCCCGATGAACGCGCGTCCGATGGCCTGTCCGCGGCCGGGAGCCGGAAATAGGACCAGGAAGGGCGCCACCACGCTCATAAGACGCGTTCTCGTTATCACAAAACTCACGGAGAAAAAATGGAAATTTTCGCGCGACACCAATCCTCACTCCGGGAGCGCGTCATTCACGGTGAATGGTAGGGACTCGATTCGTCCGGGTGCGCTAAGATTCCGTTAAGATCGAGCGAGCGATACCAACGGGCGTGGCGCGCATCAGCGCTACTCCCACCTAAACACGCGTGACGACACCGCAATACAAACGACGAATACCACCGCCAGCGCAGCAATGTCTCCCGTATGCGCCGACCATCTATCGCCCGACCAGATCCCCTGAAGAAGTGAAGCAGAGTGGCTGAGAGGCAACACGCGCGCGACCGTCCGCCACGCCGGCGAAAGTGAATCGATCGGAAAAAACAAACCCGACAGTGCGATCATCGGATAGAAGATGACCGCACCGATCGGCTGCGCGAATCGCGCCGTCGGTACTATGCTGGCGATGATAAATCCGATGGAAAGGATGCTCAGCGTGCTGATGAGGAGCGCGATGGTAAATCCCGCGAACGGCACATCGGGGCCGATCGCGAAGTATCGCTTTCCCGCCATCACCATCAGCGCCATTGTCAGCGCGGTCAGCAGCAATTTCACGATCACGTGCGCGGTGAGAATCGTCCACGGCCTGAGCGGTGTCGCGCGCAGCCGCTTGAGTATGCCTCCCTCGCGGTAAATCGAGATGATCGCGATCAGCGACGATACAGCGCTGATCGTGATGAAGATGGACACTAGAGTCGGAATACCGCCCGGGCTGAGAAGCTTCCCCATCTTGGGTGCCGACTGCGCCGCCTTGCCGGCAGTCGCCTTGCCGAGCATCACGAAGATGATCACCGGTATGACGAGCGAGCCAATCGCGCCCAGCGGCTCGCGCATAAAGATCTTGATTTCGATCCAGGTGAGCTGGCGCAATCCGCGCAACGGGTTCGTCATCATCAGTCGCGAATCGAGTGGCCTGTGAGCTTGAGAAAAACGTCCTCGAGGTTGGGCATCTCGGTGCGAAAATCGGTGACGGTGATATGATTTTCCGACAAGCACCGGATCACGTCCGTGACGAATCTGTCGCCGACCCCGCGGACGGTATAGCGTGACCCATCCTGCTTCACCGACTCGGCGCCGGAAATTCGCTCGAGGCAAGCCGCCGCGTTCGTGTCGGCCGTCGCCAGTATCACGCTGCGCTCGGGACAGTGCTTGTCCACGAGTCGTTGCGGCTGATCAACGTCAATGATGCGGCCGTTCTCGATGACGGCCACGCGATCGCACAACCGCTCCGCCTCCTCCATCAGATGCGTGGTGAGGAAAACCGTCTTCCCGCGCTCGCGAATTCCCCGCACCAGTTCCCAGATCACCCGACGCGCCTGTGGGTCGAGTCCGGTGGTGAGCTCGTCGAGAAAGACGATCTCGGGATCATTAATGAGTGCGAGCGCTATGAACAGTCGCTGCTTCTGGCCGCCGGAAAGCGTCATAAACCACGCGTCGCGCTTCTCGACGAGGCCAAGCTGCTCGAGAAGCTGGTCACCCGCCGAGGAGGGCCTCTTGTAGAGCGAGGCCCACAGATGCATCGCTTCCCAAACTTTGATGCGCTTCTGGAGCTGCGCCTGCTGGAGCTGGACGCCGATGCGTTCCTGGATCGCGTACACATCGCGGATGGGATCGAGACCGAGCACTGTGATCGAGCCGGAGTTGGGGCGGCGGAACCCCTCGACACATTCCATTGTGGTCGTCTTCCCCGCTCCATTCGGTCCGATGAGGCCGAAGATCTCGCCGTCGCTCACTTCGAACGAGACATCATCCACGGCGACCGTCTTGCCGTAGGTTTTGCGGAGGCCGGAGACCTGGATGACGGGGCGGGTGTCGCGGTTCATTCCACCAAATTACCCCAATGCGGACCTGTACTGGGGGGAGTAGTTCATCTGGCCATTTAAGCGCCGACGACCGCGACCAGTCGCGTGAGGATGATGGTGCCAAGGATGGCAATCAGCCAATGGGCGATAGTGCGGATCCAGTTGGTTGCAATTAGGCGGCGAATCTTCGCCTCGTCGTATCCACTCTCCGCCATCTCTCCCTGAATAGGGCGCTGCCACACGAACGTGGACACTAGCGCGACGAGGTTCAGGCAAAGCGCCGCCGCCGCCTCATACGGCCGAATGAATCCTGGCCGATGCAGCACCAAAGCCAGCGACGTGAGGAGGAGGAGCATCGCCGGAACGATGGTGGGCAGCGCGGCAGCACGATTGTTGGCGCGCATATAGTCGGTGAAGTGTTCTTTACCGACCGACAGATAAATGCCGTAGTGCTGGAGCTGCAATGTCGTCATGCACCCGGCGTTGTAGATGGAGAGAAACAGGAACACGAGAAAAAGCGTCACGCGCGTCCTCCCCGCAGCCAGACGATCTCTTTGACGTGAGCGGCGCGTTCAACGGCGTCGAGCATCATATGCGCAACATCTTCCCGGCTCATCGACGCCTGCGATGCCGGAATCCCCGCCGATGCACGTGACACATCGTACTTCCTGGTGAGCACGCCACCTCCCACCCGCGCGGGCCGCAGCACTGTCCAATCAAGGTCGCTTTGCGTGACCAGCTTTTCCATCGAACGCTGGTCGTCCGCGATGTGGCGGAGCAATGTCCGCCCTAACACGCGGGGGAGCCACGCGCCTCGCGGATCCACGAACGACGAAGAGATGATCACCAGCCGGCATACCCTTACCCGATGCATTGCGTCGATGGTTGCCCTCGCGCTGTCGACGAGCACAGACGTTGCTCCCAGCCCGCGCGCGCCGAGCGCAGACAGCACCGCGTCGTGACTGGGAAGCGCGGCTGCTATTTCGTCAGCGCGCATAGGATTCCCTACCACGATGTGGAA
>JBKJHG010000117.1:0-8280 GCA_046599115.1 Gemmatimonadaceae bacterium
GCAGCGCGCCGCCAAGAAGTCCGAGTGCGATCGGCACCAGAGCGAAGAGTGCGCCGGTTACGGCGACGATTCCGATCGCGACGCTGGCGCTGATGAAGGCTCCGAGCGCGCCGTAAAGTCTCGACAGCGCCCGCTGCAGCAGCCGGGCCCGTGTCGTCACGAAGTCGAGCTGCGTGAACAGCATCCGCCGCTCCTCGTCCTGATCCTCTTCAGTACGGGCGCCCCGCACGATTTCGGCGAGCGCGTGAGAGATCTCGCGCGAGCGCGCGACCGATCTGTTGAGCCGCTCGGAGGTTGCCAGGATGAGCGATCCGCACGCCGAAATGAGTACGGCGGGGGTGATCATCGCTGCCAGAACGGATTGCGGGTCGGTTGGAAGAGCCATCGTCGCGGATTGAAGACTTGGTGCGCTTGCACTAAGCTACATAGAGAAAATGCGCTCCGTATCCGGGGCCGCCAACGATTGAGACGAGGTGTGCCAAATGCGATTCGCTCCCCGCGCCATCCTCCGTATCGCTTCCGTGATGTTTGCGGGAGTCGCGCTCCTTTCCATTCCCGCCTCGGGTAAGCCGGGCCACTTCAAGCTCTGGAGTCCCGACGTGAAGGGTCCGATGCTGGGCCTCGATCAGGTGTTCAACGCGATGGGATGCACCGGCAAGAACATTTCGCCGGAGCTGAGGTGGAGCGGGGCACCCTCAGCGGCGAAGAGTTTTGCCGTCACCGTCTATGATCCCGACGCCCCGACGGGTAGCGGCTGGTGGCACTGGACCGTTTACAACATACCGTCAATCATTGCGAGTCTTCCGCGCAATGCAGGAGCAGGCGCAGGCTTGCCGGTTGGCGCGTTGCAGGGTACGACCGATTTCGGAAAGCCGGGATTCGGCGGCGCGTGCCCTCCGCCCGGCGACAAGCCGCACCGCTACTTTTTCACGATCTACGCGCTCAACGTTCCGAAGATCGACGTCCCCATCACTGCGAGCGCCGCCAACGTAGGTTTCAATGTGCACGCGCACACGATCGGCAAGGCGAGCTTCGTAGCCAGATACGGGCGCTGACACTTTTCATACCGGAGGAGTGAAGAATGGACGACAAGGCGATCATCGCGCTCGCAAAAAAGAACGCGGCGAAAACCGGGGGAAGTTCCCCAAAGAAGAATTTCGGCAAGCGATACGACGCGACGCGTCCGGACATTCCGCAGGACGAGGCGACGCTGAAGGAAGCCGGCGAGCACGAGCGGTTCTTCAAGGAAATGCGTAAGCGCGAGTTCTAGCGTTTCCGGCTAGATTGAGGGACGGAGGAACGATGGCAGCGAACAAACTGAAAGAGCTTCACCAAATGGGTCAGTCCATCTGGCTCGACAGCATCGATAGAACGATGCTTCACAACGGCGACCTCGAGCGCCGCATCCGCGAAGACTCCCTAACGGGGATGACTTCCAATCCGACGATCTTCCAGAAGGCGCTCGCCAGCGGCGACGCATACGACCAGCAGCTGAAGTCGGCGGAAGCCGGTCTCGACCCATCGCAGCTGTTTGAGCTCGTCGAGACTCAGGACGTGCGCGACGCGTGCGACAGATTCGCCGGCGTTTTCGCCGCCTCGCGCGGCGCCGATGGATTCGTCTCCATCGAGGTTTCTCCCGGGGTTTCGAACAGCGCCGACGCCACCGTCGAGGAAGCGCGGCGGCTATGGAAAACGGTGAATCGCCCAAACGTGATGGTGAAGGTTCCCGGCACTCTCGAAGGCGCCATCGCCGTCCGTCGTCTCATCTCCGAGGGCGTGAACGTCAACATCACGCTTCTGTTCGCGATCGAAGCGCACGCGCGCGTAGTCGAGGCTTATCTCGCCGGCCTG
Source organism: Gemmatimonadaceae bacterium (assembly GCA_046599115.1). Classification (GTDB taxonomy): domain Bacteria; phylum Gemmatimonadota; class Gemmatimonadetes; order Gemmatimonadales; family Gemmatimonadaceae; genus UBA4720. The sequence goes on from JBKJHG010000117.1 coordinate 1,852, forward strand.
GAAGACAGAGTGAAAGCCGCCCAGCCGATCGACGGCATCTCCTCCGTCGCCAGCTTCTTCGTCAGCCGCGTTGACACCGAGATCGACAAGCGTCTCGACGCCCTCGCCGCCAGCGCGATCGGCGGTGAGAAGGAGCGGCTCGAGATGCTGAAGGGAAGGGCGGCGATCGCGAACGCGAAACTTGCCTACAAGCTGTTCACCGAAAAGTTCAGCGGCCCGCGGTGGGAGAAGCTGAAGGCGGCCGGCGCTCGCGTCCAGCGTCCGCTCTGGGCGAGCACGAGCACGAAGAACCCGAAGTACCGCGACGTGATGTACGTGGAAGAGCTGATCGGCCCTGACACCGTAGACACGATGCCCCCCGCGACAATCGATGCGTTCCGCGATCACGGCGATGTACAACGCACGGTGAACGCGCGCGTCGGCGCCGCCGAAGGCCTCCTCAAGGAGCTCGAAGGGGTCGGCATCTCGATGCGCGAAGTTACGGACAAGCTTCTCGCAGACGGAATCGCCAGCTTTCAGAAATCGTTCGACGATTTGCTCGCCGGGATTAAGGCGAAAGTCGGATCACTCGCGCCCGGAAAGAAGTGACGGCGCAGTTCATCCCGCGAACGAAAATCGTCTGCACGCTCGGCCCCGCCACTTCCAGCGAAGCGGCAGTCCGGGGTTTGATAGCGGCGGGTATGAACGTCGCCCGTCTCAACTTCTCGCACGGAACGCACGAGCAGCACGCGGCGACGATCGCGATGCTGCGCAAGCTCTCTGCGGAGGCAAAGCAGCCGCTCGCGCTGCTCGGAGATCTACAGGGCCCGCGCATCCGCGTCGGCGATCTGGCGAGTCCGGTGCTGCTCGAAGTCGGCGACGACGTGGTACTCGTTTACGAAGATGAGGCGAAGCCTGCCGATCTTCCGATCACATACGATCGCCTCGCTGTTGATGTTCACGCCGGCGACCGGATTCTCGTTGACGATGGGCTGATCGAGCTGATCGTGCTCGAGGTGAAAGGCTCGCGCGTTTCCGCCCGCGTTCTCGCCGGCGGAATCGTCAGGAGCCACAAGGGTCTCAATCTCCCCGGCATCCAGGTCTCGGCCCCGTCGCTCACGGCCAAGGACATCGCCGACATCAAGTTTGCCGTCGAGAGCGACGTGGATTACCTCGCGCTGAGCTTCGTCCGCCGCGCCGAGGATATCGATTCCCTCCGCGAGCTGATACCGAAGTCCATTCTCATCATCGCCAAGATCGAAAAGGACGTCGCGCTCCAGAACATCGATAGCATCATTCTCGCTGCCGACGGAGTGATGGTCGCACGCGGCGATCTCGGCGTCGAGCTTCCCTTCGAGGAAGTACCCGGCGCGCAGAAAAAGATCATCGCCCTCGCCAACCGGTATGGACGGCCGGTGATCACCGCGACGCAGATGCTGGAGTCGATGATCGAGCATCCGCGACCGACGCGCGCCGAAGCGAGCGACGTCGCCAACGCGATCATCGACGGAACCGACGCGGTGATGCTCTCCGCCGAGACCGCCGCCGGCAAATATCCGCGGCTCGCCGTCGAAGCGATGGCGCGAATCATCCGCGAGGTCGAGCAACATCCGCCGACAACCGAATCGCACGCACTTCACGGCGGAGGTATCGTGACCACCGAAGTCGCGATCGCCGCAGCGACGATCGCCGCAGTGCAGATGCTCGCCGCCCCGCTCGTCGTCGTCTTCAGCAAGGGCGGGTTCTCGGCGCGGGTGGTCGCGTCGCACCGTCCCCGCGTTCCCATTCTAGCGCTAACCGATCAGCCGGGCACCTATCGCCAGCTCGCGCTCGTGTGGGGAGTGATTCCCGAGCTCGTGCCGCACTGCGACACCTACGATCAGATGATGACGAGGGCGAAGGCGGCGGCGGTTAAGCGCGAGCTCGCCTCGCCGGGCGACCGCATCATCGTCACCGCCGGCGTGCCGTTCGACATTCCGGGGACGACGAACTTGCTCAAGGTCGAAACGATCTAGATGTTGTTGATGACGGTGCTCTTCACTGGTAGCCTGAATTACCGGCTGTCTTGCGGGCATACTTGAAAATCACCTTCCTCGGCACGGGCACGAGCTTCGGCGTCCCACAGATCGGATGCGACTGCGCTGTCTGCCTGTCAACCGACCCGAGAGATAAGCGGAGCAGGGTGGGCGCGTTTGTCGAGGCCGGCGACGCGAAGATTCTGATCGACACTCCTCCCGAGCTTCGGCTCCAACTACTCTCCAACGGGATCAAGCGCGCCGACGCCGTGCTCATTACGCACGATCACGCCGATCACGTGAATGGGCTGGACGACATTCGCGCTCTCTCCGCGGCCGGCGGCGGGATTTCCATCTATGGATCGCGCGATACGCTCGACCGGCTCGCGATGCGGTTTTCGTACGTTTTTGACGGCGTGAAGCCATTGCCCGGAACGTCGAAGCCCGAGGGCGCGGCGCATCCTCTCGAGGCCGGCTCAAAGTTCGATGTCGCCGGCCAGGAAGTCGAATGCTTTGAGCTCTCGCACGGCCCGATGAGCGTCTACGGATACCGGATCGGCAGCCTCGGCTACGTCACCGACGCGAAAGAACTTTCCTCGAGTGCGCTGCGCGCACTGAAGGGAGTGAAGGTGCTCGTTCTTAACGCGTTATTCAGAACGCCGCATCCGACGCATCTCAGCATCCCGGAAGCGATCGAGGCGGCGCGCGTCGTCGGCGCGGAACGCACCTTCTTCACGCACCTGACGCACCGGACGTCGCACGCAGAGTTGGAGCGGGAATTGCCGAAAGGCATCGCTCCGGCATACGACGGATTGACCGTGAACATTGAGTAAAATGACACTGCGATTCACTTCCCAAAGCCGATCCGCGCCGGACCATTTAACTTCCCTGCATTCACCACATCGGAATACGGGCTTCATTCGAAGATGACACAGCATCCGTTCGGAGATTCGATTTCAGTCGCCGCCGACCGCGTGGAGGTGCGCGATGCATCGCGCATCGCGTCGCCGGCGATGGACAAGCTTGCATACGCCGCCGTTTTCGGAGGCGATGACGAGCGCGACGACGCGCGCTGGCTGATCTGGGAGATTGCGCAGTCGGTCGGAGTCAGACCTTCAACCATTCACGATCTCTACCTCGCGCGCGGACGCGGCGAGACGGGCGGCTTCACCGTTCCCGCCATCAACGTTCGCGGAATGGCGTACGACACAGCGCGCTCGATATTCCGCTGCGCCAACAAGCTCAGTGTCGGCGCGTTCCTCTGTGAGATCGCGCGATCCGAGATCGCGTACACCGATCAGCGCCCGGGCGAGTACGTCGCGGTGATTCTCGCCGCCGCGCTGCGCGAAGGGTTCCGCGGGCCGGTGTTCATCCAGGGCGACCACTTCCAGGTGAGTGCGAAGAAATTCGCGGTCGATCCGGAGCCCGAGGTCAACGCCGTCAAGCAGCTCGCGCGCGAGGCGATCGACGCCGGCTTCTATAACATCGACATCGATACATCCACTCTCGTGGATCTGTCAAAGCCGACTCTTGTCGAGCAGCAGCGAGTGAACTTCGAGCGTGCCGTCGAGCTGGCGCTGGTGGTGCGCGAAGTCCAGCCGGCGGGGGTGCAGATTTCTATCGGCGGCGAGATCGGGGAAGTCGGCACGAAAAACAGCACCATCGAGGAGCTCCGTACGTATATGGACGGATTCAACTCGACGCTCGCGAAGCGCGGGACGGGGCTCGAAGGCCTTTCCAAGATCAGTGTCCAGTCGGGCACGACACACGGCGGCGTTGTGCTGCCGGATGGAAGCATCGCCGACGTCAGCATCGACTTCGAGACATTGAAGACCCTCTCTGTGATCGCACGCGACGAGTACGGACTCTCCGGCGCAGTGCAGCACGGCGCGTCCACGCTGCCCGACTCCGCCTTCCATCATTTTCCGAAAACAGAGACGGCGGAGATCCACCTCGCGACGAACTTCCAGACGATGCTCTACGACGCGCTCCCTGACGATTTGCGCAAGGAAATCTATTCGTGGCTCGCCGACAACGCGAAGGATGAGCGGAAGCCTACCGACACCGATGAGCAGTTCTTCTATAAGACCCGCAAGAAAGCGCTCGGTCCGTTCAAGAAGCGCTTTTGGGATCTACCGGCAGAGATAAAGACGAAACTGGCCGGCGCGTACGACGAGAAGTTCTCGTTTCTTTTCACCCAGCTCGCCGTGACCGACACGGCGAAGGTCGTTGCGAAATTCGTGAGGCCGGTTGAGATCCATCGTCCCAGGCCGCACCCCGATCTCGCCTCCGTTGAAGCGGCACCCGACGACGCCGATCTGAGTGACTGACGCCAGCGCCGATGCGCTGCGTCTCTTGCTGAGGCGGGCGGGTCACGAGCTTAGAAACGCGCAAAACGCGGCCGCCGTGAATCTCGAGGTGGTCCGCTCCCGCGTCGCCGCGGGGAAGACGAACGTCGAATCACTGCAGTCGTTCGCCGACAACGCCGCCGCCGGTTTGGAAGAGAGCGCGAAGCTCGCGCAGGCTCTCGTCGCGCTTTGCTCCGCGGTCGCGAGCAGCTATGCCGTCGGCGGCGTTCAAGTACGGGAGCAATCGCCGGAAGGCGTCGTCATCGAGCTCGCGATGACGGCCGAGGGCGGGGTGAGCCTGCTCGAGCAGGTCTCTGCGTTAGCCGAGCGTGCCGGCTTCGGTGTCGAGGCGGGTCAGGCGGGCGTTATATTACGGATTCCTCCCGATAATGAAACAATCCGAGCATAACGGAATGAAACAGCCGAAAATCCTCATTGCAGACGATGAGCGCGCGATAACCGAAGGCCTTGGCGCGATCCTCCGCGACGAGGGCTATCAGGTCACCGTCGCGGTAGATGGCCAGAAGGCGCTCGACAATCTTTCGTCGGAGACCTTCGGGCTCGTTCTCGCCGACCTGAAAATGCCGAAGCTCGACGGCCTCGCGCTGCTCAAGGAGCTACAGCTCCGCGAGATCGCGACTGAATGCATCATCGTTACCGGGCAGGCGACGGTGGATTCCGCGGTGCAGGCGATGCGCGAAGGCGCCTACGATTACATCGAGAAGCCGCTCACCGCCGATAAGCTCAACCGCCTCAAGGCGCTCATCCCGAAAGCGCTCGACAAATTCAACGTTCAGCAGAAGAACCGCGAGCTTTCATCCAAGCTCGAGGGGCTTACGCATTACGGCGAGTTGACCGGACAGTCGGAAGAGATGCGCTCTGTCTATCAGATCATTGACGCCGTTGCTCCTTCCACCGCCAGCGTGCTGATACTCGGCGAGTCGGGCACAGGAAAGGAGCTCGTCGCCAGAGCGGTCCACGCCAAGAGCGACCGCGCGAAAGGTCCGTTCTTCGCTCTCAACTGCGCCGCGCTCCCTAAAGACATTCTAGAGAACGAGCTCTTCGGCCACGAGAAGGGAGCGTTCACCGGCTCGACGAACGAGAAGCCGGGCGCATTCGAAATGGCCGATGGCGGCACGATCTTCCTCGACGAGATCGCCGAGATGCCGACCGACATTCAGGTCAAGCTTCTTCGCGCCCTCGAGACGCGCACAATTCGCCGGCTCGGCGGAAAGAAAGAGATCTCGGTGGACATCCGCATTCTCGCCGCCACCAACAAAAATCTTCAGAAGGCGCTCGCCGACAACGAGCTGCGCGACGATCTGTACTATCGTCTCGCCGTCGTCGAGCTCTTCCTGCCGCCAATGCGCGAGCGCGTCGGCGACATCAAGCTGCTCGCCACGGAATTCCTCGCCCGGTTCGCGCAGCAGAACAGCCGCGCCCTCAGCGGCTTCGAGTCCGAAGCGTGGGACTGGATTCTTTCGTACTCCTGGCCGGGCAACGTTCGCGAGCTGAAGAATGCCGTCGAGCGCGCCGTCATAATGAGCCGTGGCGACAAGATCACCGCGCGCGACATAATGCCGCGCCATCTGCACCGCGCCGCCGACGCCACCGAGAACATCACCCTCGCGCCGGGAGCGACGCTCGCGGAGACGCGGCGGCAGCTTGTGCTCCGTGCGATCGCGTCCACGAACGGTGATTACGCCCGCGCCGCCACGATTGTCGGAATGTCAGCGGACGAAGTGAAATCGGAGCTTTCCGCGTTGCTGCATTCCAACGGGAGCGATCGCGCCGAAGTAGCTCCCAGGAAAATCGCCGCTGGCAGTTCGTCGGCCAAGCCAAAGGGAAAGAAGAAGTAGATGCGGTGGACGACTCGGGAGAGAGAAATGGACGAATACGATTACGACCTGTACAATGATGAGCCGTACCTCATCGTCGAGAACCGCGACGGACGCGGGATTGCACCCTTCATCATCGGCCTCGCACTCGGCGCTGGCATCGCGCTTCTGATGGCGCCGCAGAGCGGTGAAGAGACGCGGCGCGAGATTGCCGAACGCGCCCGCAGCGCGAAGGACGCCGCGCTCGAT
>JBKJHG010000142.1:0-75230 GCA_046599115.1 Gemmatimonadaceae bacterium
GAAGCGCGAACGCACCCAGCACGATCACTCCCGCAACTATCGAAGTGAATCCCACGCGCGAGGCGCCGCGAAGATTGATAGCCGTCGCGCCCCAGATGACGGCGAGCGCGACAAGCCACTGCGCTTGATGCGACAGGTTAGGCGCGAGGAACGATAGGTACTGATTGAAGAGCACCGGGTAAATCGCCATATCCACAAGCGAATACATCCACGTGCACCAGCCATTCTGGAATGCCCAGAACTTTCCGAATGCGCGGTCAACCCATTTGTAATAGCCGCCCTCTTCGGGTAGCGCGCTCGCCAGCTCGCCGATGATCAGCGTCTCCGGGAGCGACCAGAATAGCGGGACGAGAATCAAGAGCAGCAGCCCTAGCCCGGGGCCGACACTAACGATCAACGTCTCCGTGGTAAACGCACCCCCGGAGACGTTGAAGAACATCACGAACACGAGCGCGGCGGTGCTCAGCGCTCGGCGAAGCTTCATTTAGTTCGCACTACCGTGACGCTGAATGTAGACGGAAGCGCGCCCGAGCTCGTTATCGTCGCACCACCCACTTTGCCCACGTTGACACCGAATCTCAAATACGCCGCGCCGCCGTCGGCGAGCGTCAGATCCACCGGCGCGCTCAGCAGCGCCCCGACTTTGAGCGGGAACACCGTGCCGTTCGACTGACTCGTTCCCGTTCCGTTCACGTACGTTTCGACCAAGCGCGTGTTCCAGCTTGGAAGAGCATATGCAGCCACTCCCGTCGAGACTCCGGAATCGTCGAGATAGTTCGCTACCGCCCAATCACGCATTTTCGAAAGCAGGTCGGATCCGAAGACTTCTTTCAGGTTTTTGATGCCTACGACATCGGTCGTCGGATTGACGAGCTGATACCAGGTCGTCTTCTCCGGCACGACGCTCGCCCGTTGGTCGGCTGCATATCTGAGAAACGACCAGATCGCCCCACGCACGGCGAGCGACGTGTCGGCGAGCACCGAATAAGGCGAATACTTGTCTGGATTCTTGAGATAATCGCGGAAGCGCAGCGCGTTCTGCTTGCCGAACGCGAGATACGCGTCGGACGGCGTCACTAACGTGGTGGCGTCGATGTTCGTGCGCGGGCTGCGCGCCGTCACCGCGTAGTAGTTCAGCTCTTCCGCGATGTGCGCGAGGCCTTCGTCAAGGAATGGTTCCTCGAACGCTTTGAACATCACCGGGTTGAGGTCGCTGTAGTGACGGCTGAAATTGATCAAATGCTGGAACTCGTGCGCCACCGTCCCGATGCTGATGCTCTTTACGAACGCAGTGCTTCGAACGTGCTTATTGACTTCTCCCGCCGAGTCCGGCGCCAGCAGGTAGAACATCTCCGCTTCGTTGCTTCCCACGAACGTCTTACCACCCCCGCAGAGGGCGGTCTTGGGAATGAGGTCGCGGCCGAAAAAGAATCCCCCTACGAACGACGTCGCATTGCTCGTCGGCGTCAGCTGGTTCACGGCGCGAGTGAAAAAGATTATGACTCGGCCATTATGGTCGATGTCGGTTGGCACACCGAAATTGTAGGTATCCACCGGCCACACCTGTGAATCGAACTGGCTTGCGATGGACTGGTAGTCGGCGTCGTTGAATCCATTCGCCGGATTGCTATCGTCTTCCGCCACAATCGCGTGGGCAGAGACCGTTTTTACCGTGGCCGGAACGAACTTCGGGTTCGAACAGCTCGAGTCCACGTTCACGTTGAGCTGAAGCTTGTCGCCTGCGATGACGTCGGCGGTCATTCCAATGCTCCTTCTTAGAGCGGGCCCGGACGACCTCGCCCCACGCGCCTGCGCGATCAACGGACTCAGCTCCCTGCGCACCCGCTCCCGGAATTTTGCTTCCCACGCAACATCGCGAATGAGCCCACGCTCTCCGCTCACGCTCGTTGATGTGCGAAGCCGTGAGCCGGCCCCCACGCTCGGCGTCGGTGGCCCGCCGACAGTCGTGTTCGTCAGTGGGTTGAGCGTGAACGCCAGCGTCGGTGCGGCGCTGAATGCTCCCTGCCCACTTCCTTTCCCGCCATTTCCGGTTCCGTAAAATGGAACGGCGACCAACTCCGCCCCCGCTGCCCCGTTGATGCAAATCGCCGACGCCTGCGGGCCGGTAAGTACCACCGAGCCGCCGACACTCAGCGTGTTGAGCGCGCTCGCCGGGCACGGGTTCGTGGACGTGATGTTCACAACAACGATTGCGGTGCCGGGAATCTGTCCGCTCAATACTCGGACTGTAGTCGTGCCAGTCGCCACTGCCGTCACGAGCCCTACCGAATTGACCGTCGCGACGTTCGGGTCATCACTGACGAAAGTCGCAGTGAGCCCCGTGACAGTGTTGTTGAATGCGTCGAGTCCGGTCACCGACAGCTGCGCCGTTTGCCCGAGGCTCGACAGCTTCGTTGTGTCCGGCGCGAGTGTGATTTTTGACAGCGCGCCGGCCGCGACCGTCGCGGTAAAGGTCGCAGTACCGGCGCCGCTCACCGTTGCAGTCGCGGTCTGCGCACCCGCCGCCGATCCCGGCGTCCACTGCGCCGTCGCTTGTCCGGCAGCGTCGCTCGTAGAGGTCGCCGGTGAGATCGACCCCGATGCGGTTCCCCACGAGACGGACGATCCGCTCACGGCGTGACCGCCGGCGTCCGTCACCTTCGCGGTCAGTGCGATCGCTGCCGCGGCTCCCGCGACTACCGTACCGCTAGCTCCGCTCACGGCGGCAACTACCGCCGCCGGACCTACCGCAGGAGCGTCGGTGCCGCCTCCACCCCCGCATCCGGAGCCGATCGCCACCACTGAGAAAACCGCCGCCACCGGGAATGCACGAATTAGTCGCATACAATAGAAAGGGAAATGTTGGGGAACAAATGTATAGTAGCTCGCGCGCGCCACGCCACGAGATTGATTCGCTGCGGTAATTAGCCTAAGCCCGCGCGACTTAATTCGGCGGATGATGCCGAAGGTGCCGAGAATACGCGTCCCAATAGCCTCCCGACTCTGCGGGGTACTCGCGGTCTGTGTGTCCGTCGTTCTCGGCCATCGCCACGATTTCTTCACACTCGCGAGCGTTGTCCACGAAAAGCTGCGTCAGGTTATCGGCACGATCGTGGACGAGCTTGTCACACTCTCTCGACTTGGCCGCCGCCTGTCTCGTCACGCGGTCGATAGCGTCTCTCACCTCGGTGACATCGTGCGACGCCGCCAACATCCGTACGATCGCGACCGCCGGAGACAGATCGCCGTTCAGACATTGCACCAGGATCGCCCGATTCTCTGGCGGCTCGATGCCGTCGGTTAGCCTCGCGACCGCCTCGGCTTCTACGCCGCCGCGATCGGTCATCGAGCGCCCACGTCGAAACCAGCACAGATGATTGTCAAGGCAGCGATGAAATCTTCACGGGGAAGAAAATACGGAAAAGGCGCGTCGAAGCACGTCGAGAGCACGATAACGGCCACTGCAACGGCAACTGAACGGGACGCCAGACTGTAGTCTATTGGTCGTGAGTCTTTAGATACCACCCGGTGACTTCACCGGCGGATCATCGAGCAACGGACTCAACTGAGAGTACGACGTCCGATCGCGGCACGAGAAGTCACCGAGTAGTTGACTACCGTCTCCTGACTGTAAGACTAAAGTCTGGAGTCCAGTTCACCTGCCGTTCCGGTTGCAGTTGCCGTCAATATTTCGCCAGGTAATTGTCCAGCTCCCACTGACTCACCTGGCTGATGTACTCCTGCCACTCCATTCGCTTCGCCGCCAGAAAGTGCTGCGTCACGTGCTCGCCGAGCGCTTCCGTGATCACATCGTTCCTCTCCAGCTCATCGCACGCCTCCTCGAGATTCCGCGGCAGATCGTCGATGCGCAGCCGCCGCTTCTCCCGATGCGACATCTCCCAGATGTTCGTGTTCACCGGCTCGCGCGCGTCCGCCTTCGTCGCGATTCCGTCGAGCCCCGCCGCGAGCTGCACCGCGAGCGCGAGATATGGATTCGCCGCCGGATCGGGAATGCGCAGCTCAATTCGCGTTCCTGCGCCGCGCCGGTCGGGGATACGAATCATCGGCGAGCGGTTTTTCATCGACCAGGCCACGTTTACCGGCGCCTCGAATCCGGGCACCAGCCGCTTATACGAGTTCACCAATGGGTTTGTGATCGCCGTGTAGCCGCGCGCGTGCTGCAGTAGTCCGCCGATGTAGTGCAGCGCGGTGGAGGAGAGCTCCCACTCCGCTCCCGTGTCCCAGAATGCGTTTTCCTTCCCCTTGAAAAGCGACTGATGGGTGTGCATTCCGCTGCCGTTCTGCCCGAAGATCGGTTTAGGCATGAACGACGCCACGAGCCCGAATGTCTGCGCCACGTACTTCACAACGAACCGGAACGTCGTGATGTTGTCGGCCGTGCGCAGCGCGTCCGCGTAGCGGAAATCGATCTCGTGCTGGCCGTGCGCGACCTCGTGATGCGCTGCCTCGACTTCAAATCCCATCTGCTCGAGCACTCCGACGATCGCGCGCCGGGCGTCCTCGCCGAGATCCGCCGGCGCAAGATCGAAGTAGCTGCCGACATCGTGCGTCGCTGTCGAGGGCGCGTCGTTCGCCCCCGGCTTGAACATAAAGAACTCCGCCTCCATCCCCGCGTTCATCGTGTAGCCCAGCTTGTCGGCGCGGGCGAGGATCTTCTTCAGAACCCCGCGCGGATCTCCCGGGAAGGGATTCCCGTCGGTCGTGTTGATGTCGCAGATGACCCGCGCCACGCGGTTCTTCTCGTAACCCCAGGGAAAGATCTGAAACGTTCCGAGATCGGGAGCGAGGAGCATGTCCGATTCCTCGATGCGGACAAACCCTTCTATTGAAGAGCCGTCGAACATTATGTCCCCCGCCAGCGCCTTCTCGAACTGCGACGCGGGAATCTCGACGTTCTTGTTGATGCCGAGGATGTCGGTGAACTGAAGCCGGAGAAACCGGACGTCGTTCTTCGCGGCCAGTTCGAGAATTTCCTTCTTGGAGGCGCCGCTGGTATCGCCTATGCGAGTAGTGCGTGACATAGGACCACTATACCCCTGTTCGACGAAAAGTGCAATTTATGCACCTTTTCTGAGCATTGGCTTGCATTATGCCTGAATAATTGCCAAGTTGACGTTGGGTTTGTGTTGTTTGTGCAAATTTTTTCTTACAAGGTGCCTTAGATGACCGGTTCGCCGCTTTCCTCGCGCAAAGTCGCCCTCAGGGAGATCGCCTCAAGGGTTCCGCAGAACCCGCCCATCTATTCCAAAGACGGCGTTCCGATCCCGACTTCCCAATACTTCGGGATCAACACCTTCGGCGCCCGCCAGATGCGCGACAAGCTCCCGAAGGACGTCTACGCCAGTCTTGCCGCATCCATCCGGCAGGGAAAGAAGCTCGACATCAGCGTCGCGCCGATCGTCGCTCAGGTGATCAAGGAATGGGCGATCTCCCGCGGAGTCACCCACTTCACCCATTGGTTCCAGCCGCAGACCGGGCTCACTGCCGAAAAGCACGACGCGTTTTTCTCCTTTGACGATGACCGCCAGCCGATGGAGTCGTTCACCGGCGCGCAGCTCATCCAGAGCGAGCCCGACGCGTCCAGCTTCCCCTCCGGAGGCCTCCGCGCGACGTGGGAAGCGCGCGGCTACACCGCCTGGAACCCGGCGAGCCCGGTGTTCATCGTCGAATCCGCCGGCGCCCGCACTCTCTGCATTCCGTCCGTCTTCATCGGCTACAACGGAGAAGCGCTCGACGAAATGACGCCGCTTCTCCGCAGCTCCGACATTCTCTCCGAGAAGTCCATCGAGCTGCTAGAGCTGATCGGCGACAAGGGAATCCAGCGCGTCTACACCACGCTCGGCGCCGAGCAGGAATATTTCCTCATCGATCGCGCGCACTTCGGGATGCGTCCCGACCTGGTGATGGGCGGCCGTACTCTCATCGGCGCCCCGCCGCCGCGCGGACAGCAGCTCGAAGACCATTACTTCGGCGGAATCCCTGAGCGCGTTCAGGCGTGCATCTCCGAAGTCGAGTTCGAGCTCTACAAACTCGGCGTTCCGATCACGACCCGTCACAACGAAGTCGCCCCTTGCCAGTTCGAGATGGCGCCGCACTTCGAGGAAACCGACATCGCGGTCGATCACAATCAGCTGGTGATGGCCGTTCTCCGCCGCGTCGCTCTCCGCCACGGCCTGCAGGCGCTCATCGCCGAGAAGCCGTTCGCCGGAATCAACGGCTCCGGCAAGCACTGCAACTGGTCGATGTCGATCGCCGCCGACGGATCCGATCTCGACGGCCTGAACCTTCTCAAGCCCGGTAAGACGCCGCACCAGAACGTGCGCTTCCTCCTCTTCCTCGCCGCGATTTTACGAGCGGTGCACAAGCACGCCGCGCTGCTTCGCGCCGGAATCGCATCCACCGGCAACGAGCATAGGCTCGGCGCCAACGAAGCGCCGCCCGCGATCATCTCCGTTTTTATGGGCGAGATGCTGACGCGGATGATCGAGGAAATCATAGAGGGTAAGAAGTCCGCCAGCGCCGAACTCGAGATGATTCAGCTGGGAGTCGAAAAGCTCCCCGAAGTTCAGCGCGACAACACCGACCGCAACCGCACGTCGCCGTTCGCGTTCACCGGAGCGAAGTTCGAATTTCGCGCCGTCGGATCGTCGGCCTCGATTGCATTCCCGGTGGCGCTCCTCAATGCCGCCGTCGCAGAAGCGGTTGCCGATATCACCGCCGAGCTGCGCACCGAGCTGAAGACGACGAAGAAACTCGAGGAAGCGGCGATCAGAGTCGTCCGCGGTGCGTTCAAGGAGAGCTCGGCAATTCGCTTCGAGGGGAACAACTATTCGGAAGACTGGGTGAAGGAAGCGAAGAAGCGCGGACTTCCGAATTTCCGGCGCACCCCGGAAGCGCTCAAGCAGCTCATCAACAAGCGATCGCGCAAAGTGCTCACCGAGCTCGGCGTGCTCACCCACGCGGAGCTCGATTCGCGCTATCACGTTCGCGTCGAGCGTTATGTGAAGGATATGCTCATCGAGCTGTACACGATGCGCGAGATGGTGGATACGATGGTTCTCCCCGCCGCCTTCTCTTACCTCGGCGAGCTGTCCGCATCCGCCGCGCAGGCAAAGACTGCCGGCGTAACCACAATCCCGCAGCTCGATGCCGCCAATGATTTGGGCAAGCTCGTTCAGCAGCTGCAGAAGAAGACAGCCGCCCTCGTGAAAGTGATCGACCGCGCCGACGGGATGCACGACGATTGCCCGGCGCAAGCGGATCTTCTCACCGGCGACGGGGCGGACGCGATGGCGGACGTCCGCGAGATCTGCGATCGCCTCGAGGTGAGCATCGCCGACGACCTGTGGCCGCTGCCGAAATACCGCGAGATGCTCTTCCCCGTCTGAGTTCGGGATAGAGGAGCGGACGCCATTGCTCCGCTCCCCTATCCGCGCACTTCACGCGGTGTTTTACCGATGTAACTTGGGAGGATGAATTCGCTCCCTCCGACCCAACATCCGGATTCGACCGCCTCCGTATGCCCATCGTGTGGCGCTCCCGCAACCGGCCGGTTTTGCGCCAGCTGCGGGGCGCCGCTCGCGGGAGCGGCTTGCACGGTGTGCAATGGCGACCTTACACCCGGTTCCAAATTCTGCCACCACTGCGGCACGGCCTCTGGTCCCGCGCGCGCCGATGCTTCTTCGGGTAAATCCAGTTCGCTGCCCTGGGTCGTTGCCGCGCTCGCGCTGCTGACGATGTTCGCGATGCTCGCCGGTCGCGGCTTCAACAATCGGCGTGGCCCCACTCTGGATGCTCCGCAAAACGCGCTGCCGCAAGCGGGGCTCGACGATCGCGCTCCTGATTCGAGCGGCGGTGGCACTCCCGTCCGTGCACCGGACATATCATCGCTCTCGCCGACCGAGCGGGCCGACCGACTCTTCAATAAAGTGATGCTTCTTTACAGCCAGGGAAAATCCGACAGCGTGCAGTTCTTCGCGCCGATGGCGCTCACGTCCTATCAGATGCTCGGGACGATGAACAACGACCAGCACTATGACATGGGTCGTGTAGCGGAAGTCGCCGGAGCGGTTCCGCTTGCCAAAGCGCAGGCGGATTCCATTCTCAAGAACAGCCCCACACATTTGCTCGGCTTGATCCTCGCCGCCCGTGTCGCCGGACTGCGAGGCGATTCCGCGGCCGTCCGCGCATTCGAGAAGCGCCTCGTCGCCGCGGAAAGGAGCGAATTGGCGAAGAAACTCGACGAGTATGACCGCCACCAGGACGACATCGCCAACGGGATTGCCGAAGCGCGTAAGGCAGTTGGGGCGGCCAAGTGAGCGACGCGACCACGATTCACCTCGCGCACAGCCCGGACTCCGACGACGCGTTCATGTTCTACGCGCTCGCCGATGGCCGGATCGATACCGAGGGCCTCACGTACATTCACGAGTTGCAGGACATCGAGACTCTCAATCGCCGCGCGTTGCGCGCCGAGCTCGAGGTCACGGCGGTTTCGATCCACGCGTATTCGTACCTTTCCGACCGGTACGCGCTGCTTCCGCACGGCGCGTCAATGGGAGACGGATACGGCCCTCGACTCGTCGCCAAGCAGCCAATCGAGATGGCGAAGCTGAGTGGTAAAAGGATCGCGATTCCGGGAATGATGACCAGCGCGTACCTCGCACTTCGTCTCTACCTTCCGGATTTCGAGCCCGTCGTAACACCGTTCGATCAGATCGAGCAGGTCGTCGCCAAGGGCGAGGTTGACGCCGGCCTGCTCATCCACGAAGGCCAGCTCACATATAAGGACGAAGGGCTGCATCTCATCGCCGATACCGGAAAGCTTTGGCGCGACGAGACCGGTCTTCCTCTCCCGCTCGGCGGGAACGTCATCCGCAAGGACATTCCGGACGACATTAGGCGCAAGATCTCAAAGCACCTGCGCGCGAGCATAGCTTACGCGCTTGATCACAGAAAGTCTGCTCTCGACCACGCAATGCAGTACGCCCGGGGGCTTGATCGCTCCAAGGCCGACGAGTTCGTCGGAATGTACGTGAATGACTGGACGCTCGATTACGGAGAGAAAGGACGTGCTGCGATCCGCCTCTTTCTCAAGCGCGGCGTCGAAGCCGGCATCGTTCGCGGGCCGGTCACGGTGGAGTTCGTTGACGACTGATCTGATCGAAGAGCTCAAGCGGAGGGCCGCGAGGTTCGCCGCCGTTGCCACCGTTCAGCAGGCAATTTCCGCCGCGATTTCGGTGGAGGACGCCTACAAGGAGATCTACCGCGCAGTCGCGTCGGTTGTGGATGCTCCGTGCTTCACGCTGATGCTCGTCGATCCCGTCAACGAAACGTTCCACCCTCAGTACGTCGTCGTTGACGGTAAGGAGATCCCCACCGCGCAGGCGCTCGAGCTCCCGCTCGACATTCACGAAGTGGGCAAGGTATTTCACGACAGCGCGCCGCGCATTTCCGCCAACCCGGAGCGCTGGTGGGCGGGGACCGCTTACGATGTATCCGGATCCGATGTCCGTGTTAGCAGCGAGATCTCCGCTCCGCTCGTGTACGGTGGCCGGACGATCGGCGTGATGCAGGCACTGTCGTATCACAAAGGCAGCTACGATCCGCACGATGTCGCCTTGATAATGCTCATCGCCGGGCAGGCGTCGGTCGCGATCGAGAACGCGCGTCTTTTCGCGGCTCAGCGCAAGGAGCAGCGCCTCACCGAAGCCGCTGCCGAGATCGCTCGAATCGCCCTCGGTAGAATCACGGTATCAGATGCGGCGAAGAAATTCCTGAACATCATCACCGACGTGATCCCGTCGCGCGGTGCCGCGATCGGCACCGCTTCCGACAACGAACAAGTGATTTGCTGCATCGCCGCGAGCGGCAGCTGCAAGGAGATGCAGGACACGTCGGCGCTAATTGCCAAAAGCGCGATGCGTGAAGCGTGGACGCGTGGAAAGCCGACGCTCGTGGATAACCTCCGGGTAAATGCCTTTCTTCCGAATGCCGTACCCTCCGAGCCGGGTCTCGTCATTCCGCTCATCGCGGGCGACCGTCGCATCGGCGTGCTCATCGTCACCGCCGAAGGGCGTACTCTGCATTCAGACGAGACCGTCAGCGCCCTTCTTCGCCTTGGCCCCGCCGTCGCTCTGGCAGTGGACGTTCTGCTGCTGGGAGAAGAAGAGCGCCGCACCCACGCCCGTGAGCGAACACTCGCCGCCGCGTTGGCGACGATGGACCAGCCGGTGCTCATTCTCGATGCGGGCGCGCGCGTCCAGTACGCGAACAGCGCCGCTATGCGCGAGTACGGCTATGAAGCGGGCGAGATTGCCGGAATGTCAGTGGACGATTTCGTCGTCGCGTCTGCCGAGCTATCGAGAAGGCAGACGATTCCCGAGGGGCAGGATCGCGGTCTTTGGACGGGCGAGCACGTGCACCGCCGCAAGGATGGAAGCGAATTTCCCGCCGCCGTCACGCTGAGCCACATCCGCGACGGCGCAGACGGCATAGTCGGTCTCGTCATCGGAATTCGAAATCTCTCCGAAGAGCGACAGATCGCCGAGCATCTTCGCCGCGCCGAGAAGCTTGCCGCGGTCGGAGAACTTGTCGCCGGAGTCGCGCACGAGCTGAACAATCCACTCACCGGCATTTCCACGTTCGCACAGCTCCTCCTCGAGGAAAAGCTCGAAGGCGAGCAGGCGGAGTCGGTGCAGCTCATCAAGCGCGAGGCCGACCGCGCCATCGGAGTCATTCGCGATCTGCTGCTCTTCGCGAGGAAGACCGAGCCGCGCGACGTCCCGGTGGACATCAACACCATCGTGCGGCACACGATTAGACTCCGGTCTTATGCGTCACGCTCCAGCGGAATCGAGGTTCACACGCATCTCGATCCGAGCAACCCCCAGGTTCGCGGCGACGACCAGAAGCTCCAGCAGGTTCTCCTCAATCTGCTCGTCAACGCCGAGTACGCGATGCAGGACGTCCACGTTCGGCATCTTTCGATTATGACGAGGAAAGAGCGGGGCAAGGTCAACATCGTCATTTCTGATACCGGGCAGGGAATGCCCGACGATGTGAAGGAGCGGATCTTCGAGCCATTCTTCACTACCAAGCCGGCAGGCGTGGGAACGGGCCTCGGATTGAGCGTGAGCTATGGCATCATCCAGGGCCACAGTGGCAGTATATCGGTGGACAGCACCCCGAATGTCGGAACCACGTTCACAGTGACGCTTCCACTCTCGCACCAGTCAGCGATATGATGAAAGTTCTGGTCGTTGACGACGAAGAAACGATCCGTCTTGCGCTGAGAAAATTTCTCCGTTCGCGCGGTTTCGAGGTCGAAGTCGCCGCGTCCGGCGAGGCAGCGCTCAAGCTTGTTGGCGAGCACATCTTCACGTTGATGCTGTGCGATGTGCGGATGCCGGGAATGACCGGCGTCGAGCTCATTCCGAAAATGCTCGCCAAGGAGCCGGACCTGGCGATCATAATGCTCACCGCGGTCAACGATGCCGCCACCGCGACCCAAGTGTTGTCCTCCGGCGCCACGGATTACTTGATGAAGCCGGTCGAGCTCGCCGATCTTCAGCAGGCGCTCGAGCGCGCGCTCGCCAAGCGCTCCGGCCTCATCGAGCAGCGCCGCGTCGAGCAGCTCATTCGCGAGGAGGTAGCGCTGCGCACCGCTGAGCTCGAACAGGAAAAGGAATCGCTGCGACTGATGACGGTCAGCATCGCCGAAACGCTGATCAACGCGATGGAGGCCAAGGACGTTTACCTCCGCGGACATTCGCAGCGCGTGGGCAGACTCGCCGGCGAGATCGCCGAAGAGCTCACCCTCGACACGAACGACTGTGACGAAATCCGCCTCGCCGGACGCCTGCACGATGTCGGAAAGATCGGAATCCGCGAAGCCGTTCTGAACAAGCCCGAGGCGCTGACGTTCGATGAGTTCGAACACGTCAAGGCGCACGTGAAGATCGGAATGGACATTCTCGCCCCGCTGCCACACATCAAGAATTCCCTCTCCTACCTCGCGCACCATCACGAGAAATGGGACGGCGGCGGCTATCCTGCGGGCATCAAGGGAGAGGATATCACCCTCGGCGGACGAATCTTGTCCGCTGCGGACACATACGATGCGCTTACGTCCAAACGTGCCTATCGAGATCCGCTCGCACCCGAAGTCGCGCTCAAACACCTCGAATCAGAGGTCGGATCGCACCTTGATGAGGACGTCTATCGCGCGCTGGAGAAGGTCATCAGGCGCAGAATTGGGGCGGAAGACCAAACCACCTGAATTTGCCGCCTTGACGGCGCGCTTCCGTTGCCGTATTCGGGGGAGAGCGCGGTTGAGGTCGAGCACGCGAAGGCACGTTTGGTGCACCGCCAAAATACCCTATACACGCGCGCGCCCGTCGTCCGACCGGCAAACGTACCTGAGGAGGAATAATGCAGAGCCGTGGTGATGAATCAGTGGAGCCCCTTCGTTTTGCCGATGACGATGACGACGCCGAGATCGGCGGATTCACCCGCGGCAAGCGCTCCTACGATGAGGACGAAGACGAGGACGGCGGCTGGGCGCTGAACGAGGATCACAGTGCGCGACTGTGGGACAGCGCCGACGACGTTGACGACGAGGACGCGGACGAAGAAGGTACAACGCCTTCCGAGCCGGCCGACGATGAAGAAGAGGAGGAGGCCGACCTCTTCGGTGCCAGCCCGATTCGCGGGCGTCGCGGGCGTCCGAAGGGATCAGGAAAAAAGCAGGAGCAGCCATCGGTGTTCTCCGATGCCGCTGACATTTTTTCCGATCATCCCGCCGCCCCGCTCGCCGCGGCACCGGTATTGAGATCTTCGCCCGCAGCGACCGCCTCGAAATCCACCCCGGCGCGCAGTGCGGCGACCGCGGCGGCGAAGCCAGCCAAGGCTTCCAAGCCGACCGCCGCGAAGGCCAAGCCGACTGCCACGAAGGCCAAGCCGGCAGCGAAGAAGCCAGAGATGAAGAAGGTGGCGAAGAAGAAAACCGCTCCGAAGAAAGCCGGCGGCAAGAAAAAGCCCGCGCCCAAGCCGAAAGCCCCTGCGAAGAAAGGAAAGAGCGCGCCGAAGAAAAAGGAGGCGAAGAAGGGCGGGCGTCGTCGCTAGCTCCTTCTTCAGTCTATGAGAGATCCAATCGAAGGCGACGAGGAAAGCAGCGCGCCGTGGCGTAAGATTCTCGTTTCCAGTGGCGCGCTCCTTGGCGTCGCCGCTGCGTACAATGTCTTCGCTCGGAAAGGCGTAGATCAGCTCCCGAATCTCGTCGGTGGCGAGGAGGGAGGATTCGAGTGGCGTGATCGCCGGATCGCTTTCACCAAACGCGGGAGCGGGCCGCCGATTCTCCTCATCCACGGAATCCACGCCGCGGCCTGGTCGTATGAGTGGCGCAACAATGTCGACTACCTCGCCCGCAATAATACCGTTTACACCATCGACCTCCTCGGCTTCGGCCGATCGGACCGGCCGCCTATCAAGTATTCGGCCCGCCTGTACATCTCGCTCATCTCCGATTTCGTGGGAAGAGTCATCGGAGAGCCGTGCGTCCTCGCCGCGACTTCTCTCTCCGGCGCGTACGCCGCAGTTCTCGCGGCTCGTGATCCGGAGCGATTTCCGGCGCTCATTCTGATTGCACCGAGCGGGTTGGTGCGGCTTAATCAGCCGGCGACGATCACGGGAGAGGCGGGACGGTTTGCCGTTGACGCGCCCATCGCTGGAACAGCGATGTTCAACGCGCTCGTTTCGCGCCGAAGCCTGCGCCATTTCCTGCGCCGGACCTACTATGACGATGCTCTCGTCACGCGCGAGCTGGTCGACACCTATTACACCGCGTCGCATCAGCGCGGCGCGCGCCACGCACCCGCGGCCTTTCTCTCGGGTCATCTCAACATTGACGTGAGAAATGCGATCCGCCGCCTCACCCAGCCTGCTCTTCTGGTCTGGGGCGAGGAAGGCTCGATGACTCCGGTTGAGGAATACCGCGGATTTACCGCTCTCAATCCCGACTTCGAGCTCTCGGTGTTGTCGCCGGCGGGCGATCTTCCGCACGACGAGCGATCAGAGGACTTTAATGTTATCGTTTCCCAATGGCTGAATCGCCTGTCGCTCTCCTCCGTGCCCACGCAAAACACGCCCCCTGGAATGCCAGAGGGCTCGCCGCTCACGCCACCGCTCTAGTCGACGCGGCCGGCATTCGGCCGACAAATGCGTCCGCGCGGGCGGCGCCGACCGCGCGCGCCGTTCGATTCTACGTAGCGAGTGGGCTTCTCGATCATCCGGAGGGAACGGGGACCGGTGCAACCTACGGTTACCGGCATCTCCTTCAGCTTTTGTCGATCAAGATCCGGCAGCGCGAAGGACAGAGTCTCGAGTCAATAAAGGCCGAGATGAAAGAGCTCACCGGCGACGCGCTTGAAAAAAGAATCGCGCAATCCTTGGCGCCGGCACTGGGAGCCGGAGCGCATTCCGTCGCGGCGTCAGATGACGAGACGCCACTCCGTTGGCGACGGCTCCCGGTCGCCAACGGAATCGAAATCCACGTTCGCGAGGATTCGCCTGCGGCGTCCGACGACGCCATCGTCGCGATGCGCGAAGCCGTTCGCTCCGCCCTCGGCCGCGAAGACCTCCGCTAGCTCGCGCTCATCGCCGCGGCACCGGCGGCCGACGGTGCTAAAGAACCCGTCTGAGCTTCTGGGCGCCCCATTCGAGAATGCGGCCGGGCAGCGGACGCTTGCGGAACCTCGCCAGATTCATCTCCTCGGATGACTTGATGTCGTCGAAGAAGATCGAGTCCATCTGAGCGCCGATTTTCCTGTCGAGGACCAGGAGCAGAGATTCGTTGTTGAACGCCAGCGAGCGATTGTCGAAATTCATTGATCCGATCTGCGACCACACGCCGTCAACGACCATCGTTTTCGCGTGCATCATTGCCGGTTTGTACTCGTAAACCTTGACTCCCCCTGACAGCAACGCGTCGTAGTAGGTCCGTCCTGCGTACCAGGTCGTCTTCACGTCGGTTCTCTCACCGACCGTCAGCACTCGCACGTCAACCCCGCGCCGCGCTGCCTTCAGCAACAGCTGCATAAAATTCTCGCCGGGGACGAAATATGAGTTCGTGATATAGAGCGTCTTCTGCGCACCCGCGATCGAGAGTGCGAGGAGGCGCTCCGCCGGAGTGCTGCCCGACGAAGGCACGCTGTGCATCAGGCCCGCCTGCGTCTGCCCGGCCGCGGCGAACGACGCACGCGGGAAAAACAGGTCGCCCGTCAGGAGCTCTCCGGTCGCCTCCGCCCAGCCTGCCGCGAACGCCGCCTGGAGCGAGCTCACCGTCGGGCCTTCGAATCTCACGTTCGATTCACGCCATTGGTCGTCGTGATGCCCGTCTCCCAGCCAGTAATCGGCGAGGCCGAACCCTCCGGTATATCCGATGTGACCGTCAATTACGATCGCCCGGACGTGCGACCGCTGCGCCGCCTTGTTGAGTGAATACCATCGCAGCGGTCGAAGCCATACGACTTCCACGCCGGCGTGCTTCAAATTTTGGATCCATTCCGGCTTGAGCGGCTGCGAGCCGAACGCATCGAGCAGCAGCAGCACACGCACCTTCGCGCGAGCCTTCATCACCAGATACTTCTCGAGCGAATCGGCGACTGCGCCCGGCTGCGAGTAATACATCTGGACCGTAATCGTACGCTGCGCCGCGGCGAGGTCGCGCCAAAGAGGAGGATAGGTGCCGTCTCCGTTGAGAAGCACCTCGACTTTGTTGCCCGGATCGATGTGCGTGCCCGTGTAGAGCTCAATCGAGCGGGGAAAGAGCGAGTCGCTCACACTCGGCGGCCCATCCTTGTCCCCTTCGGCAATGACGTTCTTGACCGGGGTATCCCGGGTGACCGACAGCATGCCTATCAGCGCCAAAACCAACGCCAATAGCAGTCCGACGACAAAAGTGATGTACTTTATGATGCTCATTGTTCTGCTGAGGATAACCTCATTCGACAGATAATTAGCAACCTTCCTCCTAAATGAATATCGTCGCCCGCCGAAAAAGCACGGCGCGCGCTATCGTGCTCGATCGTTCGCTTGAATCGCTCCCGATATTCCGGCTGAGCGATTCCGCCGACGACTCGGCCATCTCTTTCGCTCCCGACAGCGGCGGACGCTGGCGCGTGCTGCCTGCCCCCGGCGACCGCCTTCCCGGAACCTTTGATCAGGACGTCTATGTCGAGATCCTGCATCGCTACAATGATGCCGGATTCCCTGGTGACGGCGTAATCTCCTTTACTCTTCACGCATTCCTCCGGTCCATCGGCCGCCGCGTTGACGGCAGAACTTACGAACAGCTCCGCTCCGCGCTTACGCGCCTCGAGCGCACAACGCTGGAGTCCGGCGGCGTGTACACTATCGCGTCCGACGGAACGAAGCTCGACGGTCAATTCACCATTTTGTCCTCGGTGATGATCGCCCGCCGCCGCGTCGCGGAAAGGGATCAGTTCACTCTTTTCCCCGTCCTCACCGCGTCCGAGCCGGGCGACGCCAGAGTCACTCTAAGTCCGCTCATCAGAGCGAACATCGCCGCCGGCCACACCGTCAGCCTCTCGACACTGCACTATCAGTCGCTCACCAATCCCGTCGCCCGTCGGCTCTACCGATTGCTCGAGGTCGCGCGCCAGGATGGTATGGTGACCTGGAGAATGCCGCTCGACCGCCTGGCCGAACAGCTCCCCCTCACACAACGATATCCCTCGCACCTCCAACGCGTTCTTCAGCCGGCGCATGAAATGTTGATCGCATCCGGACTTCTTCGGGACGCGGCGTTCAGGCAGATAAGCCGGGCGTGGTTCGTTGACTACGTGCTCGCCTCTCGGCTCGCGTGAGGGAACCATCCCTGCCCCCGGAAGTACCTATCATATAGGTTTCGCCTTGGCCTCTTACATCCAATAGCATGTCTCGCAAGCGCACCCTCTTCGCCGTAATCCTTGTCCCGCTGCTCGTCGGCGGGTTTGTCGTTCAACAGCGCGCCACTCGCGACAGCGCACGCCTGCTCGATCAGGTCCTTGGAATCGTCGCCAATCGCTATGTCGACTCGCTCGGCGAAGCGGCGCTCTACGAAAAGGCCGCGCGCGGTCTCGTCCACGAGCTGAACGATCCGTACAGCGTGCTGCTCTCGCCGAAGGAGCTCTCCAGTTTCAACGCGCAGACGAACGGGCGCTACGCCGGCATCGGAATGGAGATCGCCGAAATCGGAGGATTCATCGAGGTTCAGCGTGTCTTTCCGCACACTCCCGCGGAGCAGGCCGGCGTCCAGGAGGGCGACAGAATCGTTGTCATCGATACTGCCACCACGCGCGGATGGACGACACAGCAGACTTCCGATGCCCTGAAAGGAACGCCTGGCAGTAAGGTCGCGGTGAAGTTCTCCCGCCCCGGCGTGACGGAATTGATTCCGGTCACCTTCACGCGCGCCGTCATCAAGATACCGGCGGTTGCGTTCGCGATAATGCTCGACGGGAAAATCGGTTACATCCCGCTTCTGCAGTTCAACGAGACTGCCACCGACGAGCTCCAGGCCTCCGTTGACCGTCTCACCAAGGAAGGCGCGAAAAGCATCATCCTGGATCTCCGCGGAAACCCCGGCGGAATTCTCGATCAAGCGCTGGCGACGAGCAATCTCTTTCTGAAGAAGGGACAGGAGCTCTCCAGTATCCGCGCCCGGAACGGCGAGACGCAGTCATACGCCGCGACGGAAGACCCGATTGCTCCCACACTCCCGCTCATCGTTCTCACCGACGGCCGCAGCGCCTCCGCGTCCGAAATCGTCGCCGGCGCGCTGCAGGACCACGATCGTGCGCTGGTGATGGGCACGACTTCATTTGGAAAGGGCCTCGTTCAGTCTGTCTTCCCGCTCGATGGCGGGTATGCTCTGAAGATGACGACAGCCAAGTGGTACACGCCGAGCGGACGCTCCATTCAGAAAGCGCGGAAGCTTCTCGCCAACGGCGACTTTGTTGAAGTGATGCCGGACTCTCTCGAAACCGATTCCGCGAGAAGGGCGCGCCCTGCATTCAAGTCGGATCTCGGTCGTGTCGTTTACGGCGGCGGCGGAATAACACCGGACATTGTCGTCGCCGCCGACACACTGACGACTCCGGAACAGAAATTGTTCAACGCGTTCGCGCCGAAAACTGTCATAGTGCGAACCGTTCTTCTCAACTATTCGCTGGAGCTGAAGAAGACAGTCAAACCCGACTTCGTCGTTCCCGCGGCGTGGCGCCAAGAGTTCTATCGCCGCCTACAGGCGCAGGGAGTTGTCATCGACCGCGCGCTGTATGAGCAAGCGGGCGGAGAAGTTGACCGGCTCATCGGCAACAGCGTTGCCCGTCTCGCATTCGGCGACTCGACAGCGAAGCGGCGCGCAATTCCCGACGACGTCCAGCTTGAGCGCGCCATCGCGGCCGCGCGGCAGAGTTCATCGCAGCGCGACTTGCTCGCGCTCGCTCAGAAAGCGCCGATCTCTCTTAAGTCTCAGCCCGCTACGGCGAAGCGTTAATCCCCCTCCGCATCACCGCCTCGGCGACACTTCGGTGTCGCCGAGGTTTTTTTCATTCTACGTAGAACCGGTCAAGGCTTGATTTGGCAGGCCTTCGCTTCAAAGATTGAGGGATGACGCTCCTTCACATTCCCGATCTGTCCGCGGGCGATCGGGTACAGGCCGACTTTCTCGTCACCGAGCGAAGCGAGAAGAAGACAAAAGCAGGTGATGCCTTCGTCACGCTTACTCTTGGGAATGCGTCGGGCTCCATCGAAACCGCTCCGATCTGGTCGAACAATCTCACGTGGGCTGACGGCGCCGAGCGTGGGTCGGTGGTGGGCGTCGTCGGACAAGTCACGTTTTATGGATCCGGCGCCAACGCCAAGCGGCAGCTCAACGTCTCGGCGCCACTGCGCGTGGTCGCAAGCTCTCTCGTTGACGTGAATGCGTTCCTTCCCACCGTCGGAGACTGCACTCGGCTCTGGGCTCACGTGGATCGAATGCGCGCCGAGATGAGCTCCGCGACTCTCCGCCGCATCGTGGATCTTTTTTACGCCGACGATCAGTTCAGGGTGCGGCTCGAGCGGACTCCAGGATCGGTGGCCGGGCACCACGCCAAGCTTGGCGGGCTCCTCCAGCACATCGTCGAGGTTGCGACAATCGCGCGAGCGACGGCAAAAACCTGCCGCGCCAACATCGACCTGGTGACGTCCGGAGTCTTGCTCCACGACATCGGGAAGATCGAATCGTACTCCGTTTCGGCCGGCGGGTTCAGCTACACGCCTTGCGGACACTTGATCGGCCACGTTGTCCTTGGATGCATGATGCTAGACCGTGCGATTTCTGCCGCCGACTCCCGCTCGTGCTCGGACCAGCAGTTGATGGACCTGCAGCACGTCATCCTGTCGCATCACGGCTCACTCGAGTTCGGCAGCCCCGTCCAGCCGATGACGCTAGAAGCGGAAATCGTACACTGGGCCGATGAAGCATCCGCAAAATCGAACGACATGCTCGAGTCGCTCGAGGACCGGGACTCATTCAATGCAGATGACGAGATTTCATCGCGCCGTCCCTGGCGCGTAGGGCGACGGATTTGGCGCCGACCTCACGGTTGGGAGTGAGCCCCGGCCGTCGGCGGCCACTGCTTCTTGTTCGAGTATTTCGATCCGAAAACCGCGTGCAGTATTTCCCGCGGGTCGGCGGTGCGTGCCACCGCGTCGATGTGCTCGCCGAGCAAGAGAACACGGGAGAAATCGCGATAGCGTGAGTAGCTGTGGCAAAAGCACAGCGGCCCCTTTCGGAAAATGTCTCCCAGCAGGATGTCGGGCAGGCCGATGATGGTGAGCGCATAGAAATCATTCAGCGACGCCGTCTTGGGAAGGTCGCTCTCCACGATTCCACGCGGCAGTGAGCCGTGCTTGCCCCACTGGATGTCCACCGCCACCTGCGACTTGCTCCACGGTGTGTGCAGAATCCGCCCGTGCCAGTACGTCCATAAATCGGTCGGCGCATTTGTGGAGTCATACCCCACCCAAAGCACCTCTTCGTCGGTGGGGACCGTGAAAGGGATCCAAGCCCCGTGAACATCGTCCCGCCACAGGAGATGGTACGCGATAACCCGCCGTTCCGGATGGACAACGGCAACCACCCGCTCGAGCGGGAACGTTTCATCACGCTGTATGTATAAGACCGGTGCCAGCCGCCGTGCCAGAACCGATGCACTGTCGTTGGCGGCCAGCGCTGAAGGCGGCGCGACCGGTCGTAGCGGAATGTGGGCGTGCGGTCCGCAGGCTATCACGCAGAGTGAAAACAGCCCCAACCGCATTCGTTTGAGATTCTGCATTTCGCTTTACTAGGCTCGAGATGTCGCAGACAAACAATTCCAGCGTTTACACCGCTCGGTTCGTAATGAAGTCAGGGAGAGAGAATGCGTAAGCCGCGTCCGAATACTTACAACCCCGCCCAGGCCCTGTTTCTTATCAGCAGCGATCGTCACGGGACTCCGCTCAGCTGCCCGTCCTGCGCGGGAAATATCGAGCGAGACCCGGATCAGGCACCTCCGCCACCTGCATCTCACGTGACTCTCCGCTGCAAGAGCTGCGGACGCATCGCCCGTTACGTCGCTGGCGCCGCATAGCGGATTGCACAAAACCTGCCCCAAACGCGGCGCCCCAGTACGCGAAATCACATATATGTGCGGCTCCGGGCTCGGCATCTGATTTGCCCTTCTAATGCCTTAAACGCCTGGCAAACGGAGGGTTGATGGCTTCCATCTGGAAAGGGTCGATTACATTCGGGCTCGTAAACATTCCCGTAGAGCTCAAGACGGCGGTGAGAGCCGACCATATCAGCTTCCGGATGCTCCACGAGGAAGACCTCTCTCCGATCAAATATGAGCGGGTCTGCCAGGCAGACGGCGATCCTGTGCCCTGGAGCGAGATCGTAAAGGGCTACGAATACGAGAAGGGAAAGTTCGTCGTGATGACCGACGAGGACTTCCAGACTGCCGCGCTCGAACAGTCCAAGACAATCGACATTCTCGATTTTGTGAAGCAGGACGAGATCGATCCCAGATACTTCGAGACTCCGTATTACCTCGTTCCTGCCAAGGGCGGCGAAAAGTCGTATGCCCTTCTTCGCGAAGCAATCAGAAAGAGCGAGTCTGTCGGGATCGGCAAGGTCATCATCCGTCAGACGCAGCACCTCGCCGCCGTGAAGGTCATCGGAGACGCCCTCGTTCTCGAGATTATGCGCTTCGCAAACGAGCTCGTTGACGCCGATGAATACAATTTCCCCGGCCGCGACACCGTTCGTCCGCAGGAGCTGCAGATGGCGCAGCAGCTAATCGACAATCTTGCCGAGCCGTTTGATCCGAGTCGTTACACCGACGATTATCGCGCCAACTTGATGAAGGTCATCAAGGCGAAGATGAAGGGAAAGAAGCCACAGCTCGAGGCGCCGGAAGAAACGCGCGACAGCGGAGTGATCGATTTGATGTCTCGGCTTCGCGCCAGTCTCGAGGAAGGGAGCGGAAAGAAGGGGGCCGTGCGCGCGAAAAAGAAAACGGTCGCCGCGTCCCGAAAGCCGGCTGCCCGCGGAAAGAAACGAAAGAGCGCCTAGTCATTTGAATGCCCGGCGCCAAGAGCGGGACCGCGCGCAAGCTTCTCACTGAATACAAACGTAAGCGCGATTTCAAAAGAACTCGCGAGCCGTCCGGCGATAATGTGGCCGGCCACCGGAAGGGCGCTCTTCGTTTTGTAATCCAGAAGCACGCTGCCAGTCATCTTCATTTCGACCTCCGCCTCGAGCTCGATGGCGTGATGAAGAGCTGGGCCGTTCCGAAAGGGCCGAGTCTCGATCCGAAGTTGAAGCGGCTGGCGATGCAGGTGGAAGATCACCCGATCGACTACAACACCTTCGAAGGCACCATCCCCCAAGGCGAATACGGGGGCGGCACCGTGATGCTATGGGACAAAGGCACTTACTCTCCCGACAAAGCCCTGCCTGGCGAGGACGCCGAGATGGCCGTGCGCGAAAGCCTCCGCAAAGGCGATCTGAAAATCGGCTTCGATGGCGAGCGGCTGCACGGATCCTTCGCGCTGGTGCGAATGAAATTCGGTGGCCGCGCGTCGGAAAAACCACAGTGGCTCCTTATCAAGCACCGGGATGATTATGCCGCGGAATCCGATGTCGTCGCTGACAATCCGACTTCGGTGACGACCGGTCGCACGATGGAAGAAATCGCCGCAGGCCGGAGCAGCGTCTGGCGTAGCAACCGCGCAGTAAAGAAACCCACGGCGGTCGCGAGCCGGCGTGCCGCGTCGAAAAAACCCGTCGTGCCGCAAAAGAATTCCAAATCATCCCCCGCGCCGCTCAAGTCGCTAGAGCCGATGTACGCCAGTGTCGGTACCGACATCCCGGCCGGCGAATGGACGTTCGAACCCAAGTACGATGGCATTCGCATCCTTGCGTTCACGACTGCGGACGAAGTCCGGCTCATCACGCGGAACGGAAAGGATAAAGCCGCGCAATTTCCCGAGATCGTGGAAGCTCTGCGAAAGGTCGCGCGCCGAGCCCGCAGATCATTCGTGCTCGACGGCGAGGTAGTCGCGCTCGTCGATGGCAAACCGGCGCGCTTTCAGGAGCTTCAGGGCAGAATGCACGTCAAGGAAACGAGCGTTATAGAAAAGCATTCGAGTTCGACGCCGGCGTCGCTCGTATTGTTCGACATTCTGATGGACGGCGACGATGTGCTGATCCGCGAGCCGTGGACATCGCGCCGCGAATCCCTCGTTAAACGCATCGGAAAGCTGGTCGGCGATCGTGTGCGCATCACCGACTCCTCTCCTCAGCGGGGTGCCGAAACGCTTGCCAAGGCACACATTGAAGGGTGGGAAGGCGTCATCGCAAAGAAAATGGATGCTCGGTACGAGCCGGGGAAACGATCAAAATCGTGGCTCAAGCTCAAGATCGAATTTCGGCAGGAGTTCGTCGTCGGCGGCTTCACCGAGCCGCGCAACAGCCGCGAGCACATCGGCGCTCTCTTGCTCGGATACTACGAGGGTGATCGTTTCATCTACGTCGGACATACCGGTAGCGGCTTCACTCGAGCCGGCCTCGCCGAAATGTACAAAACGCTTCATACCCTCGAGCAGAAATCATCTCCGTTCAGCGAGACGCCGCGCACCAATGAGCGCGCCCACTGGGTGCGGCCCAAAATTGTCGTCGAAGTAAAGTTCTCCGAATGGACCGCCGACAGGCGCCTACGCCAGCCGATCTATCTGGGAGTCAGAGATGACAAGAAAGCGCGAGACGTTCGAAGAGAGGGTACCAGTGTGCAGAGAAAAACCGTGAGTAAACCCGCCGCGAAAAAGCGCGCCGCCGCGAGTCCGATCAAGAAGACGGCTGCCAGGAAAACCGCGGGCACAAATAAGGGCGGCATCTTTGCACAACTGGAGGAGATAGAGTCGTCCGGCGGAGGCGGCACGCTCGATTTCAGAAAGAGTGGAAAGCTCAAGGTATCCAATCTTTCGAAGATCTATTTCCCCAAGGAGCGAATCAGTAAAGGCGATCTGATGCGTTACTACGCGGAGATCGCCGACTTTATTCTCCCGACGATCGCCGACAGACCTCTCGTCCTGAAGCGATTCCCCGGCGGAATCGCAGGGCAGTCGTTCTATCAGCAGAGCGCCGGCGACAACGTCCCTCGCGGCGTCCGCGTTCAGACGATCGTAAATGAGGAAGGAGAGAAGCAGCGGCGCTTCGTCGGCGGCGACCTTCTTACCCTTCTCTACACGATACAGCTGGGCGCCATTTCGGTTGATCCGTGGCACTCGCGCATCGGAGCACTCGACTTTGCCAACTACACCATCGTAGATCTCGACCCCGGGCCGCGCGCGAATTTCGCCCGCGTCGTGCAGGTTGCGCGGTGGTGCAAGGAGGTCATCGACGAGTATGGGCTAAACGCGGCGATCAAGACTTCAGGCTCGACAGGGCTGCACATTTACATTCCGCTTCCACTGAAGACATCCACTGAAGCGGCAACGCTGGTTGCGCAATTCATTGCATCGAAGGTGGCGGAGGAGCATCCGCGTGAAGCGACGATCGAGCGGATGGTCAAAGCCCGGGGCACTGCGATGGTCTACGTTGATTTCCTTCAGAACATCAAGGGAAAAACGATCGCGGGGGCGTACTGCGTCCGCGCGAGGCCCGGGGCACCCGTCTCCACTCCTTTAGTATGGAGCGAGCTCGACGACGATCTCGATCCGAGAGATTTCACGATCCGGAACGTGCCCGATCGGCTCCGTAAAATCGGAGACGTGTGGAGTCGCGAAATGAAAAGGAAGAACTCGCTCAAGCGACTGCTAAAGCGATAGGCTCAGCGAGCGCCGACCTTCCGGAGCGGAAGCTCTATCTGTCCGTCGGGATCGCGCGCGCCGTCACCCTGATCCCCGAAAATCTGGTCGGCGGTCTCGTCAACCATATGCGTGAGCTTGTAATAGAAGTGCAGGGCGTGGATCGGGGCCATAAAGCCGCGCGTGCCGGCGCGAGAGATCGCGACGGCCTCCTCGCGAACGCGCCGGGGAAGGTCGCGCGATGCCGGCAGCGCGAGCAGTCGCTGGATTTCCGCGCTGTCTCGGCCGAGTAATGCCGCGCACAAACTGTCCAGATACGCCAACATGGCCTATAAAACTCTCGGCGACGGGAAGGCTACCTTATGTACACATTGCAACTAATACAGCTCCGACGCAATGCCGAATACCTCATACCCCGGTGCCACTCAAAAGGTCAAAACGAACACCACGAACTGTCTTTCGGCGGCGTTTCGGACCGAACCGGTAGAGCTGTGCGGGCCTCCCCCTCCCCTCGCTGCGCCATTCGTTTGTCGCTTCGACGAGACCCGCGGCTTCGAGCGCACGGCGGAAGCTGGCCTTGTGCAAGCGTTTACCTAATAGAAGCTCATACATCTGTTGAAGCTCTGTCAGCGTAAACGTATCTGGGAGGAGCCGGAACGCAATCGGAGCCCGGTCAATGGCCGCCCTCAACGCCTGGATTGCCGCGTCTACCATAAGGCGGTGGCGAGGGTTGAGAAGAGGAAGGTCGCGAACGGGAAACCAGTGGAAGCCGCGCTCGAGCACGGCCGTCTCGTAAGGGACCGCTGCAACGAATGCGACCGACAATGGGGCCGGCGAAGGATGTCGGCGGCCATCGCCGAACGCGCCAAGCTGCTCGACCCACGCCGGCTTGGACCCAACAGCATTCGTCGCGAGCCTGCCCGAAACAGCATTGAGGGTCTCGGATCGCACCGGAAGGCCCCACGGCAACGCCCATCGGCTGCTGTCCCCCTTTCCCTTCTCGACGAGAACCGCAAGCTCACTGGTCAGCGCGGTAAGAACAACCAGATCAACGCTGAAGGCAGCTTTGTTTCCGCGGGGCACCGTCATCCCGCGAATTAGTCACTTTTTGTGACTAAAGTCAAGAGCCGCCGCGTCAAAGTAAACGCGGCGGCTCTTGGGTGTGATATAGGACGGATCGTTCAGCGCGTCAATCGAGTTTTTCAGGAAAGCCGCCAAGACTTTCGGTTACTCCCCTAATGAGTCCGCGTGAGCAGCTGAATACCGGTTCCGCGGGAGATGTATGGCGGAATGCTGATCGGTAAATGGCCTGAGATGGGCGCATCGCCAACAAGCGCACGCGCCGCTGCGCCCTGCGACGCGGGAGATCCTCCCCACGCAACCAAGTAGGTTTCCACTCGAGGAAGTTGTTGGAGCAGATACGGGTTTCCGAATGTCACTAGAATCGGCCCCTTCCCGCGGTTGATCAGCGAGTTGATCAGCGACGAGAACCCGGACGATACATTCAGATTGGTCGCATCCCAAACCTGTCCGACGTATGAGCTTACAACGGTGACATCCGCGGAATCGGAGGCAGTTACCATCCGCTCATAGTTCACTCCCGCATCCTGCGTCGTGATGAGTTCCGTTCGAAGGTTCGGATATCGTGCTCGCAGCTCGGCGTTAAACACGCTCCCAGCTCCGAGATCAGTTCGGCTTGCCACGGTGATCGATAGAACGCGAAGCGTAGATGACGCCGACAGAGGAACTTGCCTCGCGGAATCCCGCACCAACGTTATCGATTTTTCTGCAATCAGGCGGGCAAGCGCGAGCTTGGTGCTGTCGCCAACCACAGAGGGGATTTTCACGAGGTTCACGAAGCGATCCCGCCCCAATCCCAGCCGCTCCTTCGCGCGTAGAACACGAAGCACCGATTCGTTCAATCGCGCTTCCGTATAGGCGCCCTCATTTACGCCAGCGACGATCGCGTCTATCGCCTGAACGACATCCGATGGTTGAAGGATCACGTCGAGTCCTGCCGCAATGGCACGCTTCACCGCGCCGGGGAGTCCGAACTGAATCAGTCCGCCTTTCATGTCCATCGCGTCTGAGATGATGAGCCCATTGAATCCCATCTCACCGCGGAGCACACCGGTCATCACACTGTGCGACAGCGTCGCGGGAAGGCCGGTCGAATCGAACGCCGGCATCACCCCGTGAAACGACATGATAGCCCCGACTCCGCTCGCAATCGCTGCCTTGAATGGAACCAGCTCGACGCTCTCGAGCCGTTCGCGCGAGACATTTACCACCGGCAGCGCGAGGTGCGAGTTCGTCTCCGTATCGCCGTGTCCAGGAAAATGTTTTCCGGTCGCGATCATCCCGTTATCCTGAATCCCGCGCACCATCGCTTCGCCGAAGCGCGCAACCTGCTGCGGATCCTCTCCGTACGACCGCGTATTGATGACCGGATTGCCGGGATTGTTGTTCACGTCGAGCACCGGCGTGAAGTCGATCTCCACACCGAGAGCGCGTCCCTCGATCGCGGTCGCCCTTCCCTGCGCGTACGCGAGGCTCGGGTCGCCGGTGGCGCCCATCGCCATCTCCGGAGGAAACACAGTCGCGCCGCCCAGATCAATCGCGTTCGGCAGGAAGTACCCACCACGCACTCTCATTCCCGCGCCCGTCTCGTAGTCGGCGCTGAATATCAGCGGCACTCTGCTGAGCGCCTGCATCCGGTTGATCTTGCCGGCCACCTCGAGCGGGGATCCGACAGAGACGATCAGGCCTCCGATGTGCTCGTTGGTAATCCAGCTAGAAACCTGGCGCCACGCCGGAGAGTCGTCAGGTACGTAATCGCCGAGGGAAAAAGCCCAGACGAGCTGTGCTGCTTTCTCGCGAAGAGTGAGGGACGCGAGGACTGAGTCGGCCCACGGAAGTTTTTCGGTAGGAACCGTGACGGAACCAGTGCTCCCGGTCGTTGATGCGCAGGCGATCGAGAGAGCGCCGAGGACAGGCGCGAGACCCAGCAGTGCTTTCTTCATTAGTGCTCGATGGTTCCTTTCTTTGACGTGTCGATGTCGGAGCCCGCTTCCGTCTTGAAGAGAAACGCCGACGTGTTACGGGTCAGGAAAGCCCGCGCCTGCGGGTCCATTACGTTCAGGCCGTAGTGGTTAATGAGCATCGTCTGCTGTTTTAGCCACTGGCCCCAGCAGTCGCGGCAAATGCTCTCGACTACGCGGGCGCCGATGGGCCCGGGGAACGGCGCGCGTTCGAATCCTTCACGAGTCTGTCCGCACCGGGTACAGGCAACGGTTGCCGGCACGTCGAATTACGAATGCGTTGGTTCGATGCGCGCGAGACCGAAGAACGACAACACGCGCAGGTAAACCCAGCCGATGTCGAGCTCGAACCACTTTCTCCGGAAGCTCGGCGAGCGCGGATCTGCGTGATGGTTGTTGTGCAGCTCTTCTCCGCCGAGCCAGATCGCGATCGGTGTGATGTTTCTGCTTTCGTCCTTCACTTCGAAATTCCGGTATCCCACCGCGTGGCCGACACCGTTGACGATTCCCGCCGCCCAGAACGGAATCCAAATCATTTGAATGCCCCAGACAATCGGGCCGACAAAGAATCCGAAGAGGTAAATGTCCACAGTGAGCATCACCAGAATCCCGACCCAGTTAAGCGGCGAGAGGAGGTGGCGCTCAAGCCAGTCGTTGGGCGTGCCCTTTCCGTACTTCTCCAAAACTCCAGGCTGGCGAACTGCCTTCCTATAGTAGAAGGCGCCCTTCAAGACGATGTTGCGAAGTCCTTCGATAACCGGGCTGTGTGGATCGCCTTCGCGATCCGCGAACGCGTGATGCTTGCGATGGCACGCTACCCACTCCTTCGTGACGATCGCCGTGGACATCCAGAGCCAGAGTCGCATCGGAAGCGCAGCGAGGTAGTGAAGCTTTACGCCGCGGTGCGTCTGCGCGCGATGAAGGAACAAGGTCACCGACACGTTGGTCAGGTGCCCCGCGACCACTATGAATAGGACTGGCTTCCACCAGGCGCTTGCCCAGCTCCCGAAATCCGGCATCTACGTAATTCCTCTCAGACGTTCAGATGTTGACTGCTTTTCAATTTACCCGTGTGCGGCGCCTAAGACCAACCCTCAGTGGCCGTGCGTCACCGGATGGTCGGGATTCGCCGGTGGTGGAAATCCCCACGTATCGTTGCCCGGGTTCCAGTCGGGTACCGATGGATCAGGCCACAAGCGGGCTCCGACAACCTTACCCTTCGCCGGAAGCTCCGCGTCATACATATCCGACCTGGACCATATCTCTACCGGCAGCTTGAAATCCTCGATGGTTCCATCGGAATATGCGACGCGCAGTGCGACGGGAAACGGGATGCTCGTCCATCGCCGTAGCGAAATTGTCATCGTGGATCCGTCGCCGTCGCTTCGCTGCGACACGCTGTCGATTCCAATGTCGAGAACGTCCGTCGAGTAGAAAAAGCTCCGCCAGAACCAGGACAGATCGCGACCTGTCCCGTTTTCGATCGATCTGAAGAAGTCCCCCGGCGTTGGATGCTTGAACGCCCAATCGGTGATGTATTGGCGGAATGATGCATCGAAAAGATCCGCGCCGACGACGTGATTCCGCAGTGTCAGCAGCACCACGCCCGGCTTTCGATAGCCGGTGGAGCTCAGCCCGTTGACGTCGATCCGGTCCGGCGCCGCCATCAACGGCGACTCGCTCTTTGTCCGAACCGCGGTCTGCCATACGCCTAGGTACGCGTGGTAATAGTTGGTCCCCGGATTCCGCGCCTCGAGCGCGAAGGCGTCGATGTATGTATTCATCCCTTCATCCATCCACGCGTAGCGCCGTTCGTTGGAGCCGACAAGCATCGGAAACCATTCGTGCCCGTGCTCGTGATTGAGCACGGCGAAGATTGACGCCGGGTCGTCGCTGCCTTTCTCGACCATTACGAACATCGGATACTCCATCCCGCTCACCGGGCCAGCCACACTAGTAGCCTGCGGGTACGGATATGGAAAGAAAGATTCCGAAAAGTGGCGTATCGTCCACTGCGTTTGTTCTGCGGCGGACTCCCACGCCTTTCCGGCCTTCGGATATTCGTAGAATGCCTGGCAAAGAATTCCTTTCCAGCTCGTCGCGTCCCAGCGGAAATCGGGCGCCGCAGCCCACGCGACGTCGCGTACGCGCCGGGCGCTGAACTTCCACGTTCGCGATCCGGATGCCGCCACGGCTTTCGCTTCGTCGGCAGTAATGATCCCTACGACTTCATTCGATTTCGCTGCCATCGCCAGCCTGCTCCGCTGCGTTGGCGTAAGCACTTCGCTCGCATTTTCGAGCATTCCGCTGCCAGCGACAGTGAAGCCCGCCGGAACGGTGATGGCATAATCGACGTCTCCGTACTCGAGATAAAACTCACCCTGCCCAAGGTACTGGTCGGCGTTCCATCCGCGGACGTCATCATAGACGGCCATCCGTGGATACCATTGCGCAATTTCGTAAAGTGAGCCGTCGCGCCCCATCCGATCCGAGCCGTGATCGGGGACACGAAACGTGAACGCCATTGCAAGGGAAACAGAGCCGCCCTTCGGCTGGAGCGGCAATGGCAGGTCGAGCCGCATCATCGTCCCATTCATCTTCGGCGTCACCGTGGATCCATTCACAGTCACATCGCGAAGCTCGTATCCTCCCGGAAATCCTCTCACTCCCCAACGCGAATCCGAGCCGAACACCACCGAACCTTCGCTTCCCGGTTTGTACACGTTCTGATCGAGTTGCAGCCAAACGTAGCGCAGCGTATCGGGAGAGTTGTTCGTGTAGTGGATGGAGACCGTTCCCTGGATTGTTTTCGCTGCCGTATCGAGCTTGGCGCCTATGCGATAGTCGGCGCGCTGCTGCCAGTACTCCGGCCCCGGCTTGCCGCTCGAGGAGCGAAACTGGTTCGGTCCCGGCCAATCCACTCGGTTAGTGGTGTAGAATGGATCGTCACGCTCGGTCCGATATACGCTGTCACCGCTGACTGGAGTCCGCGCGGATTGCGGCATTTCCATCCGAACCGGCGGCAACAGAACCGGCGTAGTTCTAGCGCACGCGGCAAGACCAATCGCAAACAACATAAGCTTTCGCATTCGATATTCTTGGAGATGGAATTGGTCAACGTGACTCTGGATCAGCCGCAACGGAAGGGCCGCCGCTTCGTCAATCCGTGGCGCGGGATCGAACAACACGGCTTTTTGGATGCGCTCAAGTGGATGATGCAGCGCTGCGAGAGGCGTACCGCGATTTCATCCAACTACGACCCCCCGATCGCCACGCCTTCCTTCATCGTCCCGCGCGCGGCGCCCGATCAGCTCACCGCTACGTGGATTGGTCACACGAGCGTGTTGCTGCAGCTCGGCGGGCTCAACATCCTCACCGACCCCATCTGGAGCGCTCGCGCATCTCCCGTTTCGTTCGCCGGGCCGCGAAGGTTTTCGCCACCGGGGATCGCGTTCGATTCACTTCCGATCATCGACGCGGTAATCATTTCGCACGACCACTACGATCATCTCGATGCTCCCACGGTTGCCCGTCTGGTTTCGCGCTTTCCCGCGGCTGCGTGGAGAGCCCCGCTCGGCGTTGGAAGATTCCTTCGATCTCACGGCGCGAGCGACGTGGAGGAGATGACGTGGCACCAAACCACGGAGCTTGGCGCCACCAGCTTGGCCTGCGTTCCCGCCCAGCATTTCTCCGGCAGGAGTCCGTTCAATCGAGACCGCACCTTGTGGTGCGGATGGGTGCTCTCTACTGAGAGTCGTTCGGTGTACTTCGCCGGCGACACTGCGCTGAACCCTTCGTTCAGAGACATCGGGCGCAGATACGGCCCCTTCGACTTGGCGTTGCTGCCGATTGGCGCTTATGACCCAAGATGGTTCATGCGCTCTGTGCATATGGACCCGGAAGACTGCGTGAAGGCTGCCGCGATGCTCGCCCCAAATACGAAAGAACCGCTGATCCTCGCCACCCATTGGGGTACGTTCAAGCTCACTGATGAACCGCTTGATGAGCCGCCCGAGCGAATGCGGCGGGCGTGGCACGAAGCCGGGTTCAGCGCGGATCGACTCTGGATTCCCCACTTCGGAGAAACGCGGGCGGTCTGATCGCCCATATTCGACCGGTTGTGCGCGGATTTTGCTTGGTACAATGCTGAACTTCCTACTTACGGAGCCTTTTCCATGGCATCATCGAGAAAGAAAAGCGCGCGGTCCCGCAAATCCGGCAGCCGTTCCAGCCCGGCGCGCAAATCCTCTGCACGCAAGTCGAGCGGGGCGAGCCGGAAGAGAGCTGCGTCCGGCGCGCGTAAATCACTCGCCGCAAAGAAGACCACTCGTAAGCGCACACGCGCTGCGGCGAAAAAGACTGTTCGCAAGAGCCCCCGAAAGAGCTCTTCGCGCACCAGCTCGGCGAGAAAATCAGCAACTGCCGCCGTTCGGCGCGTCAAACGTGCGGCAAGCGGGCCAACCGCGCGTCGCGTGAAACGCGTTGCCGCCGAGGTTGTTCATCAGGCCGCCGGTCTTGGTGAGCGCGCGGTGGGAACAGTAACCGAGTTCGTACACGACCGTTTCTAGCTTTGAGGGTAGCCGGACGACCGACTGATCCGGCTACCCGCGCCACCTGTTGACCCACTCGACAGTATCCGCGATCACCCTTTCGCGCCCGAAATCGACCGTGAGCACGTGTCCACCGGTGTCGGCCCAGATGAGCCGCTTCTCCTTCGCTCCGATTGTTTCCAATGCGAACGACGCGGTCTCCGGTGCGACACGCGGATCATCCAATGATTGAATCACAAGAGTCGGAGCGGTCACTTCGGATAACGCCGCCCGTGCTTTACTCACCACGCGTAGCAGCTGTCCCATCGCCGCTCCGTTGACAACGCCGTATCCCAGGCTCTTGTCGCGCTCGACCGGATCCTGCACTGAGCGGGGATTACGCGCCGCTATCTCACCGACGAACGGATCCCATATCCACCGAAAGCGCAGTGCGACCCGCGACCAAAACGGTACCGCCAGGTAGGGCGCAATAAGCACCAGACTTGATATGTCGTGCCGCTCGGACGCGAGTATGGCGCCGATCGCCGCCCCCATCGACAAGCCAACGATCGACACCGAGTCGCATTCTTTCTGCATCTCGGCGAGGGCGTAGCGCGCAGTCGCGATCCATTCGTCTGCAGTTGATGAAAAAAATGCGGCAACGCTGGCGCCGTGCCCGGGGTACAGCGGAGCGTGAACGCGATAACCCGCCGACTGGAGCTCGGCGGCCAGATATCCGAGCGTCTGTGGCGTATCGCCGAACCCGTGCAATAGCAGCACGCCGCGCGACGAGCCGTTGCCGAGCCTGATCGGCTCGGCGCCGGGAATTACCTTCCGGTCAACAGCGACTGTGCGCGCTCCAGCTGCCCTGCCGCGGCATTGAATCTCGACGCGAGGTCCGCTACTTCTGCAGCCGTCAGTCCGCTGTCCTTTCGCCGAACCGCTTCATTGATCGAAGGGAAAGGCATCGTCGAGTAACCGTTGTCCTCGTCGGCGGCGTAGATAAGACTTCGGAACCAAGGGCGGGTAACCAGCCCTGTCGGACGTGTCAGCTTCCGCTCAACCATTCTCAGCGCGGCATTTGCCGATGACAGTGTCGAAGACGAGATCGAGCCCGCGAGATATGCGTCGCGTGAC
This sequence comes from Gemmatimonadaceae bacterium, assembly GCA_046599115.1. GTDB lineage: Bacteria > Gemmatimonadota > Gemmatimonadetes > Gemmatimonadales > Gemmatimonadaceae > UBA4720. Next base: position 33,125 of record JBKJHG010000142.1, read on the forward strand.
TTGGCAAACCTCTCCGCCGCCGTTCGCATTCGGTCAATCGCCGAGCGCAGCGCGGTAGTCGGCACCTGCCACTTATTTTCAGACACTGCGCTGTCCACTACTGACGTAAAACGGTTCATTGTTGTCGCAAACTCGACATAATCGAATGGCACCACGTCGGCGTTCGCCAGGCGGGAAATGAGAAGTGCGGCGACGGTCGCGGCCGCCTTGTGATGAGCGTACTGCGGATCTCCGAATTTGCTCATCCAATGATATGAATCGTACGCCGAGTGATAAACGCCGGGGCCGCCGCCGAATCCCCAGTCCGCTAGCGCAATCCCAAAGTGGTTGTAAAAGCCGGCGAAATCCGATCCGCCGCCGGGGTCCCCGCTCGGCGGCTCGAGTGAGTCGGCATCGAGCTTAGCCCCCTTCCTCCACTGATCGTAAATGGTTCCACCAGCTGGATCGGGGACGTGCTTGGTGACGTCGCGAAGCAGCGCGCGCAGTGACGGCGATCCGCCTCCGGAAAAAGTCGTACCGCCGGCAACCGCATCCTGGTTCAGATAGGCGACCGCGTGACCGACCAGTCGTGCCGAATCTTCCTCGACGAATTCCGTGGAGCCCACGAGCCCCCATTCCTCGGCGTCCCACGTCGCGAAAACAATCGTTCGACGAGGCGGGTGACCGGCTCTCGCTTCCGCGGATATTATCCGCGCCGCTTCGAGGACGCTCGTTGTTCCACTTATGTTGTCGGCTGCGCCCGGGCCCCATGCGTCGCGGTGCGCTCCGATTATTACCAGCTCGTCCGGAAATTCGGTTCCGCGAATCATTCCGAACGTATCCCAGATTTTCTTGAACGGCTGCGTTGCAACGTCCGTCTGCACTTGAATCCGCGCGACAATGGGACCGGGGCCCACGTGGTATCTGAATGGGAGTCCGCCTTGCCACGCTTGGGGGATATCGTGGCCGGCAACCCCCGCGAGCAGCTGTGAGGCGTTCCCGTACGACATCGGAATCACAGGGATGTGCGGAACATTCATCCTTTCCGGCGGAACTCGTTGTGCGCCGGCGACGCTCGCGTAACCCGGTGTGCTGGGATCGCCGTTCGGGTTCAGCACGCTCCCACGCTGTACACCTTGCGACGGACGAAATGGCCCGGCGGGATATACGTCGCCTGCGACATAGCCGTCATTCGCGGGATCGCTGTAGATGATGAGACCGACCGCGCCGTGTCTCTCTGCTTCTCGCGCCTTGATGCCGCGAAAAGACTTGCCATATCGCGCGATTGCGATCTTCCCCCGCACCGATACGCCCATCGAGTCGAGCTGTGCGAAGTCTTCGACCAGCCCATAATTGACGTAGACGACTTCGCCGCTTACGTCACCCGCGGCGCCCGTTCCGTTGAAAGTCGGTATTTGCGGGTACATCCACGACGTCGAATCCTCAGCCACCGGACCTTCCGGCAACTTCAGTTCAACGGGTGATGGCGAGACACGCCAAGCCTTCACGCTAACCGGGTGAGGCATCCACACGCTGTATTCGCGCACGCTCGTCTCGAGACCCCACGAATTCATCTTCGCAATTACATAATCGCGCGTCCACGCTTGCTGGGCGGTTCCGGCCATATGAGGCTTTGCCGAAAGCGCACGTGAATGCTCTCGCGCTGTGTCTGCGCTGGCGCGCGACACGAGAGCGGATTCGAGAGATCTTTCCTTTGCCAGCTCGCCCGCAGAATAGCCGGGCGTCTGCGCTCCAGCGGTGGCGGCGAAGAAAAACGTGAGCGCGGCAGCTGGTCGAAGTTTCAAGTTCTTCGGTTAGGTGTATTTGTGCGGCGCTCGTCGATTCCGTCGCGACGTTCGAGCCCTTTCCCTTTCAGCTCGTTGAGTTCCGGCGCGTAGTATCCGCGAAGGCTCAATCCGATCGCGTCATCCACCAGTGAGTCAATTCGCTGAAGCGCCGACGCGAGTGCAGATGATTCGACACCGGCACCGCTCAGCACCTTCCAGCACGCGCGCTTGACGAGATTCCATTCCTCCGCGAGAGCGGCCAGGGGCACGCCGTCGGTGCGTCGGAAGTATCCGTGCGCTTCGGAGATTACCTCCGAGAGCTCGCCGTCAATGCTGACCGCACCCATCCCGGCGAGCCGAAACATTTTCGGGAGAATTTCCGGAAACGCGTCGATCAGCCGGTCTCCCGGAATCTGAGACCACGGCTCACGCGTTACGAGCGTCCTCCATTCGCCGATTACCCCATCGATTCGCTCGAGCAGGATGTTGTACGGATAGAAATGCTCGCCGGTGGCGTCGCTCAAAAATTGAGTGTCCGCCCTGTCACGAATCATCTCGAGTCACGCTGGTCGATGATCGCTGCCGTGAGAATGTGCCCGTCGAGTTTTTCGAGCGCCCTCACGTGAAGTATTGCCGCGAGCGTGGGAGCCATGTCCACCACTCTCGTGAACTCGGAGAATTGCCCCCGCCGGAACGGAGTTCCGTAGAAGATGATCGGGACGTGTGTGTCCGTGTCGTACGGTACGCCATGCTGCGCCTGGGTGTTGTTCCTGACATAGTCGTACGGCTCGGCCGTTATGACCAGCTCGACGCCGGAGCTTGCGTCGAACATATGCAGCCATCGACGCGCGACCGCGTCGCGGGTCGTATCCTGACGCGCCAAATCCCTTATCCGGTCGGCCCGAATGACACCCGGAACCTTGAGTACGTCCTTTCTGAATTCCGTGACGATTGAGTCCGGATCGAGCCCGGCTCGTTTCAGCTCCGGCAGATCGAGCGTGAGTACGCCATCATCAACTGAGATCGGGTTGCCTCTTACTCCGCGTCGTTGGAGGGCAAGCCGGTATGAGTTTACGACCGGTCCCCAGTCTACGCGCCGCGCGCTCAGATTGGGATCATGGGCGTGAACTTCCGGAAACGGAGTCAGTCCGTGATCAGCGGTGAGTGCGATGACGACGCTACTCTTCTTGCGAATCTTGAATAGCGAATCGAAAAAGCCCCCCAGTGCACGATCAAGGCGGAGAATCTGATCGTGCATCTCGCGGGAGTCCGGACCGAACCGGTGACCGACCGCGTCTGTCGTGGATAGTGAAATTGCGAGAATGTCCGTCTCCGGACCCGCGCCTAAATTGAGCGCGTGAACGCCACTGAGGGCGAGATCGAGCGTGACATCATCCATCCACGGGAAACCCGCCAGTAGCTGAGGGAGGAAAACCGTGTCGGCGGTGAGCACATGCGGAAAGGTGAACTCGCCTCCAGCGTCTTCGAGGGATACGCTGTCCGGTTCCGGGTACTGCGATTCCGGGAGCAACGGATTCCACGTTTTCCCCGCATACTGGAGATAAGGCTTTCGCGCGTTGAACCGCTGCACCCACGTCGGAAGCGTATCAGCGTAGTACGTGCTCGTCGTAAAGAGCCCGTTGTGCGCATACCAGTACACTCCCCTTTTCGATCGCCCGATCGGGAGAATGGCCCCGCGATCCTTTCTGGAAACAGACAGCACCTTGGTACGCGGATCCTTCGCTGCTAGCCAGTCGGTAAGCGTCGTACCTTTGAAGCGGAACGGCGACGCCGCGGTATCGCCGGCGTCAATCAGAAACTCGGTCGTGTCGGTCACGCCGAATTTGTTCATCGAGATGCCGGTGTGCACCGGAAACCGGCCGGACATCGTTGATGCGTGGCCCGGCGCGGTTTCGGTAATCGCGTGATCCTGGTGCCCATTTGTGAACACCGCACCGCCGTGATAAAGCATCGCCAGTCCGCCGGTGAGCTGCCCGCCGAATCTTTCCAGATAGTCGGCCCTCATCGCATCTATGGTGAGGAATACGACAAGCCTCGGGGTGACAGTATCACGCGTCATCGGCGTCTGCGCGCCCGCCGAAACGGCGAGCGGCACACACGCTGCCGCCATCAGCACTGCGAACCCCAGTCGTCTCATTCGATTCAAGGCCTCAATAATGTCGCTAGTTGCATTGCGGCGGCGTGCCTGCCGGAAGGCCGAATGCGGTTGTGATGGCGATTCTCCATCCGGACGGCGTTTTTACGAACACCCGTTCGGATACACCGCTCGCCGTCGTGTCGTGCTGTGTGACCGTATAACAATAGGTTCCGTACACCACACCCGGCGCGACGGGCACGAGCTTGAGATTTCGCGCGATCAGTGTGTCCGGCCAAGTTGAGTCGCGCCGCGCCCCCCAACCTTCGTACCCGAGCTCAAGTCCGGCCGGACCATTGCGGGCCAGCATTGGTGTATGCGCGTAGGTGGCCAGGTATGCCTCGCGATTGCGTTTATGAATCGCGTCGATGTTCGCCTCGAACAGTTGCCTTGCTTCCGCTGCGTCGTTCGCCCGCACCATCGACAGATTGCTCGCGGACGGCCCCACGCAAGCGGTTGTCATCGAGATAAGTGCAACTGCTGCGAAAACCTTTCTGATTATTTGCATAGCGAGGGTTGGGAAGGGAGCCCATATCATATCTCCCGTTCCCGCCACCCGCGAGCGCTCACTCTTCTATAGAAGCGATCAGTTTCGCGACGCCGCGCTCGAGATCCGCGCGCGACATTACCAACGGAGGAAGTAAGCGAACCGTGTGATCTCCCGCCGTAAGAGTCAGCAGCTTGTTCGCCCATCCCTTCCGGACCACCTCGGCAGCCGGTTCCACGACGTCGATCCCCCACATCATCCCTGCGCCGCGAACGGCCCGTACCCGCTTTGACTGTTCCGCAAACGCTCCGAGCCGCTCGCCAAGCCATTGTCCGTTCGCGCGCACTGTCGCCAGGAACCCAGGATCCGAAAGACGGCCCAGGACGTGTTTCGCTACCGATGCCACCAGCGGTCCGCCGCCGAATGTCGTGCCGTGCTCGCCAGCCTTCATCGCCGATCCGATCTCTTCCGTCAGCAGGACGGCACCCATCGGCAACCCTCCCGCCAATGGCTTTGCCAGCGTGATGATGTCAGGCACGACGTTGATGCGCTCGTACGCGAATAGATGCCCCGTCCGCCCCAGTCCGCACTGAATTTCGTCGAATATCAACGCAATGTTTTTCTTTTTCGTGAGCTCCCGCAGCTTGGCGAGAAATCCGGCGTCGAGAACGCGCACTCCACCTTCACCCTGCACTGGTTCGACGATGACAGCGGCAACCGTTTCCTCGTCGAGCGCGGCGGAGAGCTCGGTGAGATCACGCTCGCAAATCGAGATGCCGCCTGCAAGCGGGCGGAATGGTGCGCGATACGAAGGTCTGTCGGTTGCCGCGAGCGACGCGAACAGTCTCCCGTGAAAGCCCCCCCGCAACGCGACGATTTCCGTCTTTGCCGCGTTTCCCGTGCTGCGCGCCCACTTCCGGGCAAACTTGAACGCGCCTTCGTTTGCCTCAGCCCCCGAGTTGCAGAAGAAAACTTTTGAAGCGAAAGAGAGTCGGGTCAGCTCCGCCGCGAGCTCTTCGCCCGGATCCGTGCGGTAAAGATTTGAGGAGTGGATGAGCCCGGTGGCGAGGGCGTCCTTAATCGCGCGTTCAATACCCTTGTCGCCGTAACCGAGCGCGTTCACGCCGATACCGCTGACGAAATCCAGATAGCGATTTCCGGCGGCATCAATGAGCTCAACACCTTCGCCGCCAACGAACTTCATTGGCGCGCGTTTGTAAACGCCTACCAGGTCCGTGGGCGCAGCCGTCGCTTTCTCGGCTGCTGTTTCGAGAGGAAGCGTGAGCGACGTCATACCGCCCCCCGCTTCGCTGTCACGATTGTTCCGCGCGATTCATCCATGATTCCTCCTATGTCCGATATTCGCACTTGCCGTACTCCACCGATAAGTGCTGTCTTCGCGGCATCAAGCTTTGCCGTCATCCCGCCACTCACAATTCCCTTTCCAATGAGATCTCCCACATCACCGAGACTCACCTCGCTGATGACTGCATCTCCGTTCTTCACGCCCGGTACATCGGCGACAAAGAGAAGCTCGTCCGCCTCGACGCCGATTGCTATCGCTGCGGCAGCGTCGTCGCCGTTTACGTTCAAGGCCCCTTCGGCCGAGGGCTCGGCGTCGCTCCCGACGGGTGATATCACCGGCATGTATCCGCTGGCGATCAGACTCTTGAGCAGCTCCGCGTTAACGCTCTCCGGCGCTCCCACCGAGCCCAGCTCATACAGGCCATCTCCTTCTCTTCCCCTTCGCGCAGAAATGAGCATTCCGTCTTCGCCCGACAATCCGACCGCCTTGGTTCCCGCTTTCGTAAAGGCGCTCACCAACCGCTTGTTGATGACACCGGAAAGAACCATCCGCAGCAGCTGAATGTCGTCCGCCGTCGTAACCCGCCGGCCGTTCACGAATGAGGGAGTCTTTCCCAGCGCCACCTGCAGCGCGGTGATCTCATCGCCTCCCCCGTGAACAACGCACAGATTTCCGCCCGCTTTCGTCCACGCGTCGTGGATCGCACGGGGAAGAATTGCATCGTTCTGCGCTCTTCCGCCCAGCTTGACCACCCGCATCACGCTGTCAAACCCACGGGCTCATCGATACCGAGCATCAAGTTGGCGTTCTGCACTGCCTGGCCCGCTGCCCCCTTCACGAGATTGTCGATCGCCGTTATGACGATGAGCGTTGGATGTCTTACGCCCTCGGCCTTGCTGACGCTGATCGCAGCGGAGTTCGTCCGCACAACATCGCGAAGCGCCGGCGAGGAATCGACGACGCGCACAAAGCGCTCGCCGGCATAGAATGACCGCCAGAGATCTGCGGGGTCGTCGTCGATGCTGCTAACTGGAACGGTGATCGTCGCGAGAATTCCGCGCGCGACCGGAAGGAGGTGGGGAGTGAAGAGCACGTCAACATCACCACCAAGCCGGGTCACGATTGAGCGAACCTCCGCCAGATGACGATGTCCATTTCCGACCGCGTAGGCGCGAAAGTTTTCCGCCACCTCGCCGAATAGGAGCTCCGGTTTCGGAGAATACCCCGCCCCAGTCACCCCGCTCGACGCCGCAACACCCACTGTCGAGCCAGCCGGTATCCGGCCCGCGGACAATAGAGGCGCGAGCGCGAGCAGCATTCCGGTCGGATAGCACCCTGGGTTCGCGACAACCTGCGCGCCTTTTATGTCGGCGCGAAACAGCTCGGGCAGGCCATACGGTATGCCCTCCGGCCCCGTTCCTGGGCGGAGATCCTGGGAGAGATCGACCACCCGCGCACCGGCCGATTTCGATCTCTCCACCCACACGCTAGACGCACCGTGCGGCAGCGCCGAAAAGATTAGTTCCGCTTTTTCCAGTGGCGCGTCGTCAGTGGCCGTGAAAATCACATCCTCTCCACCGAATGTCGCACGCTGCCCGCGCTGTTCGTTGGCGGTGGCAAAGGCGAGTGAGAGCTGCGGGTGCTTCGCGACTAGCTCGCACAGCTCCCTGCCCGCGTATCCGCTCGCCCCCAGAACTCCGACTGGAATATTATGCATAATTAATGCATAACGTTACACGAATGTTCTTGCCTTCGCCAGCGGTCCTTCCCTCAAAGCGTTAGAAATGGCGCTACGGCGGTGGCTCCCGGGGCCGAACCTGGGTAAACTGAGAGAACCTCTCAACCCCAATTCTCCGATGGCCAACAAGCGGGAGCGGCACGACACCATTCTCGAGATCATCGCCGACCGTGTGGTGAGCAGCCAGGAAGATCTTCGGAAGATGCTCCTGCAGAGGGGCTGGGACGTAACGCAGGCTACTCTCTCCCGCGACTTGCGCGAGCTCCGGCTCGCACGCGTACCGACCGCCGATGGCGCCCGATACGGCGTAACCGATGGCAGCGTCGAGGAGAGTCGCGCCGCCCTCGAGACTCTCCTGCCGCAGCTCTTTCTGCGCGTGGACGGCGCCAGCGAGATGCTTGTTCTCCGCACCGTGCCAGGGGGCGCCCAGCCCATTGCCGCCGCTCTCGACGGCGAGGGCTGGTCCGACATCCTCGGCACGGTCGGCGGCGACGATACGATTCTGATCATTTGCCGGTCCGTCGCCGCGCGCGACCGCGTGATGCGCCGCATCAGAGCGCTCGCTGGTGAACCCGACAGCCATTGACGGAGAGCGATTTTGTGATTAAATATTCGCTCTTATTGCATACTTATTGACAGACCTATGATCAAGACCACCTATGATCAAGACCATCGCTCTCGCGTATTCCGGCGGACTCGACACATCAATCATCGTCCCCTGGCTCAAGGAACGGTACGATGCGCGCGTCATTTGCGTCGCCGCAGACATCGGGCAGGGAGATGAGCTCGAGGGCGTCCGCGCCAAAGCCATCGCCTCCGGCGCCGACGAGTGTTACGTGGAAGATCTTCGCCGGGAATTCGTCGAGAATTTCGTGTGGCCGACCCTCCGCGCCGGCGCCATCTATGGTCGCAAGTACCTGCTCGGTACCTCGATGGGGCGTCCGCTCATCGCGCGCCGCCAGGTGGAAGTCGCGAAGAAGGTGGGGGCCGACGCCCTCGCTCACGGCTGCACCGGAAAGGGCAACGACCAGGTCCGGTTCGAGCTCACCTACGCCGCGTTTGCACCCGAGCTGCCGATCATCGCTCCGTGGCGCGAATGGGACATTCGCTCACGCGAGGACGCCATCGCGTACGCGGAGCAGCACGGGATTCCTGTCGCCGCGACGAGGGAGAAGATCTACTCGCGCGATCGGAATATCTGGCACATCTCCCACGAAGGAGGCGTGCTCGAGAATCCGGATGCTGCTCCGCCTTCCGACTTGTTCATGCTGAGCGCCGATCCAACCAAAGCTCCCGACAAGCCGGAAGAAATACTCATCGGTTTCGAAGCTGGCACGCCCGTCTCCGTGAACGGAGAGAAAATGGAATCCGTTGCTCTCCTCACCGCGCTCAATGAGATCGGGGGGCGGCACGGCGTCGGACGCATTGATATCGTCGAAGACCGGCTCGTCGGTATGAAGTCCCGCGGCGTTTACGAAACACCGGGCGGAACACTTCTATATAGCGCGCACAGCGAACTCGAGCAGATGGTGCTCGATCGCCGCACGCTCGCCGCCAAGGACGAGATCGCGCCGCATTACGCGGACATTGTGTACGAAGGTCGCTGGTGGAGCACCGAGCGCGAGGCGTATGATGCATTCGTGAACGTCACGCAGAAGCGCATCACAGGCGAAGTTCGACTTCGTCTCTTCAAGGGATCAGTTGCGCCCATCGGGCGAAAGAGCCGCTACGCGCTTTATGACGAGCGTTTCGTGACATTCGGCGAGGACGACGTTTACCAGCAGAGCGACGCGGCCGGGTTCATCCGCCTCTACGGCTTGCCGACGAGAGTTCGGGCGCTGCGCGACCAGGAGCTGGCAGGCGGAAGCGATTCCGTTTCCCCGCCGGGCTCCGGCGAGCCGGCCACGCTCGCCACCGTCTGACGCATTTGTCTCGATGAGCGCCCCGGAAGGACACAAGCTCTGGGGCGGTCGGTTTGCGTCGCCGACCGCAGCCGCCTTGGACGCGCTGAACAGATCGATCGGTGTCGATTTCCGGCTCTGGCCGTTCGACATTCGCCTCTCGCGCGCGTGGGCGCTCGCGCTCCGCGAGGCTGGGGTGCTCACCGCGTCCGAATCGGACGCCATTCGCAGCGGGCTCGATGCCGTTGCGAAGAGAATCGGTAGTGGCGAGATCGTAGATCCGCAGGACGAGGACGTCCATACGCTCATTGATCGCCTGCTTCACGATGCGGCCGGAGACGTTGCGTCCAAGCTCCATACAGGTCGGAGTCGCAACGACCAGGTTGCGACCGGAACACGCCTCTGGTGCGCTGCCGCGTGCGAGGATGTTGAGGCGGCCATCCGTCAGCTGCAGGTGACGCTCGTCGGCCACGCGGAGAAACTCGGCGCCACGATGATGCCCGCCTATACGCACCTTCAGCGCGCCCAGCCTGTACTCGCCTCGCACTGGATGCTCGCGCATTTCTGGTCGCTTCAGCGCGATGTCACGAGAATTTCGGCGGCGCGCGCCGCTGCGCTCGTTCTCCCTCTTGGATCCGGCGCCATCGCCGGCTCGGCTTTCGCCGTTCCGCGCGATCTTCTTCGCCAAGAGCTGGGATTCTCTCGAGTGTCCGACAACAGCATCGATGCCGTCGGTGATCGCGACTTCGTAGCGGATGCTCTGTTTGCCGTGACTATGGTCGCGACTCATCTCTCGAGACTCGCCGAAGATCTGATCATCTTCGGGTCGAGCGAGTTCGGATTCGTTCGTTTCGGGGACACATTCTCTACTGGCTCGAGTATGATGCCGCAGAAGCGTAACCCCGACGCACTTGAGCTCGCGCGCGGCTCGGCCGCCCGCGCCGGCGGCGATCTATACACGGTGCTCGCCACGCTGAAGGGACTTCCAAGTGGGTACAACAAGGACCTTCAGGAAGACAAGCGCGCGCTATTCGACGCAGTTGATATGATTCGCCTTGTTCTCGCGGCCGTCGATGGCGCTGTTGCCGAGCTTCGTTTCGACGGTGAGAGAATGAAAGCCGCGTTGTCGAGCGGCTTGATGGCGACCGATCTCGCCGACTATCTCGTTACCAAGGGCGTTTCTTTCCGCGACGCGCACACCGCTGTTGGCTCTCTCGTCAGAGAGAGCGAGGACGCCGGCTGCGAGCTCTCTGCCCTTCCCTCCTCGTCCTTCCGGTCCGCCCATGCGCTTTTCGGCGACGATGCAACGGATTGGCTCGGCGCGGAGATGTCGCTGTCGCGCCGTGAGATTCCGGGAGGCACCGGTCCGGATTCAGTGCGGCAACAAATCGGTGCGGCGCGCAACATACTGAACGCCGCCGAGCTGGAGTCTCGCTAGAACAGAAAGCCGACCACCACAGGGACGTAGCGAAGCGGCTTCGCCGGTGTCTGCTGGATGCTGTTGATGCGCGACTCCACGTACACCGCTCTCCCTGCCAGCGGCAGCGTTACCCCGAACCCAAAATCAAATCCGAATCTCGTCTTTGAATTCGGAACGGCGGGTTTTGATGTCATCTTGAAAGCCCCTGCCCCGCCGACGAAGTAGGGCTTCACGAAGCGTCCCGAAAAACTCAGCACGAGGTTGGCCGTACCTGAAACGATCGTGCGTTCCGGGGCGACTGTGGTGCCGACTCTTTTCCCATTCATCCGATCATACCCGAAATCGAGCCGGAGACCGAACGGAGCGTCATCCGATCCGCGAATGAGCCCGATGTTGTAGTCCATTCCTCGCAATTGAGTGTCGGCGAGCCTGGCGAGGGGGAAGGAAGGGCCGGCGGCGATGGCGATTGCGGTGCGGCTTTGCGCCGAAACGACGGCAGGAAAAAGGATGGCGGCGATGAATACAATTCTGCGTGCGAGTCTCATGGAGCGATTCTATTGGGTTGGAGCTGCAAGAGGTAGTGGCGGTGCGAGGAAACCTTTGTAATTGCCGAGAGGGGCGAGAGATGTAGATTAATTAACCTTTATATAAAGGATAATTAATGGCCCGCGGATATACTGTTGCAACTGCTGCACTTGCGGTTGGTGCGCCCGTCAAGTGGGTGGACAATGTCTTGTCCCACTTCTCAATCGGCGGTGTCGCTCAATCCCGGCAGGGAATCGCCCGACGAATTTCCGCCGAGGCGATGTTTCGGCTGCGGGTCATCCGCAGCCTCTCGGAGTTGCTCGGCTTGCCGATGGAGCTCGCCGTCGCAGGAGCAGAAGAGCTTGTCCAAAAGGGCTTTTGGGAGGTGGGGAGGGGGTTGGTGGTTTCTCTGAGCCGGGAGGAGGCTCTGTCTGATCTCGAATCCCGTCTTGAGTACGCAGTCGAGGCTGCGCCACTGCCAAGGCGAGGGAGGCCCCCTGGAAAAGCAAAACGGGGCGCCTGATCAAGGCGCCCCGCAAAGTGCTGGTGAGAAACGAAAACCGTTTAGCTGGCCTTCGTCACGTTCTCTGCTGCGGGGCCCTTCTGGCCCTCGACAATGTCGAACTCAACAGCGTCGCCCTCGGCGAGGGACTTGAATCCCGAGCCAGCGATCGCGCTGTAGTGAACGAAGCAATCCTTCTGCCCGTTGTCGGGGGTGATGAACCCAAAGCCCTTCGCATCATTGAACCACTTCACCTTGCCGGTCGTACGCATTCCCTGCTCCTGGTAAAAATGTCTCGGGAGCGGAACTACGCCCGACCCTCGACAATCTGTTACGCAAAGCACAACGCCTCGCGCTTGAATAGAACAAAAGTGCTGCCGAAGGTATTTCTCTCCGACACGCGCATTCGTTCGACTAGCCCTTAAAATAGTGCCGACCCCTCAGAGGTACAATAGAGAAGATTACTGCTGGACTGGTCGTACCCGCGTGATGAAGTACTCGGTTTCGCCGAAACAGGACGTCGGAATGCCCCTGTGCTGGTCATAACTCAGCGATACACGCTTTCCGACGTTCCGATCGATCATCGCGGCGATGGAATCATTCCTTACCGTAAACCGGAAGATTTCCGGCATCGTGCCGGGTAGGTTGGCCATCGCGAGCTCTCCTTCCCACGTTTTACATAACCAACCCTTCTCCGAAAGCTTTTGGACGTAGCCCGCCCGCTCCCCACTCGAGTACGTATAGCCGAGGGTGGCCCAGGACCAGAGCGAGAAGATGACGATCGGGACGAGAAGAACGATCACCGCCAGCGAGAGAACCATGTGCGATCGTTTTCCGTGCGGCAGAGCAGCGGTTGCTTCGGTTTGTTCGGTCATCGGATGATAAAAGTGTGTGGCGTGTGTCTCTGCATCGAATGCGCCGGGAATTAGCTTTCAGCTGCCCCTTACCGCAAGCGCTATTTGACAGCTCCCGCAAGAAGAACAACTCCGTCGGTTTTTGTTGGAAGCGTCGCCGTCGGATCGCGTCATCCGATAGTTGTACAATCGATGACGAACACGGACACGGCCGACGCGCCCGGAACGGCGACGCAAATCCTCGAGCTCGCCGCTGCCGGATCCGAGATCGTGAGAATAACCGTCAACACCGACGAGGCCGCGGCTGCGGTGCCGGAAATCGCGGCGCGGGTCGCCGACGCCGGAGTTGACGTTCCGATCGTAGGCGACTTCCACTACAACGGTCATCTTCTCCTCGAGCGGCATCCGGACGCGGCGCGCGCACTTTCCAAATATCGCATCAACCCGGGCAACGTCGGCACGAAACGTCGCGACGAAAACTTCAGAACCATCGTTGCTATCGCCGCGGAGAATGGAAAAGCCGTTCGGATCGGGGTCAACTGGGGCTCGCTCGACCAGGATCTGCTCACCCAGCTGATGGATGAGAATGCACGGAGCGGGGCAGGGCAGGACGCGAAGGATGTGTACGTGGAAGCAATGCTGCAGAGTGCGCTGCGATCCGCGTCGCTCGCCGAAGAAACAGGGTTGGCGCACGACCGCATCATTCTTTCGGCGAAGGTTTCCGGTGTGCGCGATCTCATTCGCGTGTACCGCGAGCTCGCGTCGCGGTGCGACTATCCTCTCCACCTCGGGCTCACCGAAGCCGGGCTCGGCACGAAAGGCATCATCGCCAGCTCGGCAGCGCTCTCCGTTCTGCTTACGGAAGGAATCGGCGATACGATAAGAGTTTCTCTCACACCGCGTCCGAATGGCGATCGCGCTGAAGAGGTGCGCGTCGCGCAGCAGATTCTTCAGTCGCTCGAGCTGCGCAGCTTCACCCCCCAGGTAACGGCATGTCCCGGCTGTGGAAGAACGACGTCCACCTTCTTTCAGCAGATGGCAGAGGACATTCAGAATTATCTGCGCGAGCAGATGCCGCAGTGGCAGTCGCGCTTCCCGGGAGTCGTGGAGATGAAGGTCGCGGTGATGGGATGCGTCGTCAACGGGCCTGGCGAGTCGAAGCACGCCAACATCGGAATTTCACTTCCCGGCACGTCCGAGGAGCCCAAGGCCCCGGTTTACATTGACGGCGCTCTCTCCGTCACGCTTAAGGGAGACACCATCGTTCCCGACTTTCTGCGCATACTCGACGAATATGTCGAGCGGAATTATTCGGGGACTGCGATCAGCGGCTAAGGCCGCGACTCGAGCTCAGCGGTAACCCGGCCAAGCTCTTCCATTATTGCGCCGGCGAACCCGACTTCCTTCAGCCGGTCATAGACTGCGCGATGCCAGGCAACGGTCACCGCGCGCCCGCCGCCGAATCTCCGCCAAATGGACTCTGATTCGAACGTACGGTCGAGGTCGGAGATGATTGAGCTTGCGTTGTGCAGTTTGTCAGCCGCGCAGACCCACCGCGCGCTCTCGCTCGCGGACCCAAGACGGTCGAGGTAATCCGATTTCTTGTCCGACGATGAAAGCTCGATTCCATCCTCATCCTGGCGCCGGTACGTCACGGCAAGCACGGTTTCCAGAACGCCCGGACCGAACTTGTCTCCGATTCTTTGCTCGAGCATCGGCTGCGTGAAACCGTCTCGCACGCAATCCTCGACGACATTATGGAGAATCCCCGCGACGACTGTCTGCTCGTCCCGCCCGTAATGGGTGAGAATCACCGCTACATTCGCCGGATGCGTCAGGTACGGGAGTTTCGTTCCCTTTCGCACCTGTTGATCGTGGTGCTTGGCCGCGAATGCAAACGCGTGATTTATTACGTCGGAGTATCCTGTCATTCTCCGCTCACTTCCCACGAAACCATTGGACGATCTTTTCCAGTCCCGCTCTGTCGCCGTCGGAAAACGCGTTGGTGACATCGGCATCCACGTCCAGCACCGCGATGAGATCGCCATCGCTGTCCAGCACGGGAACGACGATCTCGGAGCGCGATCGCGCATCACAGGAAACGTGACCCGGGAACTTCGCGACATCATCCACGATCACCGTTTTTCTGTCGCGCGCGGCAGCTCCGCACACGCCGCGGCCGAATTCAATCTCGATACACCCCAGGCTTCCCTGATAGGGGCCAACCTGCAGCACTCCCGGCGTGACAACGCGATAGAACCCGGTCCAGAGAAATCCGAGCGAGTGATGAATCAGCGCCGCGATCGTTGACATCCCGGCGACCTCGTCCGCCACTCCAGCAAGGATCGCGTCCGCGTCGCGCGCTATGATGGCGTACGCCTCTGCGCGGGGAAGGGATCTGAGATCCGGAATCGTTTCGCTCATGGCAAACCCGCGGAGGATCTGCGCGTCGCGGAAATGAGCTCATTTTTGTTCTCGAGATGCGGGAAGGGCGCATCCCAAAGAACAATCCCCTGAATTTTCATGTTCGTCCCACGCAGCGTCTCGGCGGCGCTCTTCAGCGTGCTCAATCGGGTCCGGCCGATGCGCGCCGTCAGCAACACCTCGGGAGAGGGAATCACGCTTGTCGCTGTACGCTGCACATAGCTAGTCGGCGCCGCGATGA
This sequence comes from Gemmatimonadaceae bacterium, assembly GCA_046599115.1. GTDB lineage: Bacteria > Gemmatimonadota > Gemmatimonadetes > Gemmatimonadales > Gemmatimonadaceae > UBA4720. Next base: position 48,444 of record JBKJHG010000142.1, read on the forward strand.
TGATGAAGTCGTAGCGCCTCTGGAGGCGCGCGAATTCCGTCTTCGCTCCCTCCGTCACGTGCGGTTCCAACATTCCCGCGCGCTTCGATCCGCTGGGGAGGACATCGAGCGGTCGATCGCGTCCGATGGTCGTAGGTTTGATCGCTTCCGCCCACGTGGCGCTTCCGGAAAGAATGCCGGAAAGTCCCGGATCCGGCGCCACCCGGAGCACGGCGGCGACACTGCAGGTACTCGCATCAACGTCAACGAGGAGCGCGCTGCGGGCTTCGTACGCCGCCGATGCGGCAAGGTTGGATGCGATCGTCCCGACTATCTCCGGTTCATCGCCGGTTACCGTGACTACGGGAAGTCCCGCGCCGACGGAGGCGATGTGCAGATAGAGGGTTCGATATGCCTCGGACACAACGTCGATCAGCGGCGGTGCGTCGGCATCAGCTTGTCTTCGTCCGCGCTCCACGACCGTCGCCGCCGGCCCGATGACGGTGAGGACGCGCTCGCCTGACACCTGTTCCGCTTCGCGAGAGTCTGCTATGTGGGGGTTCCGCAGCTCGGTCGCGAGCGAGGCGGCAAACCCAAGTGCAGCCGCGAGAACGAGCGCGGCTGCGAGCATCGCCCACGGTGGCGCGCCGAGATTCGCCAGATCGCGCGCGTGTTCCATCTGTGCGTCCACTCGCAGATTCTGCGCGCGCACGCCAATGACCTGCGTGCTCTCTCCCTGATACACCGCGACTGCCGCCGCCCGATCATTCAAATAACGAAGCGTGTCCACAAAAATCATTACCGGCTGCGCTGCAGGTGGCGGACGGATTGCGCTCAGCTCGGCGCGCAAGCGGTCGCGCTTCGCGGACGCGATCGCCGAAATCGCCCTACCGACGGTAGATGCTTTGGCGCTGAGCGCGGCGTAGCCCGGGTCTGTCGCACCGACCGCCCCGTACGCTGCGCGGTCGCGCTCTACCGCCGCGAGCGAATCGAGGAGCTGAGGTACCTGCGGCTCGCCGGATATTAGCGAGCTTGCGGCAAGCGTTCTGTATGAGGATGGGAGCGGCGCTTCGTCGGCGCGCTGGATGAGTGCGTTGATCCTCGCGATGGCCGACGACAGGGTGTCTCGCCGCGCGATCATCGCCGGCGAAAATGTATCGGCGGCGGCAGACGGCGCTGGGCGCATCGCTCTTCGCGCGGACGCCAGCAGGGAATCATCGGCGACGATTTTTCTGCGCGCTGCCTCGCGGACGTTGACAGCTGGGGCGGAATCTTCTTTCGCCTCAACCTTTGCCGCGACAACCTGTGCGCTCCGCGAAGCCTTCCGAGGAACCAACACGAAAGCGATGATCGCAAATACGAACACCGCTGTAGCCACTCCGCCCAGAACGGAAACGCGGCGGAGCGCGTTCTTGGCTCTTGCCGAGACCCAGAGGTAAGTCGCGCCCCCGGCCAACCGCGAATTCGCGCGAATCGCCATTTCAGCTCGCTCCGGTCGTGGGCTGCGCGGGGAATTCCGGTAGTGCTCTATGGCTCATCTGAAACGAAAAGTAAGCGCTTTCAGATCCTTCAGAGCGGAAAACAGAACGGCGGAAGCACACGCTTCCGCCGTTCTGCAGGACGTTGCCAGGAACTACTGGACCGTAACCTTTCCAGTCATTCCCATCATCTTGTGCGGCAGGCAGAAGAAATCGTACGTGCCCGGCTTGATGCCGGCGAACGATATCGTGATTGCGTCGCCTGCGGTGACCGCGGTCAGCTTGCTGGCGAGATCGCCGTTCGGATCCTTATCGGCGCCGAAATTGGCGTTGAGCTGCGCCTTCACGTCAGCAGGAACTGTGGCGGCGTCAAACGAAACGTTGTGCGGTCCGCCGCCCTCGTTTTCGAACTTGATGCCGTCGCCCTCCTTGATCGTGATCGTGCTCGGCTCAAAGCGGAAACCCTTCGCATCGCCGATCATCTTGACCTCGTGCATGGTTCCGGTGACCGGAGCCATCGTCCCAGCCGGCGCGGTCGCCGCCGCGGTCGTTGTGGCTGCCGTCGTTGCAGCGGAAGTATCGACCTTAACGGCGGTCGTATCAGCCGGGTTCTTGTCACCGCCGGCGCAAGCGCCGAGGGCAATAATTCCGAGCGAAATCAGTGTTCCTTTGAAACGCATTCAGGGCCTCCTAGTAGCCTTACAAATTGCGTGGATTGCATTAACCGCGGCATCTAGCCGGGTATTGTGAATTTATTCACAAGGGTTTTCAGGCGCAACGAGCCGGAGCCCAATACCCCTTCACAATAGGTATGCATAATTCGCGCACAGACCCTCTTGCAGGCTCAAAAAAGGGCGATCGTCCCGGCTTTCAGCTTTGATGGATCGCCTACGTAGGCAAACCGCAGCCCCTTCATATAGGTATGGACTACCCGCTGTATGTCCTCCGGCGTGACACGGCGCAGGTCCGCGACGAACCTGTCCCCAGCCCGGAAATCCCCCTGATAGAGTTGAGCCCTGGCGATGAAGTCAGCCTGGGCTGCGTTAGTCTCATTGTCCAGAAAGTACTCGGTGATGAACTGCTGCTCGAGTTGCTCCAGGCCGCCACGATCGAGCAGTCCGGTTTCGAGATCGGCGATGGCGGCCCGCATCAGCCGCAGCGTCGTGTCGGGTGCTACTGTTGACACGTAAAGGCCGCCCGCCGTCGCAGCCCGGTCGAGAAACGGCGCGTGCACGTCATAGGTAAGGTTTTGTCTCGTCCTGATTTCGGCGAACATCCGGCCGGTCAGCACCGAAGTGGCGATGCGAAGCGTTTGGTAATCGCGACTGTCGGCAAGGGGACCGCTGTAGTAGCCGAGGATGTAATTCGTCGGCAGCGATCGCTTCTCGACCGCCAGTGCGGTGGGAAGCTCCGGCACACGAGGCGGCAGAGTCCACTGGTAGCTCCCGCGGGGAAGCGTTCCAAGGCTTTCTCGGACGAGCTTCTCGACGTGAGCACGATCTATGTCGCCGACAACTACGAGAACCATTCGCGATGTCACCATCTGCGAGCGGGAATAATTTCGAAGGGTCGCAGAATCAAACGCGCTGATCGATGCCTCCGTCCCACCGACCGGTGTGCTGTAGGGATGCCCGACGAACGCGATGCTGTCGGCGAGAAATTCCACCGATGCGTCGGGATCGTCGCGCCTCTGGCGAACCGCCGACAGGAACTGGTTCCGAACGAGATTTATTTCGCTCTTCGCCAGCGTCGGATGGCTGAGGCGATCGGCGAAAACGCTCCACGTGGAGTCAAACGCCTCTCGCGTCGAGCGGATGCCGAACACGGTCCAGTCGTGGCTCGGCTGGACTACGATGTCGGTGCCGAGTTGAGCCATTGTTCGCCGTAGACGCTCCCGCGGATATTTCTGCGTTCCGCGCTCGGAGACGTCCAACAGAAATGGCTCGATTCCGGATGTCGTCGGTGTGACCTGACGTGTGCCGCCAAGCAGGTAGAGGTTCACAGCGACGACATCGTTCCCGCTTATCTGGCGAAGGATGACCTTTACGCCGGAGACGTCGAAGCTCGACGTAATTGTCGAGAGAGCAAGTGCGATTGAGAGCAGCATTGATTAGCGGTCCCCGCCGGAAACGAGATCGGCTTCGGTCAGCTTGATCGCAGCCCGTGCCTCGGGTGAGATGAGCACGCCGGTGACGTGGGGCCGCGCGACGATGTACCGGCGCGCGTATGCACGCTCGTCGGCAATCGACTGCGTCGCCATGTTGTCAACGTAGCCCATATAGTACTCGAGGCTCGCAACGCTCCACCAGAAACCGAGCGTGTGCGCGAAACCCGAAGAACGCTCTCGATCGAACGCCGATGTGACGGCGCGGTGTGCTTTCTGCGCATCGAGTTCCGCCTGGCTGAAGTATCCCGGCTGGTCGAATTTCGCGATCTCCAATTCGAGCGCCTTCAGGGCGGCGCGAAGCTGCTCTGGAGAGGTTTGCCCGCTGATCGTGATCGGTCCGGTATGATTGAGCGTATAGTAGTTGACGCCAACAGCCTGCCAGAGCCCGGTGTCCACCAGGCGCTGCTGAAACTGCGACTGCGGATCGTTCAGAACGTCCGAGAAGACATCCGCGGCATAGGTGGAGGCCGGATCGCCGCCGACGCTCGGCCCCTGCCATTGCATCTGAATCGTGACTGCGTTTACCGGCCCCTCGACGACTACCCCTTGGCTCTTCCTGAGAGGAGGAATCGCGGGAATCGGATCAGCCGCAAAAGGATCGGCGCCTCGCTGCCACGAGCCAAGCTCCTGCTCGGCGAGCGTGAATACAACCGATGGTACGACATCTCCGGCGACGATGAGAGCGGAGTTGTTCGGCACGTAATACTTGTGCTGAATCGTTCTCATTTTTTCGGGCGTCGTAGTGAGAATTATCTTCCGATCGCCGATGATGTCCTTTCGGCTGAAGTTTCCGGGGTACAGCCGCGCATCCATCTCGCGCGAGAGCGCGAAGAACGGATTCGATTCGTTGCGGTCGTACTCCCCGATTACGACTTGGCGCTCGTGCTCGAGTTCGTCTTGTCGGAACAGCGGCTCGCGCAGTGCGGCGGCCAGAAGCCGGATGGCGGCGCCGGCGCTATCCGCCGGCACGGTCATATAGTAGTTGACGCGCTCTTCTGCGGTCGTGCCGTTGAAGACTGCCCCAAGATCGGATGCCTTGTCCCAGAACTCCGACACGCCGGGATATTTCGCGTCGGCACGAAAGAACATGTGCTCGTACATATGGGCCAGTCCTTCGTACTCCGGGGTCTGGGTGAACGATCCGTTCTTCACGTCCACTTCCACCGTCGCGAGCGGAACGCCGTGATTCTCGACGACGATAATCTCGAGCCCGTTGGCGAGAACCCTTCGCTGAATGACCTTCTGAAGCTCGGCTCGCTGCGCCCCCGCTACCGATGGGGCGGCGAAGGCGAGAATTAGGAGCGCGCTGAGGAGCCGAGTATTTTTCCGGTTGACCATGTCGAAATCCGATCCTAAGCAGAGAGAAGTTCACGATCAGCTTGCCCGTCACCTCGACAGCGACCGCATTCGGCTGAACGAGCCACTTGGGCAATACACCACGTTCCGCGTCGGCGGTCCAGCTGACTTCTTTTACGAATCAACCAGCGCTAATGACCTTGCAAGTGCTGTGACATCGGCCCGCGGGCTCGGGATCGATTATTTCGTCCTCGGGCTCGGCGCCAATATACTGATCGGTGACGGCGGGTTTCGCGGGATGGTGATAAGAAACACGGGCTCCGGATTTGACTTCTTTCCTGACGGTCGGCTGAGGGTCGAAAGCGGCGCGGTAATGGCGAAGCTGATCCCCCAAGCGGTGGAGAGGAACTGGTCCGGACTCGAGCACTACGTCGGCATTCCGAGCACAGTCGGCGGCGCCGTATGGCAGAATCTGCATTTTCTCTCTCCGGCTCCGGAACGGGAAAGAACGATGTTCATCGCCGAGGTTGTGGAGTCCTGCGAGCTGCTCGGCCTGAAAGGGGAACGCCGCAGAGTGACCGCCGATGAAATGCAGTTCGGCTACGACACGAGCATCCTGCACAACGGTTCGGATGTCGCACTTGCCGTCAATTTCCAGCTCAACCCCGGCGACTCATCAGTGATGCATCGCGTGATGCAGGAGAATCTAAGCTGGCGGGGCGGAAAGCATCCGTGGCTGGAATACCATCCGAGCGCGGGGTCGATCTTCAAAAAGATCGAGGGTGTCGGCGCGGGTCGTCTCGTCGAGCAGGTCGGGCTGAAGGGATATCGGCTCGGCGGTGCCCAGATCTCGCACATTCACGCGAACATCATGGTGAATCTCGGCGGAGCGACGGCGAAAGATGTTCGCGATCTCATCAGCCTCGCGCAGTCAAGAGTAAAGGAACAGCTCGGGTACAGTCTCCACACTGAGATCGGATTCATCGGGGATTTCTAGAGATTCCGGTTAAATCAGCTCCAGCCAGCTGCGCCAGGTCTGCTCGTCCTCCCCGACGGTGAGCAGCCGGCCGTTGCGCACCAAGGGGAGCTTCAGCAGCATAGGCTCCTCACTCAGCTTTTGAATCCAGCGTTCCGGGGACAACATCGTGTACTGCAGTCCAAGTTCCAGAAAACGCCGTGAGCTCCGATCGAGCAACGCTTCGGCTCCGAATTTCTGCGCGAATCGCTGCAGCTCTCCAATCGAGGCTCCACGTACGGTGAGATCCACAAAGTGAGTTTTGATTCGGCGCTCGGCAAAAAACCTCAGCGCCTTTCTTGTATCGGCGCTCTTGTTTACGCCGAAGACTTGGACTTCCACGGATAGATCCAGGTGACGGGTTGAATCGGCCGCGTGAAATGTACTCCCCCGCGTGGTGGCTCCCCGAGGGCCACTCTCAAACACTTTGGGGAAAGCTCGCTCGGCCGCGAAGAACGCTTCCACTTCACCGCGAGGTGATCTCTACACCGGACGGGGACGAGGTCGAGCTCTGCTCATATGCCGGACCGCCAGGCGCTCCCCACCTGCTCCTGCTTCACGGACTGGAAGGCTCACTGCGATCGCATTATTCGAATGGAATTCTCTCCGCAGCCGCGGATGCCGGATGGTCGGCGCACCTCATGCTCTTCCGTTCGTGCGGAGCTAACGTCAACCTGACCCGGCGTTTCTATCATTCCGGTGAGACAAGTGATGCACGGCAGATTATCGGGAAGCTGGCAAGCGAATTCCCAGAATCAGATCTCTGTCTCGTAGGCGTGTCGCTCGGTGGCAACGTGCTGTTAAAGCTGCTTGGCGAAGATCCGGCCGCGATTCCCAAAAATGTCCGCGCCGCTGCTGCCATCTCGGTGCCATACGACCTCGCGCGTTCCGCGGAGACGATCAGCCACGGATTCTCGCGTGTCTACCAGCGGTTCTTCCTCGGAACTCTCAAGGCGAAGCTGATCGAAAAACGAAAGGTATTTTCCGATCTCCCGGATGTTGACAAAATTGCCCGCCTGAAGACTATGGTTGCGTTCGACGATTTGGTCACCGCTCCGCTGCACGGCTTCGAGGACGCGTCCGACTACTATAGGAAATCCAGTGCGCTCAGATTTCTAGGGGGCATTCGGCTGCCCACGCTGCTAGTCAGTGCGTATGACGACCCGTTCCTCCCTCGCGACATTCTCGAGAAAGTGTCGGTCGAAGCACGAAAGAATCCCGCGCTGCATATTGATTTTCACGAACGCGGGGGACACGTCGGATTCATTTCGGGGCGATTCCCCTGGACCGCTCGATACTATGCAGAGCAGCGTATTCTCGATTTCTTTGCATCCTATGCGCCACAACTGGATCGGATAGCCGAGGGTTCTAATGCTGAGTCGAAATAACGCCTGTCTTATGCTGTGTGCGCTCGGGCTCTACGCGTGTGCAAACGGGGGCGCAGGGACTCCGGCTGCCGCGACTTCTAGCATCGCATCGCCGGTCGCCGTTACAAATGGAGACGACCCGTCGCTCCCGGCGGATGCCGCGCACGTTGCAGCGCGCCTCGCTTCCTCTCCCCGCCACGGAGAGTGGGCGATGATTCGAACTCCGCAGGGAGACAGCGTAAAGTCCTGGGTGGTGTATCCCGAGCGGCCCGATCGCGCACCGGTTGTCATCGTCGTTCACGAAATTTACGGTCTCTCGACGTGGGCCCGAGGAGTGGCTGATCAGCTGGCATCTGACGGTTTCATCGCCATCGCCCCCGATCTGCTTACGATGTCAGCAGTGACGCGCACCGCCGACACCGTAACTACGCAAGATGCGACCAGTGCCATTCGCACATTGAATCCTGAAACGATTCAGCGGGAACTGGATGCGGTCGCAGCGTACGGAATGAATCTGCCCTCGGCTCAAAAGCGATATGGAATTGTTGGCTTCTGTTGGGGGGGAGGAATTTCATTCGCTCACGCTGCGCATTCTCCCAAGCTCGGCGCGTCCGTCGTTTACTACGGCGTCTCACCTACTGCAGGACAGTTGCGCGAAATTCGCGCGCCAGTGCTCGGATTGTATGCCGGAAGCGATGCGCGCGTCGACGCGACCATACCGTCAGCAGATTCCATACTTCTGCCACTTGGGCGCACTTATGTCCACAACATATTCGACGGTGCGGGTCACGGATTCCTGCGCCAGCAATCCGGAATGAGCGGCGCCAATACGGCCGCAACGCGCAAAGCGTGGCCCGCGACGATCGCGTGGTTTCAAAAGTATCTCCGGTCGTGACGCCTGTTCTTCCGTTCCTCCTCGTATTCACCGGCGGGCTGGCGATCGCCGTTTATACGATGCTTCACGGCGTAACCGCCGCACCAACTGCGCGCGCCCTTACGCGGATCGGGAAAATATCCGCTCCTTCGGTGGCTGCGTTCGCAGTTGTTTTCGGAGCAATCGGGTATCTCTGTATCTCACATTCGACGCTGAGCTATCCATTCGTTGCGCTGCTCTCGCTTTTGGGGGGGGCCGCAACGATACCACTCAGCGCTCCGCTGCTCGCGCGCGTTGCGCGAAAGCGAAATGATTCATCTTCCACCGAGGCAACGATCGAAGGCCACCTGGCGCGAGTGATCTCGCCGGTCAGCGAGTCAGCAGCGGGGGAGATCGAATATCAGCAGGATGGCAGAGATGTCCGGCGGCGCGCGTTGAATCTCTTGACGGGGACGCTTGCGGCAGGCTGCGATGTGGTCATCGACAGAATCGACGCCGGCATCGCCTACGTCGAGGATTGGGACAGCGTGGAGAAGCGCCTCTAGCGATTCGAGCCGTGGCCGGCCTGCACGAAGACGGAAAGCCATTCCGGCCAGTTGCCGCTCAGCTCGAAGAAGTCGTCGAAATACGCCAGGCCCCGCTCTTCCAAATCCGCCACGATTCGCGGTACGTCGTCCTCCGACGGAAGCGGCCCGATTGCAATCAGATCCCCTTCAAGGCGAAACTCTTCGTCGGTGAGATTGAACCGCGTGTCGATCTCCGGCCGCTGGAGTCCCGCCGCCTCGAAGGCGGCGCGCCGCACGAAGACCGTTGAGTTGGTTGCTGCTACTTTTAGTGGCATGCACGAAGATATAGCGCCGGGCGCGGATTGCCGGAGGCTTGATGATTGAGGCCACGTTCGACGTGATCGTCGTCGGCGCGGGACACGCCGGGACGGAAGCGGCGGTTGCCGCCGCGCGGACCGGCGCTTCAGTCGCCATCATCACGAGCACTCTCGAAACGATTGGCCAGATGTCGTGCAATCCGGCAATTGGCGGGATCGCCAAGGGAACCGTCGTGCGCGAAGTGGACGCCCTCGGCGGAATTATGGGCCGCGCCACAGATCTGGCGATGATCCAATTCCGTATGCTGAATCGCAGCAAAGGTCCCGCTGTATGGGCGCCGCGCGCCCAGTGCGATCGCGGCCTCTATCGCCGCGCCGTGAGGTCGCTGCTCGAGCAACAGGCGGGACTCACCCCGGTCCAGGGCACGGTCTCCGGCCTCTTGTTCGATGAATGTCACGCCAGTGTCATCGGAGTCGCCACGCTCGAGGGACGGTCTTTCCACGCGAAGTCCGTTGTCATCACAACCGGCACCTTTTTGCGTGGAACGATTTTCATCGGCACTTCGACGAGTATTGCCGGTGGGCGGGCGGGCGAGAAGGCAACGACGCACCTCGCCCGTCAGCTCGAGGAAGTGGGACTCACCGTGGATCGATTCAAGACGGGAACTCCTCCGAGAATCGACGGCCGTTCGGTGCATTTCGAAAAACTTGAGCGACAGGAAAGCGAGATCGCTGATTTCGATTACTCCTGGTCGCACTTCTGGCCTAGCCCGCGGGTGGCCGACGCTGGCACACGTCACCCGGCTCAAATGCCCTGCTGGATCACCTTTCTCGAGGCAGCGGGAAAGGAAATCATCAGCGATCACGTTTCCGAGTCGGCGATGTACGGCGGCGTGATTTCCGCAAAGGGTCCGCGCTACTGTCCCTCTGTCGAGGACAAGGTTGTCCGGTTCCCGCTGGCCGAGCGACACCAGATTTTCCTTGAGCCCGAGGGTCACGACACTGCTGAGATTTATGTGAACGGAATGTCCACGTCGCTTCCCGCAAACGTTCAGCTCGATGTGCTGCGCACGATTCCGGGACTCGACGATGTTCGAATGACGCGGGCCGGGTATGCAATCGAATATGACTATTATCCCCCGACGCAGCTCGACGCGACTCTTCGGGTGCGCGCCGTAGATGGCCTCTACCTCGCCGGCCAGATAAACGGGACCACCGGATATGAGGAAGCAGCCGGCCAGGGGGTGGTGGCTGGAATCAACGCCGGCCTCCGTGCAACGGGAAGGGAGCCCATCATCCTCGGGCGCGAGACTTCATACCTCGGTGTTCTCATAGACGACCTCGTCACCAAGGGAGTCGATGAGCCATACCGTCTCTTCACGTCGCGATCGGAGTTTCGGCTCACCGTTCGCCAGGACAACGCACTTCAGCGGCTCGCGCCAACCGGGATCGAACTGGGCCTTCTTTCCGCGGATGAAGAAGCCGTCGCGGAACGCCGGCTCCGCGATCAGGGGGAGGCGATTCGTCTTGCGACTGAGACAAGCATCAGCGTTGGCGCCTCGGCTCACATTCTTCGAGATGCCGGAAGTAGTCAACTTCCCCATTCTATGAAGATCCGCGAGATCGCGCGGCGTCAGAATGTCGGACTCGCGCGCTGTTTCGCCGCCACCGGTGTCGGACAGGACCTCTCGCCCGATGCAGTCTTGACAGCGGAGCTCGAGCTCAAATACGCCGGATACTTCGACCGCGAGAGAATTCAGGCAGAGCGGATGAAAAAATTGGGAGGGTTCGCTCTCGATCCCGAGCTGCCGTATTCGGCGATGAAAAGTCTCTCACTTGAAGCCCGCCAGAAACTTGCGGACCTCAAGCCCGCAAACCTCGGTCAGGCTGCGCGAGTCTCGGGGGTGAGCCCGAGCGACCTCCAAAATCTCGTAATCGAAGTCGAGCGGAGAAGGGCCTCAGGCAGCCGCTGATGCGTCTCGCTTCGTGCTCGAGCTCCATTCGATCAGCACCACGGCGAGAATGATCAGAACTCCACCCGCGACGGTCGCCATACGGAGTTGATCCTTTAGCACGAGCACTCCGAGCATCGCAGTAAAGAATGGCTCGACTGTAGCGATTATCGCCGTTCGCACCGGCCCGAGCAGAGAGAGGCCGGCGATCAGCGCCGTGAACGCGATCCCGGTCGAAACCACCGCAAGCAGCGCAATATCGAGTCGCGCGGTGTTGCTCGCGGGAAAAGTCAGGCCGCCTTTGATCAGCGCTGCAACGAGAAAGAAAATCGCCGCCCCAATCACAAGGAAGAATGTCGCCGTCCTCGGCGGCACATCACGCTGAATCTTCCGCAAAACAGGGAGATATGCTGCGTAAAGGAACGAGGCGCCGAGGGCGAGTGCCACGCCTCTCCCCTTCAACGTTCCCGCTCCGGGCGCGCCGACCATGATCGTCACGCCGGCAAGCGCGAGAATCAAAGCCCCGACTCGCCATTTCGTCAGTCGCTCCGCTCCCGTTATCGCTGAAATCAGAGCGACCCAGGCTGGGTATGTATAGAAGAGAAAGGCCAACGTGGCGACTGATATGTATTCGAGCGCGCTCAAGCTTGTGAACGTGAGCAGCGCTTGGCCGCCACCCCCGAGCACGATGAGTCTGAGAGCGTGGGAACGCGGAGTCGCGAGAATCTCCTTCAGGGAGCCAGCGATCGCGACGACGACTATCGCAAGCAGATACCTCCACGCCATCGCATCAATCAGCGACACGCCCTCTCGGCTCGCGAGCAGGGTCAAAACGGAGATCGCTCCGAAGCTCAGCGACGAAATGATGATAAAAAGCGTCGCGCGCGCGATGCTACCGGATTTCAGCATGGCGGAATGTAGCGGAGGCCGCACGCGAGAGCCATTTTCGAACTCTCTCTTGCACGGGAAAACCGTGGCTGACCAATTGAACTTCTCGGGCGCGCCTTCCTACGAACACATTTGACATGACATCGTCCACCTACACCGAGCACGCTGTAATGCGGCCCTCTGCCCAGGAGGATTTCAAGGATCTTGGCTTCGGCGCCGAAATCGCCCGCAGCAGCCGAAGAAGGCTTCTCAATCGGGATGGTACGTTCAATGTTCTTCGCGAGGGGCTTGACCCGCTCGCATCGATCAGCTTCTACCACTGGGCGCTCACGATCTCGTGGCCAGTATTCCTCGCCGCCATTACCGGCCTATATGTCGCGTTGAACGCGGTGTTCGCCGTAGCGTTTCTGCTATGTGGCCCGGACGCGCTCCACGCGACCTCTCCGCTCCCGCAGAGCTCGGCGTTCTTCCGCGCGTTTTTTTTCAGCGTTCAGTCATTCGCGACGATCGGGTACGGCCATATCGTGCCCGTCGGGCTGGCGGCTAATCTTCTCGTTACGCTCGAAGCGCTGATCAACATCGTCGGCGTCGCATTAGCCACCGGATTGGTGTTTGCTCGGTTTTCGCGACCGTCTGCGAAGATCATTTACAGCAACCAGGCGATCATCGCTCCTTATCGAAACGGAACCGCCCTTGAGTTTCGCATCGCGAATCTTCGCAACAGCCAGATTATCGAGATGGAGGCGAAGGTGATCTTGAGCCGGATCGAAATCATCGAAGGGACGACGGCGAGAAAATTTTACGAACTCAGGCTCGAGCGAAGCCACGTGACGTTCTTCGCGCTCAGCTGGACAATCGTGCATCCGATTGACGCCACCAGCCCGATGTTCGGATGGTCGGAGCGCGACCTCAACTCAGCCGACGCGGAGATTCTCATTCTGCTCACGGGAACCGATGAAACCTCGTCGAGCATCGTTCACTCCCGGTCTTCGTATAAGGCGGAGGAAATCGTTTGGAACGCAAAATTCAGTAACATCTTCATGCGGACCCGCGAAGGCGGGGTAATGGGTATGAACCTGAGTAAAATCCACGATTTCGAGCGGCAGGGGCCAGTCTGACCCCGAAAAAAACTACCACAAGGGAAAGAACTATGCGGAAATTAGTAGCGTTAATTGGCGTTTTTGCGATCAGTTCTGCGCCACTAATGGCTCAGAATGACGCCATTAGGGCAGAAATACCACAAATCTCGGTAATCGGACACGGGGAAGTGAAGATGTCGCCGGACCGGGCCAATGTTCAGATTAGCGTTCAATCACGCGCGACTACCGCCGCGGCAGCCGCAACGGATAATGCCAAGAAGCAGGCGGCTGTGATTGCATCAATCAAGGCGCTCGGTATCGGCGACGACCAAATTTCGACATCGAATTTCAACGTTTCGCCCGAGCAGAAGTATGAGGCCAACAAGCCGCCGACCATCACAGGATACGTAGTCACCAATACGGTCGTAGTCGAGGTCAGAAAGGTCTCACAGGTGGGACCGGTACTCGACGCTGCCTTGGGTCACGGCGCGAATCTCATCTCGGGCCTGTCCTTCTATTCATCCAATACCGAGACAGCAAGGCGTTCGGCTATTGCCTCTGCCGTCGCGAGTGCGCGAGGCGATGCTGAGGCAGCCGCGAGAGCGGCTGGCGGCACGCTCGGAACCCTTATTGAGATCGGCCTCGGATCCGCCTCTCCGCCACCGCCCAGACCGATGATGATGATGCGTGGAGTTGCGGCAGCGGAATCAATTCAGGCTGATACGCCCATTTCCCCGGGACAGGAAACGCTTACGGTGGACGTCTCGACACGCTGGAGATTCATTCCCGGCAATTAGCCCAAGCGGGTGTTCCACGTGGAACAACGCCCAGGTCCGTTCCACGTGGAACACCGATGATTACATTCCCCTTCTCACTCGGGGGCCAGCTTTGGGACGTGTAATCGCGATTGCTAACCAGAAGGGCGGCGTCGGAAAGACGACGACATCGGTCAACCTTGCCGCCAGTCTGGCGGCGGCTGAAAAGAAGACTCTCCTGATCGATGGCGATCCCCAGGGCAACGCGACCAGCGGCGTTGGTATCGAGGTAGTGCACGGCGAGGCTTCACTCTACGAGGTGCTGATCAGCGGCGTTCCCGTACGCGAGGCGTTACGCAAGGGTGTGCAGTTCGCCCAACTGGATGTCATTCCAGCTACGCCGGACCTGGCCGGCGCCGAGGTAGAACTCGTCGAGCGGCCCGAAAGAGAATTTGCAATGCGCAGGGCTGTCGATGGAATCCGAGGCGAGTACGACTACATCCTGATCGACTGCCCTCCCTCCCTCGGGCTGATCACAGTGAACATGCTGGCGGCGGCGGATGCTCTGATGATTCCGCTCCAGTGCGAGTACTACGCACTCGAAGGGCTGTCGCAGCTTCTCAACACCGTGCACCGCATCCAGCACAGCGTGAACGAAACGCTGATGATCGATGGTGTGCTGCTCACGATGTATGACGCACGACTGAACCTTTCACGCCAGGTTGCAGACGATGCGCGAGAGTATTTCGGTGATGGGGTCTTCGAAACGGTCATCCCTCGAAACGTGCGGCTCGCCGAGGCTCCAAGCTTTGGAAAGCCAATCATTCTCTACGACGTGAACTCCGCCGGTGCCCAGGCCTATATGGCGGTCGCATCTGAACTCATTCAGCGCACCAGCCCCGAATCTCGGAGAAAAGTCAATGGCCAGTGAAAAGCCCACGAGGCGATTGGGTCGGGGGCTCGACGCCTTACTGCGCGGCGCGCCTGCAAGGGAGCCGGCGCCTGGTCACGGCCAGCCCGGCTTGCAGTCGCTGAAAATCGGCTCGATACGGAACAATCCCTATCAACCGCGAAAGCGCTTTGCCGCAAGTGATTTGAAAGAGTTGCAGGACAGTATCGCTGCGAACGGATTGCTCCAGCCGATCACGGTTCGAAAATCGCCGAAAGGCGAGGACTTCGAGCTTATCGCCGGCGAGCGGCGACTTCGCGCAACGACAAACCTCGGTTGGAGGGAAATTCCTGCGATCGTCAAGGACGTCGATGATCAGGCGCTACTGACTTATGCCCTCGTTGAGAATCTGCAGCGAGCAGACCTGGACCCCATCGAGGAGGCGGAAGGATATCAGCAGTTGCTGAAGGAATTCGGATTGACTCAGCAAGGAGTTGCGGATCTCGTTGGGAAAGATCGCGCGACAGTGGCCAACTCGCTCAGGGTGCTCAATTTGCCCGCGGGTGTGCGAGAGATGTTGCGGGATGGAAAGCTCACGCTCGGCCACGCCAAACCCCTGCTCGGGCTCGACAAGCCTGAGAAAATGCTCGCACTGGCAAAGGAGATCGTTGCGCGCGGCCTAACGGTGCGTGACGTGGAGCGCCGGCTTCATTCGGAAGCTCCGCACCGTAGCCGACGTTCACGCCCCAAATCACCGTCAACGGGTTCGAACAGCGCGTCAGTGAAGGCGGCCGAAGGGCTGATCCGGCGCCGTCTCCAAACCGACGTCGAGCTCACGGCCAGGGAAGGTGGCGCCGGGTCGATCACCGTCCGATTCTACTCGAACGAAGACCTCGAGCGGATTCTGGAATTGATGGGGATTACCCTCGGGTAAACTTCTCCACGTGTGTTGTAATGTATTGTTGTTACATGGCTTACATAAAGGCAGACTGCACCAGTAGGTTCTTCACAATTCGCCCATCGTTATGGCAAAGGCTCTTGAGATAGCGGCGTTCGCCGACGGCCTGCTTCGCACATCTGAGATTCAGGATTACCCGTATGCGCTCAACGGTCTGCAAGTTCAGAGCGACTCTGACGTCTGCAAGATCGCCGCTGCAGTCGATTACTCCACTCGTACGGTAAGGGGGGCAATCGCCGTAGGCGCCAATCTAGTTGTGGTTCATCACGGAGCATTCTGGAGCGGGCTCGTTCCACTAACGGGGAAGCGGTTTGATCTCATTCGCGAGATCGTCACGCGCGATCTCGCGATCTACTCTTCCCACTTGCCGCTGGACTGCCATCCAAAGATCGGGAATAACGTGCTCCTCGCAGAGAGGCTCGGTCTGACGCCGAGTGCCGGTTTCGGGACGGTCAATGGGATCAACATCGGCGTCGGAGGAGAATCCTCTCTCACAGTGGGTGCGCTGATCGCCGCGGCGGCGGCGTTCGCCGCAGAGAATGGCGGAGGCGTTCACGCAACGCCCAGCGCGAAAGACCGCTTGGTTGGAAGGTGGGGTCTCTGCAGCGGGTCAGGCGCTGACTCGAACACAATGCGCGAAGCCGCCGAGCGCGGAATTCAGACGCTCGTCGTCGGCGAGGGCCCGCACTGGACCGCAGTGCACGCAGAAGAAAACGAAATGGTTCTGATATACGCCGGCCACTATGCCACCGAGACCCTCGGTGTTCAGGCGCTCGCGTCAGTCATAGGGGACAAATTCGGCATTCCCTGGGAGTTCATTCCCGCGCCCACAGGCACTTGAGAGCGCCGCCCGACTTCTACGTCACGATACGTATTCGTAACCAACCGATGAGCGCGCATCGTACCGGGGGCACCACAACGCACATTCGGAGCGAATTAATTGTCAGATCCGTCTGAAGCACTAACCCCGCCTGCGATGCGCGGGGAGTTCATCAGCCCGGTTCCGCTCGCGCCGATGCGAGAGCGCGTCAGCTGGGCCCTCTACGATTTCGCGAACACGGTTTTCTCGATGAACATCGCCACGCTCTATTTTGCTGCGTGGCTGGTTGCGGATCTCGGGCAATCGAATACGACGTACGCGATCGCCAATGGCATCGCGTCCGCCCTGGTCGTGATCTCCATTCCGATTTTCGGCGCACTGTCGGACGCCACTCAACGGCGGAAGCCGTGGGTCGTAGGGTTCACCATTCTCGCCAGCGCGGCCACGATTGTTATGGCGGCAATTGGAGAGCGCGCATTGCCACTGCTCGGCGAGGAAATTGTCACGCCGTCCGGCGCCGGCGCCGCGATCGCACCTCTTGCGCTACTAGGTGTGCTCGCCGCGTTCGTAATCGCGAACTATGCGTACCAGGGAGCGCAGCCGTTCTACAATGCGATGATGTCGGAGCTCGCGCCGTTCGAGAGAAGAGGGAAGCTCTCCGGAATGGGCGCGGCGTTCGGATACATCGGCTCAATCACCGGCGTGCTGCTGACTTATCCGTTCTTCGCGGGGTCGATTCCCTTGCTCGGAAAGATTTCTCCGTCCGTCCTCTCGCATCTGCGAAGCGTCGTTCCGTTCACGTCACCCGGAGGACGAGTCTCCACCTTCGTTCCCACCGCTATTCTCTTTCTGCTGTTCTCGATTCCACTCGCGCTGTTTTGCCGGGACCACAATGTCGTGCGCGGGAAGGCGCGAGTGCCGTGGAGGCAATCGTTCGCTGCGCTCAGAGAAACGATTCGCGAAGCGCGGCGATATCCCGGAGTCGCTCGTTTCATTCTTACGAGCTTTCTCTATCAAGACGCGATGGGAACGATCATCGCCAATATGGCGCTGTATGCAATTTTCGCGATGGGATTCAAGAAAGGTGCGGAAGTCACCCTGTTCGTAATTCTCACCGTGCCCGCGGTGATCGGAAGTTTCCTCATCGGCAAGCTCGTCGATCGTATCGGCCCGAAGCAAACGCTGATTTACGTCATTGCCGGATGGGTCGTGCTCCTCCTCGCGATGATACTCGTCCCGTCGCGCAATGCTTTCTGGATCGTCGGGGCTTTGATCGGCTTCATATACGGCGGAGTTTCGACTGCGGAACGGCCACTCTTGCTCAGTCTCGTTCCTGATGTCGAGGCGGGGCGATTCTTCAGCCTAATGGTTCTCTCGGCGCGCGCGGCTGCCATAGTGGGGCCGTTCATCTGGGCTATCACGGTTGACAATCTCATTGCGCCGATCGGCACCGGCGCGGCATATCGCGCGGGCGTGGTCACAGTAATGCTTGGGATGCTTGGAGCGCTTTGGCTCCTGCGGCGAGTTCCGGACACCTTTCGGGCGGCAGCGGCGGCAAGATGATCTATCGCGCTCTCCGGTGGCTCTCGGGAATCTTGCTCCACTGGTTTTACTCCGAGATCCGAGTTGACGGCGGGGACAAGATTCCAACAGCAGGCCCGCTGCTAGTGGCCGTCAATCATCCAAATGCAATGGTTGACTCGCTGATCGCAGGCTGGGTTGTTCCGCAGCGGCTGCGTATCACCGCGACGGCAACGCTGCTAAGCAATCCCGCGATCGCGCTCATGTTCAAGCTGCTCGGCGTTGTGCCGCTGAGACGCGCGCACGATGAAATGGGTCCCGTTGGCGACAGGCACCGGAATAAAGAGGCATTTAAGGAACTACACCGCGTTCTCAGCTCAGGCGGAGCTGTGCTCATTTTCCCGGAGGGGCGGAGCAACAGCGATGAGCTGCTGCCGCTCAAAACGGGGTTGGCACGGATAGCCCTAGAGGCTAAGCGAAGCGGTGTTCGCAATCTTTCGATTCTCCCGGTCGGACTGAACTTCGAAGACAAAGCAACGCCTGGAAGCCGGGTCTTGGTGCGGGTCGCCGATCCGATATCCCTCGACACGTGGCCCGGTGACTCGGCTCACGGGCTCACCGACGTCCTCTCGGCGCGGCTTTCGAGTGCTTCGCGGAAGACCGAATTCCTGCACACACAGCGGCCGCTCGAGCGGCCGAGCAGGGGATTACTGATTCGTGCTGCCAGTTGGTGGGGGAGAACGACGCACGACATCCCGATTCGGTGTGCGAGAGCGCTGGCGGTGTCGCGAAGCAGCAGCGCCGATGAGCCGGCGATGTTGACGATGATCTTTGGAATCCTGCTAGTACTCGCATCCTACGCGATACACATCGCTGTAATAGGACTGATCACGCGATCGGTGTTGATCTCAACGCTATATCTGGTCACTCTCATCACGGGCGCCTACTGGAGCGCGTTCGAGGGTCACCGCGGGTAGCCGCGGCTACATCTTCGTCTCAAGCCAGTTCTTTCCCAAACCGACGTCAACAACGAGGGGGACGGAAAGCGAAGCTGCGCCTTCCATTTCGCGCCGGACGAGCGCAGTTACCGCGTCCAGCTCGTTCGCAACCACCTCGAATACCAGCTCATCGTGCACCTGAAGCAGCATCATACTCTCATACTTCGCATCGCGAAGCGACTGGTCGATTTGAATCATCGCGATCTTGATCAGGTCCGCCGCCGAGCCCTGGATCGGAGAATTCGCCGCCGTCCGCTCGCCGAACGCGCGAACGCTGAAGTTCCGCTCACGAAGCTCGGGGATGTAGCGGCGGCGGCCGAACAGGGTCTGCACATACCCGTGCTCACGCGCGAACTCGACCTGCGAATCGAGAAACTTTCTTATCTCGCTGAAGCGTTCGAAGTATTTGGAAATAAAATCCTTCGCTTCGGCGTGCTCAATCCCGAGCTGCCTCGACAGCGCGTGAGCGCCCTGTCCATATATAGTCGCGAAGTTAATTGTCTTCGCGCGTCCTCTCATTTCGCCTGTCACTTCGTCCAGCGGCACGTCAAAAATTAGAGCCGCCGTTTGTCGGTGAATATCTCCGCCTGATCGGAATGCCTGCACAAAAGCCGGATCCGCGGACAGGTGGGCGAGCAGGCGCAGCTCGATCTGTGAATAGTCTGCGGCAAGCAGGATCCATCCGTCACGTGGAACGAATCCGCGCCGAATGTCCTTTCCGAGCTCGCGGCGAATCGGGATGTTCTGCAGGTTCGGATCGCTCGACGAAAGCCGGCCGGTGCTCGCGACCGTCTGATTGAACGATGTATGAATCCTTCCCGTCGCCGGATTGACCAGCAAGGGAAGCGTGTCGAGATAAGTGTTCTCGAGCTTAGAGAGCTCGCGGTACTCCATCAGCAGCGAAGGAAGCGCGTGTCCTTCTTCGGCGAGGTCCTTGAGCACGCTCGCGTCTGTTGAAGGGCCGGTGCTGGTTTTCTTGAGAACCGGAAGGTTCAGCTTCCCGAAAAGAATTTCCCGAAGCTGCAAGTTCGAGTTAATGTTGAACTCGGTTCCCGCCTCGGCGTAGATCTGCTTTTCGACCTGCTGCCGTTCCGCCTGGAATCGTTTCTTCAAAGAGGCGAACCAGGGCAGGTCAATGGAAACGCCCTTCCATTCCATTTCTGCGAGCACTCCGACCAGAGGCATCTCGACGTCGGAGAAGAGCTTCGTTAGCTGCTGAGATGCGAGTTGTGGCTCGAAGACGGCGCGGAGACGAAGGGTCATATCCGCGTCTTCGCAGGAGTAGTCGCGAGCCGCCTCGATCGGACATTCGTCGAAGGGAAGCGAATCCTTCCCTCGACCGCAGAGGTCCGTGTACGAGGTCATCGTATGGTCAAGGAACTCAAGAGCAAGGACATCGAGGCCGTGGGATCGCCGGCCGGGGTCGAGCACGTAACTGGCTATCATCGTATCGAAATCGAGACCGGCTAGCCTGATTCCCGAACGGCGAAGAATCAGAACGTCGTACTTCGCATTCTGCGCTGTCTTTTTCACCAAAGGATCTTCGAGAAGTTCGCGGAGGGACGACATCTCGGGAGAATCCAGGGGGGGAAGGTTTCGAATTTCTTCGTTCTTTCGGCTTGCGATGGCGCGGGCGGCGATGCTTTGGGAAGCCGGTGTCTTCTTTTTTTTCGCTACCTTCGCCGGCTCGGGCTCGTCACCGCCGCGGATGAGCCCGCGCTCTTCGGGGGCGTCCGTCGCAGCGCGATCGCCGGGAGCATCAATGAGCAGTTCGCCTTGCGACGCCCGCGGGGACCGGTGACCGAAGGGGAAGTAGTACGCCTCGCCCGCCGCCACCGCGATAGATATTGACACCAGGCTCGAACGAAGGGGATCGACCATCTGGGGACTTCCCGGATCGATCAGCGTCTCGGTATCAACGGAGATTGCTCCCGCCTTCCGGGCCCGCGCGACAAAGGTCTCCAGCGCCGCCGCGCTGTCCACAGTCACGTAGCTCGTGTCCGATTTTGGCGTTTTTCCACTTTCGGGAAGGCCCGTCGAGGCCTGCTTCGCGAGCGAGTGAAACTCGAGCTCGGCATACAGTGAACGAAGCTTCGCAAAATCGGGGGTCTTCAGCGAAAACGCGTCCATATCGAGCCGAACGTCCAAATCGTCGCGAATTGTTACTAATTCTTTCGACAGGCGCGCGTTGTCGGCGTGCTCGAGCAACGCTTCGCGCGGACGCTTCTTCGTGATCTGATGAACGTTGGCGAGTATCGACTCGAGGTCGCCGTACAGTTCCACGAGCTCGACGGCTCCCTTGTCGCCGATGCCTTTCACTCCGGGAACGTTGTCGGAGGAATCTCCAACGAGCGCTAGATAATCCGTCACGCGATGTGGAGGAACGCCGAGCCGCTCCGTGGCGTTCTCGACTCCCACCCAATGCTCCTCTACGCCAGCCGGTCCGCCGCGGCCCGGATTGAGAAGCCACACTCCCGGCCGCACGAGCTGCTGGAAATCCTTGTCGCCGGAAACAACGACGACATTTAGCGAGCGCTCCACGCTTTGCCGTACCAGGGTGCCGATGACATCGTCGGCTTCGTATCCTTGCAGCGCGATGATGGGGATTCGGTAAGCCTCGAGGATCTGCGCGATGCGCTCCATGCCCCGATCAAAGTCGGCTTGCAGCTCCTCGGTGAGCTTCTCTCTCGTCGCCTTGTACGCGGGGTAGCGTTCGTGCCGGAAGGAAAGCCCCGAGTCGTGGACCCAGCCCAAGTAGTCGGGCTTGTGACGGTCAACGAGCCGCTGGAGAAAATTCGCGATTCCCCACGCCGCTGAGGTGTTCTCGCCCTTGCTCGTGGTGAGCGGGCGGGAGATGAGAGCGAAGAAGGCGCGGTAAATCAGCGCATAGCCGTCAACCAGAAAGAGGCGAGGAGAATCCGGCAGATTCATTCGAGCAATATAAAGCGCCACGCCGAAGTGGCGGTGGCGCTCGGTGTCGATCGCTTCCGGACCGTCGCTAGCGCGCCATTTTCCGCGTCATCACCGCCCAAAACTCATTCTCGCTGGCCCGCGTCAAGCGCCAGCGCCCGGAGTCTTCATAGAATACGAGCTGCGTCCGGTATTGCTGATATGTCCATAATTGAACTCTCGTGCTTTCACCAATCTGTGTTCGCGTCGTTCCCTGATTGACGTTGCGGTCGCTCACGAGCGACGGTTCGCCGAGAGCAACGAACACCATTCCACGATCAGATAACCAGCCTGGGTTTCTGTCGTTGGCGAACTGAACGTTCGCTTGGCGAATTCGGCCGAAGTAGGACTCCATTTCTTCGTTGACCGACGTTTCCGGAATGGGGTCGGTATCGCGGAGGAACGCGGCCCAGACCGATGCACGCTGCGGAGGGGGCGCGTCTCTCAGCGGCCGAAGCCTCCATTCGGGCGCGAAGAATCGCAGATACTCGATCATGTTCTGGAACGACATGATCGGAATGTCTTCTCCGAAGCTTACAAAAATCGGAATGCTTGTCGTATCCGCCGATCCCTTGCGCGAGAACGTCAGCTTGGAGATGCCGAGCCCGACCGCCGAGATGGGAACCTGGACTGCGCCGGAAAGCGCCGCGCCGGTCCGCGTGAGTACCGCCGAGTCGGCAAAGACGCGCGAGTGCGTATCGTCGGTGACCACATAGCTAATGGGAAGCCTGTCGCCGCCGCCGTATGCCTCGAGGAACACGGATACGAGGCTATCCCGCCCGAAAACCGCCGTCGAGCGCGGGCTTGCGAGAAGTCGCGGCGCCGAGTCGAGGCTCAAGCGCGGCGTCACCTCGTAGATGAGAACGGGAGTTGAAAAACCGGTTGCGGAGATTCTTGGAACCGTTACCTGCGCATCCTGGGTCGCCGTGCGAGCGCCCCCAACGTCGCGGAGCACGAGAGACAAGGAGTAGTTGCCCGGCGGTACACGAAAGGCGTGCTGAAAGATCACGCTCTCGTCGGAGCGGTTGATCTCCTTGAAGGTGCCGACGCGAACGACTTCGAGGGCGTTGACAGCCCCGACTTCGGCGTCGCCGCGAGCCAGGCGGAGGTGAACCTCGTACGGAGCGCTGTAGCGATCGCCCTCCCGGGCGAAGGTTAGCGCGCGGTTCGGGAGCGAAACGCTCGTCAGCAGCAGCGTCGTATCCGGAGACTTCGTCGCAAAGAAGGTGGTTTTTCCAACGAATGAAATCGGCGGAGGCGCGGCGAGGAGTCCCATCTGTCTGTAAAACTCGCTTGCGTTGCCGGGTGTTACGCTGACGGGGAGACCGCGATCACGGGGGGCGGAAATCGCTGGCGGCGGGCCACACGCGACGATTGCCGTGACGAGAAGAAGAGGCGAGATCAGCAGCCTGGAGCGCGTCATCATTGAGAAGTCTACCCTATCCCGTTCAAGTTGTTTCTATTAGCTTCGCCGCGTGTCTCGCGATAATCTCGTCTCCGCCACGCTTTCCGGATATACACTCAAGAAGGAAGTGGGCGAAGGCGGCACGTCTGCGGTCTATCTAGCTGACCACCCAAATCATGGCACCGTAGCGCTCAAAGTGCTACGAGAAAAGCTGCGCCAGGACACGACGGCCGTCGCGCGGTTTCTTCGCGAAGCCAAGTACGGAGCACGCGTTCAGCATCCAAACGTGGTCCGAACGATTGAGATCGGCCAAGCAGAGAACGGTCTGCATTTTCTCGCCATCGAGTGGGCACCGGGGGAGATTCTCGAGCGATTCGCAAAGAACAACGCGCCTCTCGACAAGGAAGTCGTTGCCAACATCGTCGTTCAGATCGCCGCGGGAGTCCAGGCCGCCCACGACGCCAACATCGTTCACCGCGACCTCAAGCCGGAAAATGTGATGTACGATCCGGAGAGCGGCGGGGTGAAGCTGCTCGATTTTGGAATCGCGACGGATACAGAAGCCTCAGCAGACGAGCGCCTAACGCGAGCCGGCTTTTTCGTGGGAACGCTGATGTACATTGCGCCGGAAGCGCTTTCCGGCGAGTTGGTGAACGCAGCCGCCGACCAGTACAGCCTTGCCACAATCGCGTATTTTCTGCTGACGCGAAGCCTGCCATACACCGCGCGCGCTCCGCGGGAAATGTTCACACAGCTGTTGACAACTCCACCAATCGCGCTGAAGGATGCGAAGGAAGACCTTGCATTCAGTCCGGCACTCGACGGAGTCGTAATGAAAGCGCTTTCTCGTAGCCCCGATCAGCGATACCCGAGCGTGAAGGCGTTCGCGGAAGCGTTTCAGGAGGCTGCGGCATTACCGGTCGAGCACGGCGGAGTCATGAGCAAGTTCAAAGGGCTGCTTCGGCGCAACCGCTAGCTCGCGCTCGACGGGCAGCCAGAGAGAAAATTTCGAGCCCACGCCCGGCATGCTCTCGAGCGTGATTCTTCCGTCGAGCGCTTGCGCCAACCGCCGCGAAATCGCGAGCCCGAGCCCTGTGCCGCGGCGCGCGGAGTCACCTCTCGGTCCCGCGCCGACCTGCTCGAACTCCTCGAATACGCGCTCTTGGTCGGCGGGCTCGATTCCGATCCCGGTGTCGGCGACTTCGATGCACGCCCACGCTTGGGGTTCGCCGGCTCGCGTATCTTCACGCTTATCAAAGCCGTCGAATGTTCTGACAGTCACGCTTCCGCTCGGCGTGTACTTGATCGCATTGCCCAATAAGTTCATCAGGATCTGACGGAGGTGGAGTGGGTCGGTGCGCACGCGCATCCGCGATGCTTCGGGCACAATAGAAACCACAATACCCTTTTCCCCGGCGAGGGCCTCGACCTCGCTCACTATATCGAGAAGCACCAGGCGAACATCCACCGGTTCGCGATGTATTTCCAGGCGGCCGGCGGCCATCTTCGCCAAATCGAGGATCTGGTCGACGAGGTGCCTCAAATGATTCGCGGATGCTTCAATTCGCTCTACCGGTTTCGACTGGCGCGGCCCGAGCTCTCCATAAACGCCTTCGCGAAGGAGATCCACAAATCCCACGATCGCGTTGAGCGGTGTGCGCAGCTCATGGGAAACGTTGGCCAGAAACTCGCTCTTCATTCGGTTTACGCGTAACAGCTCGGACGAAAGGCGCTCGAGCTCGCGTGATCTGTCGGCAAGCCGTCGCGCGTTCCGCCTTTCGCGGCGAAGAATGAGCGTCAGCGCGACGATCGCGATCGCGGCGAGGGCCCAAACGAACGCTCCCGTCCGGCTTCCGATAACAGAAACGGGGACTGTCTGCATTGACGGGTATCATATGAGGGTATAACCTCCGGCGTAATGACCGATCGTTCGTCACTCATCGATCTTCTGCGGGCGAAATCGGTTCGCTACGGAGAGTTTACTCTCGCGTCGGGAGCCGTTTCAGATCTTTATGTCGACGCGCGCCTGACGACCATGAGCCCGGAAGGGCTTTCGCTCATCGGCCCGTTAGCGCTGGCGACAATTCGCCGGATGAAATGGAATGCGGATTCGATCGGCGGCCTCACTCTCGGTGCGGATCCGATTGCCTGCGCCGTGAGCTACGCGAGCTTTGCCTCGCCCCCGCGACTTCGCGCGTTCACCGTTCGAAAAGAGCCCAAGCACCACGGAACGCGAAAACTGATCGAGGGTCCGTTCAGGCAGGGTGATCGCGTCGTCGTCATCGAGGACGTGGTAACGTCCGGCGGCTCCGCGCTCAAGGCGATCGAAGCGGTACAACAGGCGGGTGGTGAGGTCGTTGGGGTGATGGCGCTCGTCGACCGCCACGAAGGCGGCACAGAGAAGTTAACGTCGGCCGGCTTTGCCCTGGTCAGTCTCGTAGAAGGTGACGAGCTCCGCGCGCGCTGACGCTCAAGACGCGAGCGTCGCCTCCTTCGCGCCCGCAAGCCATCCCGGATATGCTTCGATGGGATGGAACCCCCTAAGGGTTTCCGCATACGGGAGAATCAGATGGGTGCGGAAGTGCTGAACCATTCCCTGTCCATCGAAGCGATTTCTGAATTCGACGGGTGAGATTTTCATCATTGTGCGCACGTGCCTGCCGAAGCTTTGGGGCGATGAATAGTCGAGATGGTTCGCGACGCTCGCGATAGATAGCCCCGGATTTTCGAACAGTCGCGCGGCGCGGATGAGCCGCGATAGCGCGAGATATTTTTTCGGCGCGGGTAGATCAGCGCGGAAGAACCTGCTCATTAGCGTGCTTGGTAGGATCTCGAGCCGTCGCGCCAGCTGCCGCACGGTCGCAATTCTCGGAGATGGATCGAACAGGAGCTCGAAGAAGCGCCAGCAGTCGGGCCGCACACCGGGAAGGTCGAGATTTATCTGCGCCAGCGTCGAACGCTGAAGATCCTGCGACGTGTCCGCGGCAAGTAGACTGCGGAGCGTCTGCCAGCCGGTGGGGGTACGCACGTCCACCATTTTCTTGATGCCAAGCTGTCCGAGAAGCAGCGTCGAATACGGAGTGGTTGTGTCGGTTTCCGTTAGCAGCGCGATCGCCGGGACCCGCGGAAATTCCCTCACGACCGCCGCCATTCTCGAGTATCCCTGCCCTGCGTAGCGAGTAACCGAGATGAGAACCATTCCCGCTCTTTGGTTGCGGAGGTCGGCGAGCACTTCCTCCAGGGATTCCCGGTGAAGCGGCTCGCAGACGCCCTGCGCGACGGCGTCCACACGAGACCGCTCGATCGGTGTAAGCACGGTTGAGACGGGAATGCGAAGTTGGCTGCTTCTCGATTCGGCGGTCTTTATCACGGATGCCCTCACAGGTTGGGGTTCGGTGCGAGAAGACGTTACCGCCGCTGCGTCAGCGGCCCGTCAGTCGCGCTCGCCCCGCCCGCCGCGTGACGAAGGCCCCCGTCAGTCCGTTATATTTGTTGGAGAGTGGTTGGTCGGACGGTCGCGGTATTCGAACACGTTCGGATGCCGAGGAAAGTCCGGGCTCCTTGGACAGGCTGC
>JBKJHG010000103.1:0-18019 GCA_046599115.1 Gemmatimonadaceae bacterium
CAGCGAGTAGAGATCTCGAAGCGATTCTTCCAGGACAGCGCCGTCGTTCAAGCCCGGCACGATCACCATCTGACAATGCATCTGGATGCCGGCCGCAGCCAGCCGACGGAGCTGCTCCATGACGTCGGGCACCCGCGGATTGTTCAGCAGGGTCCGCCGCGCCTCGTGATTGGTGGCGTGGACCGACACATACAGGGGTGAAAGACGGTACTCCTCGATGCGGAGGAAGTCCTTCTCCTTCAGATTCGAGAGCGTCGCAAAGTTGCCGTAGGCGAACGAAAGGCGGTAATCGTCGTCGCGGATGTAAAGATTTTTGCGCAGTCCCGGCGGAAGCCCCTCGATGAAACAGAACTCGCAGCGATTGGCGCAGCGCCGGACGTTGGGGGGTTCGAGCGAGAGGCCGAGCGGCTCGCCGTCGAGGCGCTCCAGCTCGTAGATCACTTCTTCGCCGTCGGGCTGTTTCGCCTCGATGACGAGCTCTTCCTCGGCGGTAAGGAACTCCCAGTCCAGAAAGTCAGCCACGGGCCTATCGTTCACCGAGAGGAGCTGCGTCCCGGCGACGATTCCGACCGCCTCGGCGATCCCTCCCTGCTCGACTTTCGATACCCTTACCATAGCTCAAGTAATTTAAGAGCCCAAGGGACTGAAAACAAGGAATCAAATAGAGTTAGCTAGCAGGCGTCTTTCCGAAGCGATCGCTCCGCAAATCGTTGCAGCAGCAGAGTTTCTGAGTCAGACCGGCGCGTTGTCGGCAAGGGTCTCGAGAAGCTTTTTTGCGCGCGCGGCGTTGAAGCCGGGAAGCTTCGCAATCGCCTCCTCGCCCGCGTTCCTGACTCCCTGTACGCTGCCGAACTCCCGAAGCAGCAATCTGCGCTTCACGGGGCCGATCCCCGGGACCTTGAGGAGCTCTGAGGTCACGGTTCGCATCGTCCGCCGCTTTCGATTGTAGGTCACAGCGAAGCGGTGGGCCTCATCGCGCGCTTGTTGGAGCAGCTTGAGAGCGGGTGACCGACGGGAAAGAGTCACAGGCTCTGCGCGACCCCAGATGAATAGCTCCTCTTCCCGTTTTGCGATGCTGATGAGCGGGCGGTCGCCGAGACCGATTGCGCTGAGCGCGGCGTGGGCGGAGGAGAGCTGTCCCTTGCCGCCGTCAACGACGATGAGATCGGGGAGTGGCTTTGCGTCAGCCATCCGACGCTCGAAGTAGCGGCGCACGACCTCCTCCATCGAAGCGAAGTCGTCAGTGCCCTCGACGGTTTTCACTTTGAACTTGCGATACTCACCACGGCGCGCCCGCCCATTCTCAAACCAGACACACGAGCCAACCGTGTCAGTACCCTGCGTGGTGGAAATGTCGAAGCACACGAGAGTGCGAGGCAGCCGCTGCAGTCCGAGCTCGCGTCCCAGCTCGTACACGGGATCCCCGGCGCGCTGCTCCGCCTCTGCGCTCGCCAGCTTCAGCTCCTCCAGCAAATGGCGCGCGTTCTGCTCGGCGAGCGCGATGAGCTGCCGCCTCGAGCCGCGCTGAGGAATCTGAATCTTCGAGTCGCCGAGCGCTTCCTCGATGAGATCGCGATCGGGGAAATCGAACGGCAGGAGCAGCTCCCTCGCCCGCTCCTGCATTCCGACATAGCCGCCGGCGAGGTAGGCGGAGAGCGCGGCGGTGTCTTCTTCCGAATCGAGATTCTCGAGAAAGCGCTGCTCGCGGGAGAGCAGCTTGCCGCCGCGAATGCGCAGCACGACGACGCACGCGTCGTCACCATCGCGCGCGTAACCGATGACGTCCCGGTCTCCCCCTTCAACTTCGAGAACGACGGTCGGCTCTTCCATCTTCTCGAGGTGGGTCACCACATCGCGGAACTCGGCGGCGCGCTCGAAGTCGAGCGCTTCGGAGGCGAGGTCCATTCGCTCACGCACGCGCCTCACGACTTCATCGGTGCGCCCCTCAAGGAAGAGCACGACTTCATCGATCATAGAGCGGTAGTCGGCGCGCGACTGCGCAAGAATGCAGGGCGCCTTGCAGCGGTGGATGTAGTAATCCAGGCAGGCGCGCTCCGGCATTTCGTCGGGCATGTTGTAATTGCACGAGCGCACGGTGAATATCCGCTTCACGACGTTGAGCGAGCGACGCATCGCGCCGACGTCGGTGTACGGGCCGAAGTATTTGGCGCCGTCGTCCTGCAGCCGCCGCGTTACGAAAATTCGGGGGAAGCTCTCCTGCAGCGTGACTTTAATGTACGGATATGACTTATCGTCGCGGAGCGCGATGTTGAAGCGGGGCTTGTACTCCTTGATCAGATTTGCTTCGAGCACAAGGGCGTGGGCCTCGCTCGGGACGACGATGGTGTCAACATCGGCGATGAGCTTGACCATATGGCGGGTCTTCACACTCGCCATATCGTCGTTGGCGAAGTAGCTCCTCACGCGGGAGCGGAGCTTCTTTGCCTTTCCGACGTAGAGGATGCCGCCGTCCCGATCGTGCCACAGGTACACGCCCGGCGCTTCGGGGAGGTGCGAGAGCTTTGCGGCTACTGCGTCGGGAACGGGAAGCATGCTCGTATTATACCCCCGACGGGAAGCCTCGTTGCGCTATGAAGCGGCCGGTTTCGCACGCCGTGCGACAAGGCGGACAAGCCGGTTCGTGAGGATGCGCGCTTCGGGGATTCCCTGCAGCGTCGTAAGGAGCAGATAGAGCCCGCCATAAATCAGAAGCAACGCAAGCGACACAAGCTTTGGCTGCACGTTGTGACCGAGCAGCTTGAACGTCCACGGCACCGACGCGGCGAGGATCGCTGCCACCCATAGCTTCGCCGCCATCACCTTTGAAAGTCCCGTGTCTCCGATTCGTTTTCTGAGCCCGTGGCGCAGCAGTAGAAACTCGATCCATCCGGCGAAGCCGGCCGATGCGGTGAGCCCGGCGGCGCCGAGCTTGGGATCGATGCCCAGCGCGCCCGGGAGGATAAGTGCGGCGACGTAGCCGAGCACGGTCGTGAGGAGAACCCGAATGGCGGCAAACTTCAGCGGCGTCCTGGTATCCCTCAGCGCATAGAACGTGGACGAATACAATCTCCCCATCGTCGAGGCGAGGAGTCCGATTGCCGAGCCGGCGAGTATCTGCCACACCCAAATGGTGTCGCGCTGGTGCCAGACTCCGCTCTGGAGGAGCAGATACACGATCAGATCGCCAAGCGCGAATAGCGCGATCGCACTCGGCACGATGAAGAACGCGATACGCTCGAGGCCGGCGTTGAGCCTGGTTCTCAGATGCGCGGCGATCTCGGCGTCCGTTCCGACCGCGCTTGACATCGCCGGCAGTTCGGCGGCCGAGATCGCCATCCCGAAGAGACTGACAGGGAGAACATAGATCGTCTGGGCGTATGTGAACGACGACACGGCGCCGTTGCCAAGGTAACTGGCGAGCCACGCATCGACATACGCGCTGAGCTGAACCACTCCCCGCCCGACGAACGCGGGCAGAAAATTGCTGAACACATTGCGGACGCTCTGCGACGCAGCGGTAAGCCGGAATCGGACTCCCTTCGCGAGCTTTAAGACGAGTGGCAGCTGCACGGCGCACTGCATCGCGCTCCCAACCACCGACGCAACCGCAAGGATCACTGCAAGCTGCACCTGCGACCTGCCGCTGTGGAAACCGATCAGCGCCGCAACCATTGCCACATTCCACAGCACCGGCGCCGCGTACGACATAAAGAACTTGCGGTGACTGTTGAGCACACCGAGGCACCACGCCGAAAACACGAGGAGTCCGGCGCCGGGGAAAAGGATTCGTGTGAGCCGGACCGTCAGCTCGCGCTTCTCTCCCGTGAACCCGTTTGCAATCAACGCGACGAGATAGGGCGCGCCGAGGACTCCGGCGAGGACGATCAGCGATGTGACGAGCGCCAGCATCCCGGCTACGGCGCCGGCGAGATGCGTCGCCTCTTCGTCTTCCCCGCGGCCGAGGAGGCCCGCGTAC
The DNA here is from genome assembly GCA_046599115.1 of Gemmatimonadaceae bacterium. Classification (GTDB taxonomy): domain Bacteria; phylum Gemmatimonadota; class Gemmatimonadetes; order Gemmatimonadales; family Gemmatimonadaceae; genus UBA4720. Next base: position 3,977 of record JBKJHG010000103.1, read on the forward strand.
TCCGGAATGAACGACGCGGAGAGCACCCCTTCACCGAATAGATTCTGCAGCAGGTTCGGAATTCTGAACGCAGCGTTGAAGGCGTCGGCGGCGATTGACGTTCCGAGATATCGCGCCATCATCACCTGGCGAATCAGCCCGGTGACACGGCTGAGAAGAATTCCGAGCGCCACGAGCGCCGCGGCTCCCCGTGACCGATCGACGACCGGAACTTCGGGCTGCGGCGTAATTACCTCGTCGGTATTCTGCCGCTCGCCGGAATCGTCTGTTGTCACAGCAGCGACCGCGCGTGCTCGGATGCGGCAGCCAGCATCTCCTCCAGAAGCTTGTTGCCGTATCGGACGAGAAATGGAACGAAGCTCAGCGCGCGCTCTTGCGGTCGCCCGAGTGGAAATAGCGAGCCACGCGCCGTTGCCGCATCGCGCATCAGATCTGAATGCCGGCGCTTCGACGCAGCGACAACCCGGCGCTCGAAACGGTCGACCCGATGCGCGAGATTGTGACGAAGGCCCTCGACGACTGACTTGCCGACGAGCGGGGGTTCTCCTTTGACGCCGCTTGAGAGCGACGCCGCCCGCTCATCGATTGCCGCGCGGAAGGCGGAGATTTCTTTTTGTAAATCACCCGGAAGCTTTTCGCGGGCTACTTTCGTTTCGACCGCGTGTGGATCCCGGAACTCAGCGATCCCCACCCCGAGCTCGTCGAGAATCTTCCGCACGTGCGGCTCGACGATGGTGCAAGACCACCGCGGCACGATGAGGGGCCTGGCGACTTCGAGCGTGTCGGCGATCGGTGAAAGCTGAGCGAAGTAAGCGATCTCGGCAGGACCGCCTGCGTAAGCGACTGTAGGAAGAATCTGCCGCTCAACGATGGGACGGAGGAGAACGTTGGGGCCGAGATCCGCGCCCGGTGCAACGTGGCGCACGCCCCGCTTTCTCGGAATGCGCTTCCGACCGGAAGATGTGTTTTCAAAAACCAGCGAAAGGCCAGCTACGTCCTGAACCTGGAGCGAATGGCCATTCTTCTCGATTGCGGCATTATTGGCGGAAACGGCATTTGCGATTTCGTCGCCGCGTTCGAGTGCGCGCTTGAGCAACGGCGCCGACTGCCGCCGCACTGCGTCGTGCGATGCGTCGAGGACAGCGATACCGAGCGGAGCGAACAGCTCACGAAGCAACGCGACATACGAGTCGCCGACTGTGCTGGAAGTCGTGTAGCTCCGCTTGACGAGCGGAATCAATTCCGGATTCGCTCCTGATCCTCCCGCCGCCAAAAGCTCCGAAATCAAATGGCTCACGTCGCCGAGAGGCATCTCGGACATCGTCACTCCGATGGGCGCCGCCGGCTCCATCGTCAGCTCGCGCGCGCCACCGGGAATTGCGATCACCGTCTTGCTGGCCTCGCGGAAGTCGGTGTCGTCCGTCGCAGCCCAAAACACGGGCGCGGTCGGAATGCCGGTGAGCTTCTCGATTTCATTCGCGAGAGCCAGCGCGGTGAGTGCCTTGGAAAGCGTGTAAACCGGTCCGCCGAAGAGCCCGGGCTGCTGGCCGCTGGTTACGACTATCCCCTTGCCGCTCGCGGAACGCGCCAATCGCTCCCCTGCCTCACCGGTCGCGTTGAACGCCGGCGCAAGTTGTTCGAGCCAATCCACGGGCACCGAGGCAACCACCGCCCGTGCGCGCGCCGTCCAGCCGTCCTTTCCCGAAGGCCGCGACTCGTAGCGAGGATCGTCCTTTCCGCACATCGCGCCTTGCGCCACCGACTGCAGCGCAAGCGGCTGAGATATGACCTCTGGATTCATCGTTTGACGCTGAAGAACATCGCTCGCTCGGAATCTGCCGTCCACGGCGATCCCTGATAGTCGCCAACTACCTCCTGCACCGCAAATCCCGCCGACACGATCAGGGATTCCAGGTCGGCGCGCGTGAACAAGCGGACGCGCTCGACAAACGTCTTCTTCTTTTCACGCAGTGTGATGCGCTTCTCGACGAACCGTCCGTCGGCGCTTATCGCGCGCTCGATGTCCACGGCAATGCCGTTGACGACCTTCTCGTCGGTCGGTTTGAGATGCGCGACTACGTGGTCTGCATTCAAGTAATCCAGCACGAACATCCCGTTCGGGGCGGTGACGGCGGCGATCTCGCCAATCACCCGCCGGTGATCGGAGTCCTCGCTGAAGTAGCCGAAGCTGGTGAAGAGATTCACGACGAGCGAGAAACTGCCGCTGCGAAAAGGCAGTACTCTCATATCGCAGCGGACATAGGGCGCCGCCGGCTCTTCGCGACGCGCGACGGAAAGCAGCGCTTGCGAGAGATCAAGGCCGGTTGTCCACCAATGCTTGTTGAGCACGCGCGAGTGCCGCCCGGCTCCGCAGGCGAGATCGAGGACGCGCTCAACTTTTCTGCCCTCCAGCTTCCGCTGCAGCAGCGCGACGACCTTCTCCGCTTCCCGGCCGTCGCGATGCGGATAAAGTGCGAGGTAGTCTTCGCCGAACCATTGCTCGTACCACGCAGGCTCTTGATTTCTCGGAGTCGCGGACGCCACGATGTTGGCGCTCACTTGTGGTACGGCTCGCCACGAATGATCGTGCCGGCGCGATAGATCTGCTCGGTGAGCACGAGACGGGCGAGCTCGTGCGGGAGCGTGAATGGCGCCAGCGATAGCTTGGCGCTCGCTGTCGAGACGATTTCCTCGCCGAGCCCGAATGCGCCGCCGATGACGAATGCCAGATCGCGCGCTTCTTCCCTGGATGATTGGAGGAGCGCGGCGAATTCTCGCGAGCTCTTCCTCTCGCCGCCCGCGTCACACGCAATCACTCGCGCTCCGGCGGGAAGCTTCTCGCTAAGCCGCTTGGCTTCCCGGGTCATCACTTCGGCGGGAGAGAGCGACGATGCGCTCTCCTCCTTTACTTCGTGAACGTCGAGCGGCCAATACCGCGCTGCCCGGCTCTCGTAATCGAGGATTGCTTCTCTCAATTCGGCGTGGCGCGGCTTACCAACGACGGCCACCACGAGGCGCATTTATGCGTAAACGCCGCGGAGCCGGTGGACGTTCGCCACTCTGCTGATGGAAAGCATGTACGCGGCCGTGCGCATATTCACCTTGTGGCGCTTCGACAAATTGAGAACTTCGGCGAAGCTCGAGCACATGATTTTCTCGAGGCGGTCGATGACGAGATCCTCCGGCCAGAAGTAGCCGCCGCGGTCCTGCACCCACTCGAAATAGGAAACGGTGACACCGCCGGCGTTGGCGAGGATGTCAGGAATTACGAACACACCCTTTTCGTCAAGGATCGAATCGGCCGCCGCCGTCGTCGGACCGTTCGCACCTTCGCAGATCATCTTCGCCCTGATGTCGTGGGCGTTCTTCGTCGTGATCACGTTTTCCAACGCCGCCGGCACGAGCACGTCAACGTCGAGGGTGAGAAGATCGGCGCCGCTGATCACGTCACCCTTCTTGTAGCCTTCCAGCCCCCTGTTCTTGGCCGCGTAAGCGATCGCGTCGGGGATGTCGATCCCCTTGTCGTTGTAGAGCGAGACATTGCGGTCGCCGATGGCGACGATGCGGCACCCCTCTTTCGCAAGCAGGTCGGCGGCGACGGAGCCGACGTTGCCGAATCCCTGAACTGCGATCCGCGTTCCCTTGATCGGCAGGCCGAGATGCTTCAGCGCTTCCTTGGTCACCAGCATGCAGCCGCGTCCGGTAGCTTCGCGCCTGCCGAGTGAGCCGCCCATCTCCACCGGCTTCCCCGTGACGACAGCGGTATCGGTGTAACCGACGTGCATCGAGTAGGTATCCATCACCCACGCCATCACGCGCTCGTTCGTGTTCACGTCCGGGGCGGGAACGTCGGAGTTCGGGCCGAGGAAGCGAATGATGCCCGCGGTATAGCGGCGAGTGAGTCGCTCGAGCTCGTTGACGCTCATCGAATGCGGATCACAGCGAACTCCGCCCTTTGATCCGCCGAACGGGATATTCACCACCGCGCACTTCCAGGTCATCCAGGCGGCGAGAGCCTTTACTTCCTCGAGCGTGACCTGCAGGTCGAAGCGGATGCCGCCCTTCGCCGGACCCCGCGATGTGTTGTAAAGAACGCGGTAGCCTTCGTAAACCTCCACCTCGCCGTTGTCGCGCGTGATGGGGATCGAGACGATGATTTGCTTTTCCGCTTGCCGGAGAACTTTGTAAAGGCCGGGCTCAAGATCGAGCAGCTCGGCGGCCTTGTCGAAGCGGAACATCATCGCTTCGAACGGATTCTCCTCATTCAGGAAATGGTCTTTGTCCGGCTGAACTACCCCAGTTGCTGGAAGGCGAAGATCGGATGCCATTTTTTATGTCTGTTCGGTGATCGTCCAGGTAGTGTTTCAGTCACAAATGCGGTCGAGCATCCCATCAATTGTCGCCCCGCCATTTTCGATTCCCACGCGCTGAGAAACATACCATAACGACCCCGTCTGCGTGGGCCATAAGGGTCCCAGTTTCACAGCGTCCTTCAGCGTGCAGACGACAAAATCGGCAGCCTCGGAATCTGCCGCGAGATTCGCCGCTTCGCGAACGCTGAACGGATGATGGTCCGGATACGCGCGCGGAATCACATTTGCCTTGACGGCCGTGAGCTGATCGAAGAACGATTCAGGATTCGCGATCGCGGCGATCGCCAGCACCTTCGCATCTGCGAGGGCGGTGAGCGGCATCGTCTGTCCGGTAGCCGTGCTGTGGAGATCTCCCAGACGCAGCCGGGCCACCGCCTGCGGCACCGACGGAGCGGCGGAGGCCAGCGCCCTTTTCAGCGCATCCACTTTCCCGGCGCCCGCCGTCTTGCAGGTAATCACGATCAGCGACGCGCGCCGCGCCGACCGCAGCGGCTCCCTCCACGGGCCGGCGGGAAGCAGCGTCGCCTCCCCGCGCCATCCGTCGGCGCTCACGAGAAGAATGTCGAGGTCGCGCGCCGCGCGACGGTGCTGAAAACCGTCATCGAGCACGACCACATCCGCGCCGCACGCAACGGCTTCGCGTATTCCCCGCACGCGATCGCGGCAGATGACAACTTCGACTTCTTCGTTGAGCCGCTTGTGGACGAGAGGTTCGTCATTTCCGTATCCGCGCAGAACAATCGCTGGTATTCGTCCTCGCTCGAATATCTCTCGCGCAATCCACGCCGAGATCGGGGTCTTGCCCGTCCCCCCGACGGTGAGGTTCCCAACGCTCACGACGGGAATGGAACTCTGATACACGCGGAGCACGCGCCGGTCGTACAGCATACCGCGCAATGCCGAAACTCCCCGATAGAGCGCGGAAAACGGGGAGAGCACGGCTCGCGCCGTCTTCGCTCCCGCGCCACCGCTCGTCCACACGCTGACGAGACTGCGCTTCAGATCAACCACCCGCTGCGTGCGTCGCCGCCATCATCATCTCCTCGAAATGTTCCGCCTGCTCCGCCGCCGCTCTCGCGTTCGGCGCGACAACTTCGGCGGGATTACCATACGCAACAGTCACGCGCGCGAATGGCTTCGGGATAAGAAAACCGTCCCAGCTCGCAAGCCGCCAGGCGCTCGTCGCGTGTGCTGCGATTGGAAGAATGGCCGCTCCCGAGCGCTGCGCCGCAATGAGAGCGCCGGGCGCATACTTGAATGCGGGACCGCGCGGGCCGTCCGGTGTCACTGCTACCTCTAGGCCTTCGCGCAAATCACGGACGAGGCCGAGGAGGGCCCTCTCCCCGCCGCGCGTGGACGAGCCGCGAATCAGCCGGTAGCCGAGTGACTGCGCCATCCGCGCGACGAGCTCTCCGTCACGGTGCTCGCTGATAAGAACCGCGATCCGCTCATTCCGATGGTGCCACAGCAGCGGTAAAAGCTGTCCGTGCCAGAGCGAGAAAATGAAAGGTCTCCGCTGATCTCGAAGCGATTCAAGCGCGGCGCCGTTCCGTACCTCGAACCGCCACGTGTGCGCTAGGGAGCGCAGCACGCCGCCGCCGAGGGTAAGTCCAACCCTATCCTTGTGGGAGAGCCCGGAGGTACCTGATCCTTCGCTCATCGGGCCAGCGCCGATGCCATCTCCGCGACGCGGCCCGCGGCCCCCGCGCTCCCCAGCTTGTCGCGAACCTCGGCGAGTCCCACTAGTGCGGTCTCCCTCGCCGGCCCGGGGTCGAGCAGCCGCGACAGAGCGGCAGCGATTGGCTCGCTCTGAATCGCATCCTGAATGAACTCAGGCGCGACTTCCCTACCCGCCACGATGTTGACCAGCCCAATGTGCGGAACCTTCACCACGATCTTGGCGAGCGCGAAGGAGATTCGGCCCGTCCGGTACGCAACCACAAGCGGGCATCCGGCGATCGCCGCCTCGAGCGTCGTCGTGCCGCTCTTGCAAAGTCCGACGTCTGCAGCCCGCAGCACGGAGAGTGACTGCGAATGAATGAGCGGGAACGGGCAGCGCGCGGGGTCGAGCTTGACGGTTTGCGCTACGCTCACCAACACACGCAGTCCCGGCCGCTTCTGCACGAGCAACTTTGCCGCGGCGACGAAATCGTCGAGATGCCGATCGATTTCCTGCTGTCTGCTTCCGGGAAACAGCGCCAGCACTTCGGCGTCGGCGGGAATGCCCAGCGTCTCCCTGGCCTGCTGCTTCGACGGCATGTTCACCGCGCGGTCGAGCATCGGGTGCCCGACGAATGTCGCGTCCACCCCGTAGCCACGCAGCAACGGCTCCTCGAATGGAAGGATCACCGCAGCCTTTGTGACGAGACGCGCCAGCTTTGGAATTCTTCCCGAGCCCCAGGCCCAAACCTGCGGCGTGACGTAATAAAGTACCGGCACTCCGAATGATTTTGCGCACTTCGCGACCTTCATGTTGAAGCCCGGATAGTCGATGAGGACGATCAGTGCGATCTCGCCACGCTCCATCATTCCGGAGATTTTCGCGAGCAGCCGGTAGTGCGCCGGGATGTGCTCGAGAATCTCGAAGAAACCCATTACGCCCAGATGTGAGTCGAGGTGCACCATCTCGACGCCCTGCTCGGCGAGCTTCGCTCCCCCTACCGCCGCCAGCTCAAGCTCGGGGTGAATTCGTCGCAGCGCCGCGGCGACGCCAGCAGCGTGGAGGTCGCCGGATGCCTCGCCGGCGACAAAAAGGATCTTACGCATCGGGACGGCGCTTTCCCGCGAGGGCGGGCAGCGTCCGCTCGATTTCGTTTACGATCTGGAGCGCCACGGCGAGTGCCGTTCGGCCGTCCTCGCCGCTCACGACGACAGGCCCCGTTCCATTGAGCGCCGCGACAAAGCTCTCCAGCTCCAACTTCAGTGGCTCTCCCTCGGGTGCTTCGAGCGCGACCCGGTCCACGACCTCGGCCATGTCGAGCGGCTTTCCCGACGCGATCAGCTCGGCCAGGTTGCCTTTCAGCTTGTAGTACTCTCCCGTTCCCGCAGCGAGGTCGAGCGACATATAGCCGCTGTGCTGGAAGATGCGGATCTTCCGCTTTCTGTCGCGCGAGATTCTGCTCGCCGTGATGTTCGCGACTGCGCCGGACGAAAACGTCACTCTGGCATTGGCGATGTCGAGCATCGGCGTCAGCACCGGCACTCCCACCGCGCTGATCTCGCTCGCGTCGGCGCCGACGAGTGTAAGCAGCAGATCGATATCGTGAATCATCAGATCGAGAACCACGGCGACATCCGAGCCGCGCGGACTGAACGGCGCGAGTCGCTCGCTGTCCACGAACCTCGGCTCGTGCACATACGGGAGTGCCGCGCGAACTGCGCGGTTGAACCGCTCGATGTGCCCGATCTGGATTATCAGTCCCTTCTGCTTCGCAATCGCCAGCAGCTCGTCCGCCTGCTCGAGGCTTACGGTGATCGGCTTCTCGATGAAGACGTGCTTCCCCGCTGAGAGGGCGGCCTTCGCGACTTCGTGGTGCGCGGGAGTCGGGACGACGATGCTGACGGCGTCGGAGCCCGAGAGAAGGGCCCCATAGCTGTCTGCACCCGTGACCCCGAGCTCTTTCGTTACGTGCTGGCTGCGCTCGGCACTGGCGTCGTAGAATCCGGCGAACGTCGCGCCGGGAAGATCGCGGAGAAGACGGACGTGATGAAATCCGAGGCTGCCCGCACCGACGACGCCGACACGCGGCGCCGGCGTCAAATCACTACTCCGCGCTCACTCGCCTCGACGAACTTGACGAGCTCCTGCACCTCGGGATAAGGCTCGAGCTCGCTGCTCGCCTGTTCCATCGCCTGGCTGACGTTGAGATCCGAACGGAAGAACAGACGGTATGCGCGCTTCAGCTCACGAAGAACTTCCTCGGAAAAGCCGTGGCGCTGGAGACCGATCGTGTTCAGCCCGTAGAGCTTGACCGGATTCCCCACCGCCTTGAGGAACGGCGGAATGTCCTTGGAAACGCGCGAGCAGCCGCCGATGAAGCTGTGGCGCCCGATGCGCACGAACTGATGCACTGCGGTGAGTCCGGAGATGATCGCCTTGTTCTCGACGATCACGTGCCCCGCCAGCTGCACCACGTTAGACAAGATGACTCCGTCGCCGATCTGGCAGTCGTGCGCCAGATGCACGTACGACATCAGCAGACAATCCTTGCCCACCCTCGTCTTGAACGAATGCGTCGTGCCGCGATTGATCGTCGTGTACTCGCGGATGGTCGTGCCTTCGCCGATCTCGACTGTCGTCTCCTCGCCGCCGAACTTCAGATCCTGCGGCTCTCCGCCGAGGATGGTGCCGATACCGATCTTGACGTTGGCGGCGAGCTTCACGTTCCGCTCCAGCGTGGCGCGCGCGGCGATGACGCAGCCGTCGCCGACTACACATCCTTCGCCGATGATCACGAACGGACCGATCGTGACGTTATTTCCGAGCTTCGCGCCCGGGTCGATGACCGCCGACGGATGAATCGAGCCTGATGTCATCGGTCGCGAATCGCCGCCGCCATATCGGCTTCGACCACGACTTCGCCGTCCACCTTGCCGAGACCGCGCATCTTGCAGACTGAGCCGCGCAGGTGCACGACTTCGAGCTCGAAACGAAGCTGGTCTCCGGGCTTCACCGGCCGTCGGAACTTCACATTGTCGAGCGACATGAAGTACACGACTTTCGTGTCCGGCTCGGGAATCGTGCCCAGCATCAGCATTCCGCCCACCTGCGCCATCGCCTCGATGATGAGCACACCGGGCATGATCGGATGACCCGGGAAGTGCCCCTGAAAGAACGGCTCGTTGATGGTGACGTTTTTGATTCCGACGATCCGCTTCATCGGCTCGATCTCAATTATCCGGTCTACCAGCAGGAACGGATAGCGATGCGGAAGCACCTTCATGATGTCTTCGATCGCGAATGTCGTCTTCTTCTTCTCGGCCATCCTCGTCTCCTTTCTCCCGGCTTTTATCATTTCCCTTACCAACGCCACCGTCCCCCGGTGACTCGGCTTCAGCGCTACGATTCGCGCGCTAACTCTCGACCCGGCGAGCGCCAGGTCGCCGACGCAGTCGAGCGCTTTGTGACGGACGAACTCGTCGCTCCATCGCAGCGCGCCGCTCAGCACCTTCTTCTCGTCGAGCACGACCGTATTCTCGAGCGATGCACCCTTGATCAACCCGGCGGCGCGCAACGCGTCCACCTCTTCCACGAAACCGAACGTCCGCGCTTCCGACAGGTCGGATTCGAACGACTCCGGCGTGACACTGAAGCTACGCGACTGCCGCCCGATCAGCGGGTGCGGGAAGTCGATGGTAACATCGAGCTCGAGCTTGTCGGACGGATACGCCTCATAGACCGACGCGCCGTCGATGATTCGGAGCGGCTCGTCCAGACGCAAAAAATCCGGCTCCCCTACCCCCGGCGCAAGCCCGGCCTCGCGCAACGCGCGCAGAAACGGCCCCGCGCTGCCGTCGAGAATCGGCGGTTCAGGAGCGTCCATCTCGATCACCAGATCGTCGATCCCGAGTCCGGCTACCGCTGCAAGCACGTGCTCAACGGTGTGCACCGCTTCCACTCCCGTGCCGAGCTGGGTGCGCCGTTCGCTCGCGCCGACCTCGCTTACGTGCGCCCGGATCTCGGGAGCTCCCGCGAGGTCGGTGCGGCGAAACAGTACTCCCGATGCTTCGCCCGCCGGCTTGAATGTGATGCGGCATTGCACGCCGAGGTGGAGCCCGACTCCCTCGAGGCTCGTCTCGCGCACGATCGTCGCCCGCTTCACTTCTGTTCGTGCGAGGCGAGCAGCGCTTCGATGCGCCGCATCATACCGGCGAGCTTGAACAGCGCGCCCGACGCGCGCAGCGACTCGCTATGCGGCCGCGCCGGATAGCCCGACCAGGTTTCGCCGGCAGGGATGTCTCCGAATACTCCAGCCTGGGCGGCGAGCTTTGCCCCCGCGCCAACCGTGACGTGACCCGAAATGCCGGCTTGGCCGCCGACAACGCAGCCATCGCCGATGACAACCGAGCCCGCAACCCCAACCTGCGCGATCAGCAGGCAGAGCTTCCCGATGCGCACGTTGTGCGCGATATGGACCAGGTTATCGACCTTCGTCCCGGCGCCGATGACGGTATCGTCGATGCTGCCGCGGTCGATCGTCGTGTTAGCGCCGATTTCGACGTCGTCTCCAATGACGCATCCACCGACGTGCGGAATCTTCACGTGCGCGCCGTCGCGGAATACGTAACCGAATCCGTCGCACCCGATACGCGCGCCCGAGTGAATCGCCACTCTGTCGCCGAGCCGGGCGCGTTCGTAAAGCGTAACCTGCGGATAAAGGTGGCACTCGGCTCCGACAACCGCGCCGGCGCCGATCACGCAGCCCGTTCCGAGGACGGTCCCGTCGCCGATCACGGCGCCCTCTCCAACGACGCAGTACTCTCCGATCGAAACGTTCGAGCCGAGCGACGCCCCTTTACCGATGCGCGCCGTCGGAGCGATGCCCGGCGCCGCATCGCGTGCCGGATAAAGCTTGGGCAGCACAGCAAGCAGCTTCTCCATCGGGGTTGAGACGAGGATTTTCGCTCTCGCGGAGCTTGGTGCGTCGCGGAACTCAGGATCCACGAGCACGACTCCAGCATTCGATCCGGCGAACAGTTCTGCGTACTTTGCGCTGCTGAGAAAGCTCAGCTGGTCGGGACCGGCGCGGTCGAGGGGCGCCACCGAGGAGACAGACACGCTCCCGTCGCCGATGAGCTCCCCTCCAACCAAGGCGGCAATAGCCTCAGCGGTGATAGTGCAAGCACCATCACCGCTGATGTTTTTCAAGCTGGAAGAAGTGGAAGTTCTCACCGCTTAGGTCGTGTCACTCCAGCAGGCGTCGTGACCGGTCCTCCCGTGGCTCCGGGTGCCGGCATCGTCTTGAGACGCGCGAGCACTCTGTCGGTGAGGTCGAGCTTTTTGTCGGCCGCGACCACGACGCTGGTCTGTGAACCGACGTCGAGGATAATCGAGTAGTTGTCTTCGGTGCGGATCGCCTCAATTACCTTCTGCACCTGTTCCATAATCGGACGCACAAGCTCGGCCTGACGCGTCTGCATCGTGGAGTCGAGCATCCGGGCGCGACTCTGATACTCGGCTTCACGAGTGCGCACGGCGATGCCGCGTCGAGTGCGTGTAGCGCTGTCGAGCGTCGGCGAATCCTTGTCGAACTGCGTCGCCATTGCGTTAAGCGAGTCGTTCATCCGCTGAAGCTGCGCGCGGTACGCAACGACTTCCTTGTCGAACCGCGCTTCCGCTTCGGCGCGACCGGGCGCCTGGGCGAGAATCTGCGCCGAATTGATGTAACCAAGCTTGACCGTCTGCGCGCGCGCAGGGGCGGCAGCGAGAACCAATGACAAGCCGGCAAAAAGTGCCGCGCGAAGTGTGCTACGCATCCTTGCTCCAGTCATTAAAAGAATTGTCCAAGTTTGAAGTGTACCTTCCAGCCCGGTTTGGGATTCCCGGAAGCATCCACCTTATCGAATCCATACCCTAAATCAACGCCCAACGGTCCAAGCGGGCTCAAAGTGCTCACCCCAAAGCCCGCGCTACGGAACAACCTGGTCGGGTCGAACTCGCGCGGGTGATTCCAAACGTTGCCGCCTTCGAAGAATGTGTTCAAGTAGATCGACTGATTCAACCGCAGGCCGAGCTCCGCCGTGCCGAGAAAGAACGCGTTGCCGAACGAGCTCCGCTTCGCCTGAGTGTCCTCGGCCGCCGGGTCGAAGCCGTTCGGGCCGATCGCGAACTCGCTGTATCCCCGCAGCGGCTCGCCGTACTGCGTGCCGCCGAGCGTGAACGCCTGGGAGTAGAAGAAGGGGCCCGTATTTCCGAAGATCGCCCCCGCTCTCGCCGAGAGGCCGACGGAGAACACCATCGGCTGCCCGCCCAGCACGCTACCGCCGATGTGCCCGATCGGCGCATAGGTGCGGAATTCCGTCGTGTAGCGCTGATACGCGGCGGTTCCGCCGAGCGGGCCACCGTTGAACTGCGCCGAGAACGATTGGATGCCGCCCTCGTTCGCAAATGGAAGTCCGACGCGCGTGTCGTGCGTTCCGGTGAGGCCGAGGGTCGAGCGGAAGCAACTGGTGCAGCCGTTCGTCGTGACCGTTCCGAGAAGCCCGCCGCCGGAGTATTTAACCGCCTCTCCGCCATACGAGAGGTACACCCTGGTGTAGAGCGAGTTCGGCACCGGGAAGCCAAGCTGCAGCTCACCGCCGACTCTGCGTGCTTCGCCGAGATCGGCGATGGTGTAGCGCGATCTCGTGTGGTATGCCGTAACCTGTCCGGACACTCTCGACTGGCGGATGTTCGGATCGCTGTAGGTGCCGTTGAAATCGTTGATGTACCGGCCGAACTGCCACTGCAGCTGGGCGCGCTTGCACTTGCCGAACATGTTCGGCTGGTCGAGCCCGATGAACCCGCCGAGTCCGGTGCCCTGGCCCATCGACGCGCCGAAGTTCACGTTGCCCGTTCGCTTTTCCTTCACCGTAAATACGACGTCAACGTCGCCCTGATCTCCGCTCGCCTTCGTCTCGGGCGCCGCCATCGGCTGCTCGAAGAAGTTGAGATTGCCGATGTTCTGGTAGCTGCGAATCAGGAAGTTGCGATTGAACACCTGACCGGGCACGAGCACAATCTGCTCGCGGATGCAGGCTTCAGAGGTGTAGTCGTTGCCGGCAATCTCGATGCGGTTGATGATCGCCGGCGACCGCTCTTCGATCTCCCAGCGGAGATTGACCTTTCGCACCGAGTCCGTTCCCGGTTGGCGCTCGGCGACAGGGCGGATCTGCGCGTAGATGTAGCCTTCGTCGTTGTACGCCTCGACCAACTTCTGCTCCGCGTCGTCCCACTTAGCCTGATCGAAGGTGTTGGGCGGATTCACGTGGGCGCGGCGGATGACGCCGAGCGCCTTCGTCGTCACCGGAGCCGCCGCCTTGGTGAACGGATAGAACTGCGCGATCTGCTCGGTCGAGAAGCGGCGGTTGCCGAGCACTTCAAAAGTGCCGACGGTGTAGCGAGGTCCTTCATCAACGGTGATGTCGATGAGCGCCTTGCCCTTCTCTCGATCAACGATCAGCGTGTCGCGCACGACGCGGAAATCGATGTATCCGCGCGAGCTGTACAGCTCGGGAATGTGCTGCGACAGATCGGCAGCGTACTTCTCGTCGTCGAACTCGCCGGGGCGCGTGAAGAGAAAACCTTCCGGTTTGATGGACATCGCAGACACGATCTCGCGATCCGAGATGCTCTTGTTTCCGGTGATGCGAATTCCGGAAATCGCGAGACGCCGCCCTTCATCGATCTTGAAGGCGAGCTTCAGCTTGCCGGCGGTGATCGTCGAGTCAACGGTAATCCGGGCGAGGTAATAGCCCTTGCTCTCATAGAGAGAGTCGGTGCGCTCGATCGCCTTGGCGATGAGCCCGGGGTCGATCGGCGATCCGACCGGAAAGGCAATGCGGTCTTTCACGTCGCCGGCCGAGACGCGTTTCGCGCCCGTCACAGTGAACGCGGCAAGAACCGGCCGCTCCTTGAGCAAGATAACGAGACCGCCCTTGCCCGCCGCGTTTAGCCGGCAGACGATCTGCA
>JBKJHG010000197.1:0-13790 GCA_046599115.1 Gemmatimonadaceae bacterium
GGGATTTGCCATCCCTGGTAACCCATACTAGATCATGCAACGCTTGCTGTGAGCGGCCGTCGTACGCAAGTGTTCCCGAATTTGACACTGCATAGTCAGCCACATTTTTAGTTGGCGAGATGGAAGGGTCGAGGACGGCTTCCGGATCGCCAATCGTTCGGAGTTTGTCTTTGTCAAACCGGACCGCCATCAACGTACCGCCCGAGCCGCCAAATACGATGTAACCAGGGGATACGTATTGCGGGAAGTAGCCATTGAAAAGAACGCGGTGCCCGGTTGAACCGATCTGCGAAACTGCGATCGCAGGCGGCTTGTTTATATAGAAGATCGTAAAGAGAAACGCTTTCGAGCCAGGCAGAACTGCCGGAAGATTGTGTCCGCTTTCGTGCGTTGCGGTGTCAAGCGATGTGATTTTCTCCTGCTGTGCGCCGGGATTTGCGCGAATACGATAGAGCGCCCCCGGAACACGGGGGCCTATGTAAATGAAACCGTCATCGCCCCAGCTTCCGTCTCCCCGGCCCACCACTGAATCGATGACCGTGACCGGTTGTCCCCCTTCAGTCGGAACAACCTTTAGCTCAAAAATGTTGGTGGTGTAGGCGATCTGCTTTCCGTCGGGTGAGAAAAATGGGGCATATACCCCATCGATCCCGGACAATTCGGTGGCCGTGAACGCATCGCGTTTTCGAACAAACAGCTTTCGAGTACTGCCCCCGGTGAAAACCAAAAGGGAGGCGTCTTCTGACAGCGCTATTCTTCGCGGAGGAGTTCCACGCAGCTCCTGCGTGGAGTCCAGCGAAATTGAATAGCGAAGAACGCGACCAATCGGTTTCGGCCGAGTCAGCAGCCAGGCACTCACGCCGAGCAGAATGAGAGCGACACTGCCGGCTGCAATACTGATCCACTTCCAACGCTTCGCCTCCATCCCTGTGGCAGCAAGCCGTGCTGAAATCCCGGTCGTGCGCGACAGAACGAACGCAGGATTGGTTAGGGCCACCGCGAACTCGCGGGCGGACGCAAAGCGATCTGCCGGAAGTTTTGCGAGCGCCTTCTCTACCGCGGCGGCTACATGCATTGGGACCGTGGAACGCAGCGTGTGAAGCGCGCGCGGTTCCGTCGTCATCAATTTTGCAATTATCGCCTGCGCGCTCGTGCCACTGTGCGGCGGCTCGCCAGCAAGCATCTCATAGGTAACCGCGCCGAGTGAGTAGATGTCGCTCCGTGCATCGATGACCCGGTCGCCGGCCGCCTGCTCCGGACTCATATACTGCGGAGTGCCGAGCGAAAGGCCCGTCTGCGTTACTCGCGCGCCGCCTGCGTTGCTGGCCGCCAGCGCTATCCCAAAATCGGCGATCACGGGCTCACCGGATTGAATCAGAATATTTTCCGGCTTCAGGTCGCGATGAATGACTCCGTGCTGATGCGCGTAGCTGAGCGCGCTCGCGATTGCGACAGCAATTCGCACTGCCTCTTCGACGGGGAGCTGCTTCTCGCGGTCCAGCCACGCCCGAAGTGTTTCCCCTTTCACGAACGGCATTACATAAAACAGGAGTCCAGCCGCTTCACCGCTGTCGAACAGCGGCAAGAGATTAGGATGCTGGAGGTTTGCGGTGACCTTTATTTCGGATAAGAAACGTTCCGCGCCAAGCACGGCACCCAGCTCTGGCTTCAGAACCTTTACGGCTACTTCGCGGTCGTGCCGGAGATCGCGGGCGAGAAATACGTTGGCCATTCCACCGGAACCGATCTCGCGTTCCAGCCGATAACGATCGGCCAGCGCACTCTGGAGCTGCTCGAGAATGGTCATCGGCCAAAATATGGCGAACGATCGGTTAGCGCTAACGAAAAAACGGCCGCTGGATTGACGCCCTGCTGCTGGGTCAATCCGCGGCCAAGTTTCCGTGCAACGATATGCAACAGTCTGCTAAGATTTCCGGGACGGCGGCGCGTTATTCCCGCCAATCGTCGCCGCCGCCACTTCCCGCACGATTGCAACCACTGCACGAACGAGGTGCTCCCGGACGTGCCGGCGCCGCCTGACGAGGCGAATGGCTCGGCTGGGCACAGGTTCCGCAAACGGTATGAGCAAACGACGCTGAGCATCGGTAGCTAGAGCGGCGGCGGCCAGCGCAGGCAAGAGGGTCATTCCCAAGCCGCGCTCGACGAGCCCCTTGAGTGTCTCGAGGTTACCGCTTTCGAACCGCGCCATTCGGGTACACCCGCCCCCCAAGCTTCGCGTACCGTCTCCGCCGCGCTGCCCACGTTTGCGGCAGAGAGTTACGGCCTGAGTCCGAAGACAGTGTCCCTCGGAAAGGAGCCAGAGATCGTCGAGGGAAAGGTCTTTTGCTGAGACGTGAGTACTTCCCGCGAGACGATGGGTGCTACTCACATAGCCGATGAACGGTTCGTGGAAAAGCGTACGGCTTGTGACCCCCGGTGCATCGATCACGCTGGCGATAAGGCCGGCGTCGAGCGTTTCCTGGCGCAATCCCTCAAGCACCGACTCCGTCACCCGCTCTTCGACAACGAGCTCCAGCTCCGGATGCCGGATGGTGAGCAACTCGAGGACGGCTGGCAACAGATACGGGGCCAGCGTCGGAATGACGGCAAGTCGCAACTCGCCCGCAATCGTTCCTCTCGCCGCGTCGCGCAAGGTGCTGAGCCGCGCCGCTTCGCCCAACACAGCACGCGCCTGGACGAGAAGCACGACACCGATGTCGGTCGGGATGGGAGGCGTGGCACTACGGTCGAACAGCATCACGCCGAGCGCGGTCTCGAGCTTGCGAAGCTGAATGGAGAGGGTCGGCTGCGTAACGCCGCTGGCGTGCGCGGCGCGCCCAAAGTGGCGGTGCGTGTCGAGTGCCACCGCGTAGGCGAGTTGCGTCAGCGTGATCGTCGAGCCATCGGAAGGCGTCGGCATACAATAAACGTTTCAGGGTCAAGGCAGGAATAGCTTTTCTCTATAGTATCAATTTACATAATTGATTTGCTTTATGATGGGAGGGGTCCCAATCTTCATTCCAATACGCATAAACGTGCTCAGCTTCCATCTGACAACGGATGCGGGCGTCCTAATCGCACAGGGGAGAGAATGGCGAAAAAGAACGGTACGGATCGGCCCGACGACATTTCCACCGCGCCGACACTGACCACCCGGCAGGGACACCCTGTATCGAACAATCAGAACAATCGGACTGTTGGAGATCGCGGACCGACGGTCCTCGAGAACTACCACTTCCTGGAGAAGATCTCCCACTTCGATCGCGAGCGGATTCCGCAGCGTGTTGTTCACGCGCGCGGCGCGGGAGCACACGGATACTTTGAGGCGTACGGCTCGGTGGGTGGCGATCCGATCGCCCCACTCACACGCGCAAAGCTGCTCCAGGAAAAGGGAAAGCGCACACCGGTTTTCGTGCGCTTCTCGAGCGTGATTCACGGCGGCCATTCGCCGGAAACGCTGAGGGACCCGCGCGGCTTCTCCGTCAAGTTTTACACCGAGGATGGCAACTGGGACCTGGTCGGGAACAACCTGCAGATTTTTTTCATCCGCGATGCGATGAAATTTCCCGACGTCGTCCACGCTTTCAAGCCGGATCCGGTCACCAACCGCCAGGACTCCTGTCGCATCTTCGACTTCATCAGTCTCACGCCGGCGGCGATGCATATGATCACCTTCCTCTTCAGCCCCTGGGGAATTCCCGCCAACTATCGCGAGATGCGCGGCAGCGGAGTGCACGCTTACAAGTGGGTCAACGCCCAGGGTGAAGCGGTGCTCGTCAAATACCATTGGATACCGAAGGCCGGGGAGCGCAATCTGACGCAGGTCGAGGCGGAGGCGATTCAGGGCAAGGACTTCAACCACGCCACCGCCGACCTCTACGACGCGATCGAGCGCGGCGACTTTCCTGAGTGGGAGCTGCAGGTTCAGATAATGGAGGACGGCGAGCATCCCGAGCTCGACTTCGACCCTCTCGACGCCACCAAGGTATGGCCCCCCGAGCAGTATCCGTTGCGACCGGTGGGGCGGATGGTTCTCGACAAGAACCCGGAGGACTACTTCGCCGAGGTTGAGCAAGTGGCCTTCGGCACGGGCGTGATGGTCGACGGGATGGACTTTTCCGATGACAAAATGCTCCAGGGCCGGACGTTTTCGTACTCCGACACGCAGCGCTATCGTCTGGGGCCAAACTATCTTCAACTTCCCATCAACCGCCCGCTGAGTGCTGTCGCCACAAATCAGCGCGACGGCCAGATGGCTTACGACGTTTGCGGTGGCGCCGGCGGTGGAAATCTGCACGTGAACTACGAACCCTCTGCGCGCGGAGGCCCGGTCGAGGCGCCAAGCGCCGGAGCGCAGCATACTCCTTTCGTCTCCGGGCACGTCGTCCGACAGTCGATCAGCCGGGAGAACGATTATGGGCAGGCCGGCGCCCGCTACCGCGCATTTTCCGATTGGGAGCGGGATGAGTTGATCGAGAATCTCGTTGCGCAGCTCGCACCCTGCGGCGACGATATCAAACAGCGAATGATCTCGCATCTCACTGAATGCGACTCGGACTATGGAAGGCGGGTGGCGGAAGGGCTCGGACTTACTGGAGCAAAACGCTAATGCGATGCATCGAATGCGACCGCGAAGCGGTCGCGCTCTGCCCGGCCTGTCTGGTGGGACAGTGCGAGACGCACCTCGATCGGAATCGGAATTTTCGTTCGCCAACCGGCGCGCTTGCCAGCTGCAGTCATACCCGCCGAACCGGGCACGCCGAAGCAGAGAAGCGCTGAGGGCAGCGATTCCGGCAACGCCTTGAACTGAGCTTCGACGCGCGCCACTGCAAACCGATCACCTCCCTCACGTAAGCACACCTTTGTATCAGGTATGATTGACCAAGGCCGCGGCATGGCTACTGCGATGAAAGCGATCATGTGCGGACTTGGCCATTTCCAAACGTCGCCCGTCCTTCCCTTGCGCCGCCCCGAGCTCATTCGACTAGTCCGCTACATCTTGCCTCCTGATACCTCGTACCTAAGCGCACGGCGGCTGCAGGCTGGTCACGCGCGTGAATGACCTGGGTGACGTGGCACGCAAGCCGATTCTCGACGACCCCGCCAGGTTGAGCGCGCTGCAGCGGTCGGCGCTGCTTGACACACCGGTAGAGGAGCGTTTCGAACGCATCACGCGCCTGGCCTCGGCGGTGCTCGGTGTGCCCGTAGCGCTGGTGTCGCTCGTAGATGATCATCGCCAGTTCTTCAAGAGTCAGCACGGGCTCCCGGAGCCGTGGGCCAGTCGACGTGAGACGCCGCTCTCGCATTCGTTCTGCCAGCACGTCGTCTCGCAGGCCGCGCCCTTCATCGTGTCCGACGCGCGCGAGCATCCACTCGTGCGCGACAATCTTGCCATCCGCGACCTGGGGGTCGTGGCCTACGCAGGCATCCCCATCCAATCGTCCGACGGGCAGGTACTCGGCAGCTTCTGCGCGATTGACACGAAGCCCCACGAGTGGACTGAGTCGGAGATCGATACGCTGCGACAGCTTGGTGCGCTGCTCCGCACTGAGCTCGAGCTCCGCGAGGCATTGTCGGATGCCGACCGCGCTACGCGCGAAGCCGTGGTTGCGGCGAGCGAGCGCGCTGCGGTAATCGCGTCGAGCACCGACGGCATCTATACCGTTGATACCGACGGGCAATGTACGTCGATAAACCCGGCGGCTTCCGACATCCTCGGCTTCGCTCCGGGCGAGGCGCTCGGACGCAACATGCACGACCTGGTGCATCATCACCACGCCGACGGCACACCATTCCCCGAGGCGAACTGCCCGCTATTCCACGCGTTCCGTGACGGACGGTCGGCTCGCGTGCACGATACGGTGTTGTGGCGCCGCGATGGAACAGCGGTGCCCGCGGATTGCACGTCTTCCCCATTGCTGATCGACGGTGCGATGGTTGGTGCGGTGATAACCTTTCGCGACGTCACCAGCCAGCGACGTACCGAGCAAGCAATGCAGCTGCTTGACGATGCGGGTGAGATGCTCGCGTCGTCGCTCGAGCACGAGGCGACGGTGAGTGGCGCAATGCGTATGGCGTTGCCGCTGCTCGGCGAAGCGTGCTTTGTTAACCTGCAGGACAGGGCGATCGGAGACGGAAGCATCTGCCGCCACATCGATCCTTCTCAGGAGGCACACCTCTGCGACCTTCTTGGCGAACCGGGCATTGCGCTCGGCCTGCGTGCCGATGGCGACGTGGGGGCGATAGGGCCTGCGCCGGCAGTTCTTGCAGAACTCGGGATGACAAACATCGTGATTGCCCCGCTACGCGGGCAGCAAGGCCGCATCGGCACGGTTCTGTTCGCTTCCGGGAAGCGCGACTATGACGTTTCCGACCTTTGGCTCGTGGAAGAAATAGCAGGACGCGTCTCGTCTGCGGTGGAGAATGCGACTCTATATCGGGCCGCTCAGGCGGCGACGCGTGCCCGCGATGAGGTGCTCGCGGTGGTGACGCATGACCTGCGCAATCCTGTGCACACCATCCAGATGGCCGCGAGCTTCCTCCTTGAAATGCTCGATGAGAAACCGATCGTAGATCCGGCGTTGCTCACAAAGCAGATCGGCGCCATTCGCAGCTCAGCGCAACGTGCCGACCGGCTCATCCGTGATCTAATGGACGTCGCGCGCGCAGAGCGCGGTCGCCTGGACATCGAGCGCAGACCGGTGATCGTGAATGACTTGCTGCGTGACGCGTCACAGGGAGTCGCATCGCAGGCCGGTGAGCGGGGCGTTACCGTCACCGTCACTTCCGCCGACGGGTCGCTTCGCGTGACCGGAGACCGCGACCGGTTACTTCAGGCGCTCGACAACCTGCTCAGCAACGCCGTCAAGTTCACGCCGGAAGGTGGATTGGTGAGGTTGATGGCGCTCGAAGACGAGCAGAGCGTGTGCTTTATGGTCGAGGATACGGGGCACGGGATGACGACAGAGCAGCAGGCGAAACTGTTCACAGAATTCTGGCAGGCTCGGCGTGGCGACCGACGGGGGGTTGGCCTGGGACTGACAATCGTGAAGGGGATTGTCGATGCCCACGGGGGAACGATCGCGGCTGAGAGTGAGCCGGATCGAGGAACCACGTTCAGGATTCGCATACCTAAGTCCACGTCCGACGAGGATGTTCCTGAACAGGAAGGTATAATGATCGAAACGGTATGAGCGATACCGGTACCCCTCCCGCAACGGGATGTGAAAGCAGCGGCGCGGATCGGAATTCCTGGAACGCGCGCTGCACTTGCCGATGCGGTGCACGCCGCGGCGGTCTCCGCGCATTGCAGCACGCATATATTCCAGTATGAGCAAAGATAAAAAAGGGGACGCAGCCGCTGCGGTAGGTACGGAAGAACTCCTTGACGCTCATTATCGGACATTGGCGGAGGCAATTCCGCAGATTGTCTGGACAGCCAACCCGGACGGCTGGCTCGATTTTTACAATCAGCGCTGGTTCGACTACACGGGCCTCACCCTGGAGCAGACCCAAGGTTGGGGATGGGAGCCGGTGCTGCATCCGGATGATCTCCAGAATTGCATTCTCCTCTGGACGCACGCGTACTCCACGGGCGAACCGTACGAGACGGAATACCGCTTCAAGCGCGCCGCCGACGGGGAGTATCGCTGGCATCTCGGACGGGCGCTCCCGGTGCGCGACGCGGACGGAGCCATCGTCAAATGGTTTGGTACCTGCACCGACATCCACGATCAGAAGGAGGCGGCCGAGGTCCTACGTCGGTCGCGCGATGAGCTCGAGAAACAGCTCGTCACCCTGTGCGCGTGGTCGAACACAGTACTGTACGAGGGTGAGTGGATGACGTTCTCGAGGTATCTCGAGCGCAGATTCGGGTTGATGACTACACACGGCATTTCTCCGGAAGCGGCAAAGAACTTTACCTTGGAAGGCCAGGCGCGCCCCTCCGGCGCCCTGAAGGATCCAACGCGGCTAGCGGCGGTAAAGGCGACAGGGCTGCTCGATACGCAGCCTATGGCGGGTTTCGACCGCATCACAAGATTGGGTACGGCGGTGCTGAACGTGCCAGCGACTTTCATCTCTCTGGTCGAAGATCATCGTGACTTTTATTTGAGCCACTGCGGCTTTGGAGAGCCACTGGCGTCCGAGCGGCAACTCACGGGTCAGACCTTTTGCCATTTCACCATCGAGGGGGGGCGGCCGCTGGTTATTCCGGACACACGCGCCGACCCTGTTTACGCGAAGGTGCCGACTGTGGAATCGCTGGGAGTGGCCGCATACCTCGGAGCGCCGCTCGTGCTTCTTTCCGGCGAAGTGATCGGCGCATTTTGCGCCATCGACTTTGCACCTCACGCGTGGACCGAATCTGAAGTCCTCGCCGCGACCGATCTCGCAAGCCTCGTGGTATCCGAAATAGAACTGCGTCAGGCGGCCCTCGATTTTCAGCGAAACCTCGAGCCAGCCGCAGCTATTCGCTGAGGAGAGCGATCTACCTCGGGTTTAAGCCCCCGCTGTTCCCACCAGGACGATCGGACCAGTCGGCACCGTAACTCCCGCCTCCGGCTCCTCCGTAATCGCGATCGCTTTCAAATCCGATGGGGTCATCGCATAAGTAGTGTGCATCGCAACGCTGCCATCGCTGCCGGGCATAAACATCCCCGCGGGAATCTTCCGATCCTTCGTGATAATCCACAACTCGTAGGCGCGCCCCTTTGCAGGCATGGCCAACCCGTGCGCGAACATCGCCCAGTGATTCGTCCGCGGATCCCAGAACATCCGCGCCGTCGGAGCGTGCACACCGGTCGCGGCAAGCTCCATCACGTGAACTCCCGGCCCCGTCATCATCGCCAGCTGCGCTTCGCGATCGAGCGCGACCGAAGTAAGACGCGCGATCAGGCTGTCGTTGTGAACTGCCGCTACACGCAGATGGTCGCGCTCACCAGCCACTTTGTAATAACCGGCGCCGGCGAAAACAAAGGCAACCGTTGCAGCGAGAGCGAGCCAGGTGGACGTCGGACGACTTACGGACATCGGACGACTTGCGCCGGCGCGCGAAGCTCCGGCCTGCTCGACAATGCGCGCGCGAAGTGCCGCCGAGTGCTGCGCCGTCATCGGCCCAGCCGTCGGATTCTCCGGCATCGCCGCGGCGACCGCACCCAGGCGCGCGAGCTCTCCGGCGCAGACGTTGCAATCTGCCACGTGCGAAATCACCGTCCGCTGTTCCTCGGAGGAAAGCGCTCCGAGCGCCATCGCGCCAAGCTCGGCGAACGTGTCTTCGTGATTCATCGATCCCGCCGTCGTCTTGTCGGTCATACTCGCGCCTCGTTTACAGGGGCGAGATAGTCGCGAAGCTTCTGCATCCCAAGTCTCATTCTTGTCTTCACTGTGCCGAGCGCCAGCCCGGTGGATTCGGCGATTTCCGACTGGCTCAATCCGCCGAAGTACGCCATCTCCACCGCCTGCCGCTGCTCGGCGGGAAGCATCCGAAGCGCTGTCCCGATCGCTTCCGTTCTCTCTTTCTCAACAAGCTGCTCTGCCGGATCCGGCAAATCGGATGAGGCAGATGCATCGAAAGAATCCGTCAGATCCTCACGCCGCCGCTTCACCGCTTTTAATCGATCGAGCGAGCGGCTGCGCGCGATATTGAGAATCCACGACGCCGGCCTGCCGCGCGCGGTGTCGAAGCGCGCCGCCTGGTTCCACGCCTGGAGAAACGCCTCCTCGACAACTTCTTCCGCGTCGGCAGCTTCGCCGACGATGGAGATCGCGATCGAATACACCTTGGCGGACCACTTGTCGTAGAACTCGCCGAGGGAGGCCGCGTTGCCCGCTGTCATCCCGCGCACGAGACGAACGTCCTCAAGATCAGGGATTTCTTCGGTTCCCACTTTGTTCATTCTGAAAACTAGAGCGCGCCGGGGCGCGGCGCCAAGAACCAGCTCCGCCCCCGACACGCTTCCCCACAACGGAAACGACGAGCTCCCCGCGACCAGCACGCCCGGGCCCGCCGTCTCCGTCTCAGGCTTAACGCGGAAGAAGAACGCGGTCGATCACGTGAATGACCCCGTTCGACTGGAACACATCATACGTCGAGATGTTCGCGACGTTTCCAGACTCGTCCTTGAGCACGATGTTGCGCGGGCCGTTCATCATCGCCCACAGCCAGCCACCGCTCACCGTCTTCAGCTTTGCGGTGCCGCCACCCTTCTTGATCAGCTTCTCGATCGCCTTCGCATCGTATCTGCCGGCCACGACGTGGTACGTGAGCACCTTCGTCAGATCCGCTTTGTGCTCCGGCGTCAGGAGATGGTCGACGGTTCCGGCGGGAAGCGCTGCGAACGCGTTGTTCGTCGGGGCAAACACGGTGAACGGGCCCTTGGACTTCAGCGTCTCGACCAACCCGGCTGCCTTGACTGCAGCAACGAGGGTCGTGTGATCCTTCGAGTTTACCGCGTTGTCGACGATGTCCTTCGTCGGGTACATCATCTGTCCGCCGACCATCGGCATCGACATCATTTGCGCCTGCGCTGCGTGCGGAACGACTGCGAACAGCGCGGCCGCTGCGACGGTGACCTTCAGGAACGAACGATACATTTTCGAGCTCCTATCATTATTGGGTTGGGTGCTTCTCCCCATCTACGACTCGTTCCCACGATCGGATCTCTTAAAAAAAATCCCGCCGGAATGGCGGGACTTTTTTCTCTGCGGCGCTCCAATCTCAGCGTGCTGGCGGAGTCCCGGCTGTCTTGCCGAACAGCGGCAGGTACTTCCCGTATCCTTCGGCCGTTAGCTTCGCCACAGGTACGAATCGCAGTGCTGCGGAGTTCATACAGAATCGTTTTCCGGTCGGTGCGGGGCCGTCATCGAAGCGGTGGCCGAGGTGGGAATCCGACATCACCGAGCGCACTTCTGTGCGCTCGATTCCGAGCGAACTGTCGGTGGTGGTCCTGACCGCCGCCTGCTCCAGCGGACGGGTGAAACTCGGCCACCCTGTGTGCGAGTCGTACTTGTCGAGCGAGCTGAACAGCGGCGCCCCCGAGATGACGTCTACGTAGATGCCCGCTTCGTGGTTGTTCCAGTACTCGTTCTTGTACGGAGTTTCCGTATAGTCTTTCCGGGTAACGGCAAACTGGAGCGGCGTGAGCGTACGCTTCAAATCAGCGTCAGAAGGCCTTTTATATCCTGCCGTGGATCGCGCCTGCCGGCTCGCCTGGGCTCCGCTGACGACCGGGGCCGCGGTGCAGGCCAGGGCCACAATCATCAAGCTGCTAAATCGCATCGACCGCATAGTCCTTCCTTTCGTTGATTGTCCGGGAAAACAGGTTCATCCTCTATACGACGCCCAGGGCGGTTCGGATCTGCCGCGCTGGTCCCCGTTGTGCAGAGACAATCCTCATATCACTCGGCAGCTCAACCGGAGACTGGAATGGCAAAGTGCGAGGTGTGCGGCAACGACTACGACAAGTCGTTCACCGTGACGATGGGCGGAAAAACACATACCTTTGACGCGTTCGAGTGCGCCATACACGCGCTCGCTCCGAAGTGCTCGCACTGCGGCTGCAAGATCATCGGCCACGGCGTCGAGAGCAAAGGCACGTTCTACTGCTGTGCAAGCTGCGCCGATATGGCCGGCGTGAAAGGACTGGAAGACCGCGTTTGACAGCCCACGGAGGACTGTGAACTTGAAATGGAAATCACGACGCACGAGCGCTGAGAGAATCGGAGACGAACGGGTGCGCACGAAGTTCGCGTGGCGCCCAATGGCGGCCGACGACGGCTACACCTACTGGCTGAGCAAGCTCCTTGTGAAGGAAAAGCTGCTTCCCAAAGTCGCTCGCGGCGGATTCGAGGACGATTCCGAGGATTGGGAGATTCTTCACGCAGAGCCGCTCTCAGCGTATCGAAAGCCCGGCAAGTAGCCACCGCCCGGTTTCGACAGATCTCAACGCCGACCTCGGCGAAGGCGCGGGTGATTCCCGCCTCGCCGAGGACGAAAAGCTTCTCTCTCTCGTTTCGTCGGCGAACATCGCCTGCGGCTACCACGCCGGTGACGCCGTGACCATCCGCGACACGGTGCGGATCGCGCGCGATCGCGGAGTGTCCATCGGCGCCCACCCGTCCTTTCCGGACAAGCTCGGATTCGGCAGGCGCGAGATGAAGTTTGGCGCCGACGAGCTTCGCCACCACCTCGTCGCGCAGATCGAGATTCTCGCTGAAGCGTGCGCCGCTGCGGGAACGACGCTCAACTACGTAAAGCCACACGGTGCGCTGTATAATCTTGCCGCGCGCGATCGAGTCACCGCCGATCTCATTGCCGATTCCATTCGCGCCGTGAATCCATCGCTCGTCCTCCTCGGGCTGGCGGGCAATCAAATGCTCGACGCTGCGCGAGCGGCGGGAATCGGCGCTGCCGCTGAAGCATTCGCCGATCGCGCCTACTCCGACGACGGCACGCTCGTTCCCCGTGGCGAGAAGGGCGCGCTGCTGGATTCACCGGGTGAAATTGCCGCCCGGGCGATCACTCTCGTCAAAGAGAATCGTATCGTCACAAGAAGCGGCACAGAGCTCAAGGTCCAGGCCGACTCCATCTGCACACACGGAGACGGCCCCAACGCGTTTGAGATTTTGAAGCGGCTCCGCGAAGACCTCGAGGGAGCGGGTATCGGGATCGCGCCCTTTGTCTGAGACACCGATGAAGCCCGTCTTGCATCCGCTCGGCGATTCAGGAATCACCATCGCGCTTGCTGATGTCGCGAGCCGCGACACCACCCGCGCGTGCCGCCACGCCGCTGAGCTGATCAGATCTGCCGGGCTCCCGCACGTCGAAGAAGTGGTGACCGCCTACACCGCTGTCACGGTTTTTTACGACTCGCTGCACACGTCGTACGATCAACTCTCGAAAGCCATAACGCTTGCCCTCGAGAGCGCCCAGCGATCGAAGCAACCGAAGACGCCGCTACGCACTCACACTATCCCTGTCGTGTACGACGGCGCCGACCTTGATTCAGTCGCCGAGCTCACCAAGCTCTCGCGCGATGCGGTGATCGAGATTCATTCGTCACGCACCTACGACGTGGATCTCCTCGGCTTCGTTCCCGGCTTCGCCTATCTGAGCGAGATCGACCCACGATTGCGCCTCCCGCGCCGGCCGCAGCCGCGCCCGCGCGTCCCCGCAGGCAGTGTCGCGATCGCCGCCGAAATGACGGGCGTATACCCATACGACACACCGGGAGGCTGGCACCTGCTCGGGCGAACGACCACCGTGATGTTCGATCCCCGCCGCGGCGAACCCTCGCTCCTCAAGCCCGGCGACAAAGTGAAATTCGAGCCGGGCACGTGAGCATCACCATCGTTCGCGCCGCTCCGTATCTCACCGTGCAGGATTTCGGGCGAATACGATTTCGCGAATTCGGCGTTCCGCGGGGCGGCGCGATGGATCGTTACGCGCTCGGTGCCGCGAACAACGTTTTGGGGAATGATTCCGGATGCGCCGGCCTCGAGTGGGCGCTCGGCGGCGGAATCATTCGGTTTGATGCCGCGTGCCGTTTCGCACTCGGCGGCGCTGCTGCTGAAGCGACAGTGAATGAAAGGCCCGTCGCTGCGCTTACGACGATTACTGCGAACGCCGGCGACGCGCTCGAGGTGGGCCGCTTCACCAGCGGAAGATTTCTCTACATCGCGGTAGAGGGTGGAATCAGCGTCGAGGAATTGCTCGGAAGCCGGAGCACGTATCTCCCGGCGCATTTCGGTGGTGTAGACGGCCGGCTAATCCGGAGCGGTGACGTGCTGAA
>JBKJHG010000212.1:0-8127 GCA_046599115.1 Gemmatimonadaceae bacterium
GCCGCGCTAGCTTGGGCGGGTGGGAGGGGCGCAGGTGCTGCAGGGGCGGGCGCCGGCGCGGCCGCAGCCGGAGCGGAGATCGCCGCACCCTTTTCCGTCTCGAGACGCGCCACCACCGTTTGCACGGCGACCGTCTGACCCTCGGTGACGAGAATCTCTGCGATTACTCCGGCCGATGGCGACGGAATCTCGGCGTCCACCTTATCGGTGGAAATCTCGAAAATGGGCTCGTCGCGCTTCACTTCGTCGCCGACTTTCTTGAGCCAGCGCGACAGTGTCCCTTCCGCGATCGATTCGCCCATCTGCGGCATAATGATGTCTACACGCGCCAAAATCTTATCTCCTTCCCGAATCTGGGTCCTTTCGGGTCATCCGCCATAGGACCAAAGCCGGGAGCGTCAGCACTCCAACTCCCATTCCGATAACAGCATACACCGGCCAGTTGCACGCCGGAACCCCCTCCGGCGGCTCGCATCCCTGGAAGCTCCCCACGATCTTCGCCACGAACACTCCGACCATTCCGCCGCTGAAGAATCCGGCGACTGCGGTGACGCATCCCACTCCAAGGTTTCTTCCGGCCCTCGATTCTTTGAGATCCGCTTCGCTCTCGCTGATTTCGTTCACCATCAGTAGGCCGCCAACCGGCGTATGGCGGTCACGATATCGGATGTCTGCGGCAGAACGTAGTCCTCGAGCGGCGGTGAGTATGGCAGCGGCACGTCGGCGGCGGTCACTCGCAGAATAGGTGCGTCGAGCCACTCGAATACGTTCTCCGTGATTCTCGCCGTCAGCTCGCCGGCGATTCCCCCCGTGCGCGTATCCTCGTGGACGATGAGCACTCGGTTCGTCTTCTTCACCGTCGCCAGGATCGCCTCGTCATCCATCGGCAATAGGGTTCTCAAGTCCAGAACCTCGACCGAGATTCCATCTTCCTTCTCCACCTGTTCGGCGGCGTCGAGTGACTTCCACACCGTCGCGGCGTAGGTGATAATCGAGACGTCCTTCCCCTCTCTCGCGACGCGCGCCTTTCCTATCGGCGTCAACACGTCGCCAGCGGGCATCTCTTCCTTGATGCGGCGGTAGAGATACTTGTGCTCGAAGAAGAGAACGCAATCCTCGTCACGAATTGCCGATTTCAACAATCCTTTGGCGTCGCTCGCCGTCGCCGGATACACGATCTTCAAGCCGGGAGTGTGCAGGAACGCCGCTTCCGGGTTCTGCGAGTGAAATGGGCCGCCGCGCACGTACCCGCCGCTCGGACCGCGCACCACCATCGGGCACGGCAGCATCGCGCGGTACCGGGCCGTGGCGACGTAATTCGTCAGCATGTCATATCCGGTGGAGATGAAGTCAATGAACTGCATCTCGCAAACGGGGCGCATTCCCATATGCGCCGCGCCCGCTCCCGCGCCGATGATGGCCGCTTCGGAGATCGGTGTATCGATCACCCGCGACTCTCCGAACTTCGCATACAACCCCTCGGTCACCTTGAACGCCCCACCGTACGCGCCGATGTCCTCGCCGAGGCAGAAGACGTTGGGGTCGCGCTCCATCTCCTCGAACAGCGCTTCGCGGATCGCCTCGAGATAGGTAATCTCAGCCATCGTGCGTCCCCCAACTTTGCGGACGCTCGTGCTTTTCTACGGCGGAGTTCACACCCTCGCGGAACCAGAACTCGGGCGTCGTCGGAGGATCGGCATATACTCCGCTGAGCGCGTCGTTCGGCTCCGGCATCGGCGACGCATCGGCCTCGTCGGTCGAGCGATCGATCTCGGCGACGACGCGCACGTCGATGGCGGCGATCTCTTCCTTCGACACGCCCTCCGCGGCGAGAACCTTCAGATAACGGTCAAGCGGATCGTTCTCCGCCGCCCAGCGATCGATCTCGCCTTCCGGCACGTACGACTGATTGTCGTGCTCGGCGTGCCCCTTCCGGCGATAGGTGATCAGCTCGATCAGGGTGACTCCGCCGCCGTCGCGCGCGCGGTCAATGGCGCGCTTCGTCACTTCGTACGTCGCGATGACGTCGTTGCCGTCCGCCGTGTCGCCGTGCACTCCGTAGCCAATCGCCTTGTCCACGAGCTTCTTCGCCGCCGTCTGCTTCGAGAGCGGAGTGGAGTAGGCGTAGCCGTTGTTCTCGACGATCACGACGAGCGGGCAGCGCTGCACCGCCGCGAAGTTTATCCCTTCGTGAAAAGCGCCCGTCGAAGTCGCGCCGTCGCCTACGTAAACCATTCCAACACGCGGCTCCTTCCGCATCTTGAACGCGAGAGTGACGCCGGCCATCACCGGCACCATATCGCCGAGGTGCGATATCTGACCGATGAAACCGCGGACGAGGTCGCCGAAATGAATATTGAGCTCGCGTCCGCGCGTAGGTGAGTCGCCCTTCGCCATATACTGCTTGATGATCTCGTTCGGCGTCGCGCCCTGCACCAGCATCGAGCCGAGGTTGCGAATGAGGGGAGAAAGAATGTCGCCCTTAGTGCGATCGAGCGCATACGCGCTCCCGACGGAGTCTGCTTCCTGGCCGAGTGACCGGAACAATCCGCCGACGACTTTTGTCTGGCGATAGAGATTCACCAGCCGCTCCTCGAGGGAACGGGTGAGTCTCATATAGTAGTAGAGCTC
This sequence comes from Gemmatimonadaceae bacterium, assembly GCA_046599115.1. Taxonomy (GTDB): domain Bacteria; phylum Gemmatimonadota; class Gemmatimonadetes; order Gemmatimonadales; family Gemmatimonadaceae; genus UBA4720. The sequence continues at coordinate 2,632 of JBKJHG010000212.1, forward strand.
GAGGCGGTTCTCTCGCGTCAAACCCGCCGAGCTGTGCGGCACCGCCTCGCTGCGCTGCTTCGGCGGGGCGCCCGGCGCAGTGGTGGCCCGCGCCATTCTAGTACGCTGCTTCTATGCGGTGTGCCGGCTCCGCCGAGCGGTGGAGCTCGACGAAGAACTTCTTCGCGTTCCTGTCGAGCCTGCTCTCACCTATCTGATCGGTGGCCACTTCCACGAACGTGTAATGGCCGCCTTCCGCTTTCACGCTCAGATCGAGCGTGCCAAGCGTACCGGTGTAGGTGCGTGACTTGGCTGTGTGTCCTTCGCGATCCATCCTGATGCCGGCGAAAAATGAATCGGCCTGGCGAAGCACGTCGTCCTGAGTGAGCTGCGTTCTGAAAAAGTGTCGCATTCTATTTTCCCGGGGGCGTCGGATCGACGACCGCCTGAATCCAGTCAATTCGCTCGAGCTGAAGGTGCGGATCCTTCTCGCGGCGGAACTGGAGCGCCATCGCCCAGTCTCCGGTCACGGGAAAGAAGAGCTTCGCCGAGTAGGTTCCGACCTCCTTCTCCTTCGTGAATCCGTCGTTCGTGCTCGCGCCATCCTTGCTTGTGGCGAACATTCTGCCTTCGCCGGTTTCGATCGGCTGCCCCGTCAACTTGTCCTGCACGACGACGCGGAAGTGTATCGGCTCCAGCGCGCGCGGAGGAACGACGTCGGGGATGACGCGGAACGCGTAGTGGTCCGTCCACCCGCGCGTCTCGGTCGCCTTTTTGTTCGGGCCGCCGCACGCCGCCGCAACCAGCGCTATGGCGATCAACAATCTCTTCAAGCGTAGTACTCCAGGCCCAGATGAGTGATCTGGTCCTCGCCCATCAGGTAGCGCAGCGTGTTCTTGAGCTTCGTCTGCTGAATGAACAGGTCGTGCTCGGGCTGCAATCCGGGCGCGGCCATCGGGCTCTTGTAGTAGAACGAGAGCCACTCCTGGATTCCCTTCATTCCGGCGCGATGCGCGAAGTCCGAGAACAGAGCGAGATCGAGCGCGATTGGGGCGGCGAGAATCGAATCGCGGCAGAGGAAGTTCACCTTGATCTGCATTGGGTAGTTCATCCACCCGACGATGTCGATGTTGTCCCAGCCTTCCTTGTTATCGCCGCGCGGCGGATAGTAGTTGATGCGCACGACGTGCGAGAAGCCCTTGTACAGCTGCGGGTACATCTCCGGCTGCAGAATATTGTGCAGCACGCTCAGCTTCGACTCTTCTTTGGTTTTGAATGACTGCGGATCGTCGAGCACTTCGCCGTCGCGGTTGCCGAGGATGTTCGTCGAATACCATCCGGCGAGTCCGAGCATTCTCGCCTTGAGTCCCGGAGCGATGACCGTCTTCAGCCACGTCTGCCCGGTCTTGAAATCTTTGCCCGAGATCGGAACGCCGCGCTCGATCGCGAGCTGCAGCAGCGCCGGCGTGTCAACGCAGAGGTTCGGCGCACCGTTACAGAACGGCACTCCTTCCATAATCGCCGCGTAGGCGTAGAGCATCGACGGCGCGATGGCTTCGTCGTTTCGCTCCATTGCCTTCTCGAACTGCTCGATCGTCGCGTGCTGCGGGCCAGCCTTGATGAAAATCTCTGTCGAGGCGCACCAGACAATGACGATGCGGTCGCACTTGTTGCGCGCCTTGAAGTCGCGGATGTCCTGCCGCAGCTGCTCGGCAAGATCGCGCTTCGTCTTTCCCTTCTTGACGTTGGTGCCGGTGATGCGCGTGACGTACTTGTTGTCGAAGACGGCCGGCATCGGCTGGATTCCCTTCAGGAAATCCGCGACACGCTCGATGTGCTTTTCCTCGAGCACTCCCGCTTTCTTCGCCGCGGTGAGCGCGTCGTCGGGAATCGGGTCCCAGGCGCCGAAGACGATGTCGTCGAGGGATGCAAGCGGAACGAAGTCCTTGATCAGCGGTGATCTGTTCTCGGTCCGCTTTCCGAGGCGGATAGTCGCCATCTGCGTAAGCGAGCCGATCGGAAGCGAGTGGCCGCGGCGGACGCTTTCCACGCCGGCCATGAACGTCGTCGCTACCGCGCCGAGTCCCGGGGTGAGAATTCCGAGCTTTCCCTGGGCGGGCGCTACAGGACTCCGCTTTTCACCTGCTGATGAAGCTGCCAATCTGTCTCCGCTGCGAATTAGAGTTGAGCCTGACGCGGCGCAATCGCCGACGTCTGCGGCTGGGATGTCGAATCGCCGAGCACCCGGATCTGCACCGGGTCCTTGCCGAGTGTTGCCTTGTGTACAAATGAGATGCGCTGCACTGCCGTGATCCAAGCGGTGACGCTCAGCAACACGATGATTCCCATCAGCACCCAGCCGCTCCAGAACAAGCCGAAAAACGCCTGCGGTGCCGACAGGAGAACAACCCGCTCCGGGCGCTGCATCAGCCCCACCTTCGCGTCTATGCCGAGAGCTTCGGCGCGCGCGCGGGTGTAGGAGATGAGAAATGTACCGATGATGCCGACGAGGCAGACCACGACCATATAGATGTTGTGATGCACCGGGCTCGTGGCGTAGAAAATCGTGAGCCCCGCCATCACTCCGCCGTCAGCGACGCGGTCGAGAGTGGAATCGTAAAACGCGCCGAAAATCGTGGACTTCCCCGTTCTCCTCGCCACCGTCCCGTCGAGCACGTCGAACAGCGCAGTAAGTCCGATTACCCAGCCCGCCGTCATAATGTGGCCGGCCGCGTAAAGTCCGGCGCCAACGAGCGTGCAAAGCGTGCCGAATGTCGTGATCGCGTTCGGGCTGACGTCGAAGCGAATGAGAAGCGCCGCAACCGGCTCGATGAGTCGCAGGTACCCTTTGACTACAAGACCGTACAGAGGTTGCATTCACCCTGTGGGTGTGGGTTGGCGGCCGGGAAGCGGGAAATGAATAAGGGTCGCCGAGCAGTGCGCGGCGACCCGTAAAGCTATTCGTTCTAAACTGCTGTCGCTAGAGCGGTTAGCCCTGAAAAACGGTGCCGCCTAAGGGACCTTCCACTCGTACATCCCGTTGAGCGCCACGCCGTCGCGTGTATACGTGCGGGTCCCGTCCACAGTGACGGCCTTGAGAGTCACAGTCGAGCCCGCGGCGACGCCGAGGATGGGGATGTGCTCGGTGCTGTTCGAGCCGACCTGCTTCACGAAAATGTCGGATCCGCCGCTCACGACGTAAAAATTCACAGCCTGGCTGAGATTGTTCGTCAGGTGAACCGAGACGTCGGGCTGTGCCGTCGCTCCCGTTCGAACTTCAATCTGCCTTCCGCCGCCCATCGCGCCGCAGCCACTTAATGCCAGCACCGCGATGGCAATCCTGATCGTGCTCTTCATACTGCCTCCGGAAATGCGAGTAATGCCCGACTGGCCAGTTGCAAGACACATGCAACCGCGCGGCGCTACTTGTAGATGAGGTACTGCCTGGTGGTAGCGCGGAAGTCGTATACCGCCTTGTAATCCTTATCGATTCCCGCGTCCGGGTCGTCGCCGCGGAGTAGCGCGATGCGGTCCGACGGCGAGCCGAGCATCTGATCGAAGCCGGGCAGCTCGATCTTGAGATCATTCGGCGAAACCTTGTTTATCGCCCAGAGTAGTGTCGCGCCGACGCGCGCGACCTGCATCGAGCTTCGGTTGGTCACGGTAATACGGATTCCCGGAATCGTCTGACCTCCAAACATTCCGTCGCTCGGATTTACCGGCGTGAAATTCTCGACCGAGAACCGGACGCCGGTGAGCTGTCTGTCCTTGAGCAGCGCCAGCACCTGCGCCGATTTCATCCACGGCGCCCCGATGAGCTGGAAGGGCGCGGATGTGCCTCGTCCGACGGAAACGTTGGCCGCCTCAAACATCACCAGCGCCGGATACAGCATCGCGCTGTGAAGATTCGCGATGTTCGGCGACGGCTTCACCCAAGGGAGTCCGGTGAGATCGAACCAGACATCGCGACGCCATCCCGCGACCGGGACGACTTTGAGATTGGCATTGATGTGCAGTGTCTCATTGTAGAACTGCGCCAGCTCGCCCATCGTCATCCCGTGGCGCAGCGGCATCGGATAAAGCGCGAACGCCTTCCCCGGTTTTCCCGGCGCGGGGTCGTTCGCGTTGGCTAGCGAGCTGTCGAGAATGGGGCCCTCGACGTAGTAGCCCGTGATCGGATTCGGCCGATCGAGAACGATCATCTGCTTGTGAGTTCGCGCCGCGGCGCGCATCGAGTAAATCAGCTCGCCGACGTATGTCCACGTCCGCGTGCCGATGTCCTGGAGATCGAAGACGAGCGCGTCAACATCGGTCAGGAGGCTGTCGGGAGGCGGCACCGTCTGGTTCGTGTACAGCGAAATCACCGGCAGGCCGGTGCCCTGGTCGGTGGAATTCGCGATGTGGGCGTGGTCTTCCGTGCCGCGGATGCCGTGCTCGGGCGAAAACAGCCTCACCAGCGTCACGCCGGCCGCTTTTGCCTTCTTGCCAACGAGAAGGTCGATGTCGGATACTCCCTTCTCGTTGATGCCGGTCTGATTGGTGAGCAGCGCGATCCGCTTGTTGCGAATCAGATTGATGCTGTCGCCGAGAAGAACAGTTATCCCGGGCTTTACCTTTGCCTCGGTGAGCTCGGTCGTCGGATCCATCTGCTTGTTCTGAACGACGCAGCCGGCGAGTGTCGGAGCGAGAGCTAGAAGAACCGCGCAGTATCGCATCATCGGTAGGCTTCGGGTAAGTTGGGTTGCGCTGTGATACCATATCATATCCCAGGCCGTTCCCCTAATCCACGTATCCATGGCGATTTCCGCGATTGATTGGGCGATTGTAGCAGCCTATTTCCTCCTTTCCACGGGGATCGGGCTCTTCTTCACGAAGAAGGGTGGCGAGAGTCTCAACGAATACTTCCTCTCCGGAAGAAACGTCAGCTGGTGGCTGGCCGGTGCATCGATGGTCGCGACGACCTTTGCCGCCGATACTCCCCTCGTCGTCACCGGACTCGTCTCTGCTCACGGCGTCGCCGGAAATTGGCTGTGGTGGAACATGCTGATGAGTGGAATGCTCACCGTGTTTTTCTTCGCCCGACTCTGGCGGCGAGCCAACGTGATGACCGATGTCGAGTTCGCCGAGATCAGATACAGCGGAAAACCCGCCGCCTTTCTGCGCGGATTTCGCGCCCTCTATCTCGCCATTCCGATCAATCTCATCATCCTCGGCTGGGTCACGCGGGCGATGATCAAGATTCTCACCATCTCGCTCGGCCTGCACCCGGTGCATTTCCTCGGGATGACGATCTCCGGCGACATTCTCGCCGTCGGGATTTGCTTCATCATCACCGTCGCGTATTCCGCCGGCGCCGGGATGTGGGCAGTGCTGTGGACAGATCTCATTCAGTTCGTGATCAAGATGACGGCGGTGATCATCCTCGCCGTTTACTCGGTGAAAGCGGTCGGCGGGATGACGAAGCTGAAGGAGGGACTCACGGCGCATTTCGGCAGCTCCGGCGCTGCGATCTCCGTT
>JBKJHG010000003.1:0-5384 GCA_046599115.1 Gemmatimonadaceae bacterium
GCTGCTCGACGAAGCCGAGCACAAGATCTTCGAGCTCAACCAGGCGCGCGGCAACGAAGGCTTTATGCGCATCAAGGAGCTTCTCTGGCCGACGATGGAGCGCATCGAGGTCCTCCAGCGCGGCGATGGATCGGTTACGGGCGTGCCGAGCGGGTACAAGGATCTGGACGAGATGACGGCAGGCTTCCAGAAATCGGATCTCATCATCATCGCCGCCCGTCCATCGATGGGGAAAACGGCGTTCGTTCTCAACATCGCCCAGAATGCCGCGCTCGATCACAACGTCCCCGTCGCGTTCTTCTCTTTCGAAATGAGCAAGGAGCAGTTGGTGCAGCGTCTGCTCACCGCCGAAGGAAGAGTGGACGCACAGAGACTTCGCCGTGGCAAGCTCCAGGACGAAGAATTCGTGCGGCTCGGTCGCGCCGCGGGCATTCTCAGCCACGCGCCGATCTGGATTGACGACACCCCGGGAATGACGCTGCTCGAGCTGAGGTCAAAGGCGCGCCGCCTCAAGATGGAGCAGGACATCGGACTCGTTGTCGTCGATTACCTGCAGCTGATGCAGGGGCCGACGAACAGCGAGAGCCGCCAGCAGGAAATCAGCTATATCTCGCGGTCGCTCAAATCGCTGGCGCGAGAGCTTTCCGTTCCCGTGATCGCGCTCTCGCAGCTGTCGCGTATGCCGGAACAGAGAACCGACAAGCGGCCGCAGCTTTCCGATCTCCGCGAATCCGGAGCGATCGAGCAGGACGCCGATCTGGTGATGTTCATCTACCGGCAGGAGCAATACGACGGACCGGTGGACAAGGACGGCAATTCTCTCGAGGGAAAAGCGGAAATCATCATTGGCAAGCAGCGTAACGGCCCGACCGGATTCGTGAATATGTTCTTCAACAAGGCGTTCACGCTCTTCGAAGGATTCAGCGCGCGCAAACCGCCCGAGTGAGCTCGAAGACAAAGACCATCTATCGCTGCACCAGCTGCGGCGCCGATCACCCAAAGTGGTCGGGCAAGTGCGACGTGTGCGGCGACTGGAACAGTCTGGTCGAGGAGATGGCCGCGTCGGCGAAGGCACCGAGCGGATCGGCGCGGCGCGCGGCGGGGCACAAGGGGCTGTCGCAGGGCGGATCGATCGCCGAAGTCTCGACGATTCGCGACATCGCGACATCCGAGAATCGCCGTTGGAAAACCGGGATGCGCGAGCTCGACTTCGTACTCGGCGGCGGGATCGTACCCGGCTCGATGGTGCTCATCGGCGGAGAGCCGGGAATCGGAAAATCCACGATCCTGCTCCAGGTCGCGTCGCGGCTCAACGCAATGGGTCACTCCTGCCTCTACGTATCGGGCGAGGAATCAGCGCTCCAGGTGAAGCTCCGCGCTGAGCGGCTGGACGACGAAGCGGCCGACGTGCAGCTGCTGACCGAGACTCTGCTGGAGACGATCCTCGCCACCGCCGCGGCGACGAAGCCGGCGGTGATGATCATCGATTCCATCCAGACGGTTTTCACCGGAGATCTAGAAGGCGCTCCGGGCGCCGTCGGCCAGGTGCGCGAGTGCGCCGCGCGGCTGATGAGATTCGCGAAGGACACCGAGACCACTGTCTTCGCAGTCGGGCACGTCACGAAGGGCGGCGGGATCGCCGGGCCAAAAACGCTGGAGCACATCGTGGACACGGTGCTCTACTTCGAAGGCGACGCAATGCTCGAGCATCGCCTCCTTCGCGCCACCAAGAACAGGTTCGGCAGCGTTGACGAGATCGGCGTTTTCAGAATGACGCCGAAAGGTTTGATCCCGGTGGATAATCCATCGGAGCTCTTTCTCGGCGAAAATCGGGGCGAGGCTTCCGGGAGCGCAGTCACGGCGCTGCTGGAGGGATCGCGCCCGCTCCTCGTCGAAGTGCAGGGGCTCGCCGCGAAGGCTGGATTCGGAACACCGCAGAGAGTGAGCACCGGCTACGACGGCCGCCGTCTCGCGTTGCTTCTCGCAGTTCTCGACAAGCGCGCGGGAATGTCGTTCGCCCAGCTGGACGTTTTTCTGAATGTTGCCGGGGGAATACGAATGCAGGAACCGGCTGGCGACCTCGCCGTCGCCGCCGCGCTCGGCTCGAGCTTCTACGACAAGCCGCTGCCGCCTTCGGCGCTCTTCCTCGGGGAGATCGGGCTCGGCGGAGAGATCCGCCCAGTGTCGCAGAGCGAGCGCCGCCTCGGCGAGGCCGCACGAATGGGAATGAAGTCCGCGTTTATGGCAGACCGCGGGACGCCGCCGAAGAAGAACGGCGGGCTGAATGTGCGCGGCGTGCGCAACATTACCGATCTGTTCAAGATTCTTTTCGCCTCGTGACGAAGCGCGACGTCGGAGTGATCATCGCCGCCGGCGGAAGCGGAACGAGAACGGGATCGACCGAGCTGAAGCAGTTCAGGTGGATCGCCGGGAAGCCGATGCTGCTTCACTCGCTGCAGCGTCTGCAGCAGCGGGCCGATGTCGCGATGGTCGTCTGCGTACTCCCTCGCGAATATGTCGCCGATCCGCCGCCGTGGATCTTTCAATGCGACACCGATCGGCTGCTTCTCTCACCCGGCGGACGCGAGCGGCAGCAGTCCGTTATTAGCGGGATGGAAGATCTCCCCGCGGAGTGCGAGGTCATCGTCGTGCACGACGCCGCGCGCCCGTTCTTTACCGACGCTACCGCCGATGCCGTCATTGCCGCTGCCCGCGGCGGGAAGTGCGCGGTTCCTGTCCTTCCGATGGTAGACACGGTGAAACGCCTCGACTCGGATAAGCGCGTCGTCGTAACCGTGGATCGCAGCGGACTTTGGCGCGCGCAGACGCCGCAGGCATTCCCGCGCGAGATGCTCGAGAACGCTCACTCCGCGGCAATGAAGGACGGCGTGGTCGCGAGCGACGATTCCGCACTCTGCGAGCGGCTCGGTTTTCACTGCGTCGGTGTGCCGGGAAGCGAGCGGGCAGTGAAGATCACGACCGAATCCGATTTCACACTAGCGGAGTCGCTGAGTATCTTGGGCGGATGACCCAGGGTCTCGTCGTCCCATTTTGGTCGGCCGAAGAAGTGGAATCGGCGATCCCCGGGACGATCGCGCACTTCAACGCGCGGAAAGTTCTCGCCTATCCGACGGAAACGGTGTACGGGTTTGGCGGAGCCGTGGATAAAGAGTCGGTCCAGGCTCTCATCGATCTCAAGGGCCGCGCGCCGGGAAAACCATTCCTCGTCCTTGTTTCGAGCAGCGACATGATTGCCAAGCTCGGACTTCACTTCGGCTCGTACGCTTCGAGCTTGGCCGCGCGCCATTGGCCCGGTCCGCTGACGCTCGTTCTCCCTGGTGGAGAGCGGCGGGTGCCTGAAAAGCTCCGTGGCCCTGAAGGCGGAGTGGCGGTACGATGGACTCCGCACAAGGGCCTCACGCGTCTCATCAAGGCCTACGGGCACCCGATCACATCCACGAGCGCGAACCGTCCGCGCGTGCCGCCGGCGACCGCGGCGTCGGAGATCGTGAGCCAATGGAGAGATGAGATCGTCTCCGGCAATCTCCGCGTTCTCGATGGCGGGACGCTCGGCAACTCTCCTCCCTCGACGGTCGTCGATTGCACCGGCCCGTCACCGAGGATCATTCGTGCGGGTGCAGTAAGCTTCGACAAGCTCCGCGAGACGGTGCCCGACGTGATTGATGCGGAGCCGTTTCTACCGCCGCCGGCGTGAACGTCCTCTTCGTGTGCTCGGGCAACACGTGCCGCAGCCCGCTCGCCGAAGCGTTTGCAAAATCCGTGGCGACGCGACGGGGGATTCCGGATTTCACAGCGTCGAGCGCGGGCACGAATGCGTGGGACGGATCGCCCGCGTCCGACGGAGCGCTGCTCGTCGGGATGGAGCGGCAGGTAGATCTCGGCGCCCATCGCTCGCGGAAGCTCACGCGGGAAATGATCGCCGCTGCGGATCTTGTTCTCGTAATGAGTTCCGCGCATCTCGAGCCGGCGAGACGGCTCGGCGGCGCAGGTAAGGTTCACCTCATTGATGAATACGGCTCGGAGGGGAAGTTGTCCGATGGAGTCGCCGATCCCTTCGGCGGCGCGCTCGATGGGTATCGCGACGCGGCCGATTCGCTGCAGCGCGCAATCGAAGGAATGTTCGACCGCCTCTCGCGCTGACAGCGGTGACTCCCAGCCGGCTCGTTCTCCTCGGCGATCCCGTTTCCCATTCGCTTTCGCCCGCGATTCAAAACGCCGCCCTTGCCGCGGCCGGTCTCGATGTCCGCTACGAGGCCGTTCGGGTCGCGGCAGAAGATCTCGAGGCATTGGCGCGTGATCTCGTCGCCGATAATGCCGCGGGGAATGTCACCGTCCCGCACAAGCGGGCGATGTTTGCCTTTTGCGACGAACGGACGCTAACCGCGACTCGCGTCGGCGCGGTAAACACCTTTTGGGCGCACAAGGGAAAGCTCGTCGGGGACAACACCGATGTCGGCGGTTTCGATGCGGCGGCGCGGGAAGCCCTCGGCGCGATTCCCGCCGGGTGCGAAATCGCTTTACTTGGCGCGGGCGGCTCGGCGGCTGCGGTTCTGGCTGCGATCGAGAAGTGGCCGCGCGCGAAGGTGCGATTGCACAGCCGCACCCGCTCGAGTGCCGAGTCGCTTGCCGCGCAGTTTGGCGGTTTCGTGAGAGTTGAAACGAGTGCGCGCTCCGCGCTCTCCGCTGCGAACCTGGTGGTGAACGCCACTCCCGTTGGAATGAATGATGATGAAATGCCGCTCGACCTCGCCGATGTCGCCAATGGCGCCGTAATCGTCGATCTCGTCTATGGAAAAAACGGAACGCCACTCACGCGCGCTGCGACCGCGGCGGGATTTGCTGCCGTCGACGGCAAGAGAATGCTCGTGGAACAGGCGGCACTTGCGTTCGCGCGATGGTTCGGGTTTCCGCCCGATCTGAAAGTGATGCGCGCTGCGGCGGGGTAAGCGGCGCACGCACACGCTCCGGCGTCATTGCCGCGATTCTTGACTTTACCCTCCCTCGTGCCTGCGTCAGCTGCGAGCGGCTGATGTCCGCCGGCGAGCGAGGATTGGTTTGCGGGCTCTGCTGGTCACGTGTAAACCGTCTTCCACATCCGCTCTGTGAGCGATGCGGCCATCCCCGAACGACGACAGCTTGCGGGTGGTGTGCTCTGCTGCCTCCGTACGTCCGAGCGGCGCGCTCGGTGTGCTGGATGCCCGGCCCGCCGGCCGCTCAGATCGTTCACGCCCTGAAGTACGGTGGATGGCACGCCGTCGCAGCGGAAATCGGAGTGAGACTGGCCCGCGTCCCGCTGCCCGACGACGTGATTCTCGAGCGCACCGCGCTCGTTCCGGTGCCGCTCACCCGACAGAGGGAAAAAG
>JBKJHG010000033.1:0-3961 GCA_046599115.1 Gemmatimonadaceae bacterium
ACGTCGGCGTGTCGGTCTGTCCCGCCGAGTAAACCATCGCCACTCCGAAAATCGAGAGCAGCGACGCGACAATGAGAAGCGGGTAGTCGGCGACGATTCTGCGCAGCACGATCAGCCCCCCGTCTCGACGGCGTCCACAGGCTGCACCTTGAGGTAGTGCGCTATGATCGTGGAAGCGATGTGCGCCGCGCGCGAACCGTGACCGCCGAACTCAAGCAACACGGCGACGACGATTTTCGGCTTGTCGGCGGGGGCGAATCCTACGAACCAACCGTGATCCGCCTTACCCTGATTCTGAGCGGTACCGGTTTTCCCGGCGAGAACGACTCCCTGAATCGCCGACGCCGCGGCGGTTCCGCCGGCTTCAACGACGCCGGCGAGCGCGGAGCGAACCGCCGAGTCCTGGGCCGGCGTGAGCTTGAAGATCTCCTTCCGTTCCACAGCTCCCTTCACGATCATCGGACGCGCAGCGCGGCCGTCGGTAGCAAGGGCGGTGTAGAAGCGCGCCATGTCAACAACGGTCTGGGAGTTTGCCCCCTGGCCGATTGCCAGGTTCAGCGTCTCGGCATTGCTCCAGTTTCCCTTTCCGAACACCCTGTCATAGTACTCCTTCACATTCGCGCCCGGGAAACGCGGCCGCTTCTCTTCCGGAAGATCGATTCCCGTCCGCTCGTTCATCGCCAGCGATATCCCGCCGGCGACGAGCTTCGACAACCCGATTTTCAATCCGAGCTGGTAGAAGTAGACGTCGCAGGAGTGCTTGATAGCGCCGTAAAGCGACAGCGAGCCGTGACCTGGCTTGTACCAGCAGCGGAAATATCTGCTTCCATACTGATAGCCGCCGGTGCACGGCACGGGCATATGGTCGTTGACACCGACGACGCCATCGGTCAATCCGGTAACCGCGGTAGCGAGCTTGTATGTCGATCCGGGTGGATACGTGCCCTGCACTGCCTTGTTCAGCAGCGGACGGCGCTCGTCGGTGAGAAGCTGCTTGTAGTACTCGGCGGGAATGCCGCCGGTGAACTTGTTCGGGTCGAAGCTCGGCGCGCTGTAAAGCGCGAGCACCCCACCGGTGTTCGGATCGAGGGCGACGACACCACCCTGGAGCGAGTCGCCGAACACGGTGACCGCGTAGCGCTGCAGATCGAGATCGATGTTGGTGTAGAGCGGCGGCGCGCCTTCCGGAACCAGATCGGGACGCGGACCTTCCCCACGCACCGGTCGCCCGCGCGCATCCACTTCGTCGAAGCGAACCCCTTCGCGGCCACGCAGCTGTTTTTCGTACTGCTTCTCGAGTCCACCCTTACCAACCTGCTGCCCGGGCTTGTATCCGTCGTAGGTCGGAGAATTCAGATCGGACTCGGTGATCTCGCCCGTGTAGCCGACAAACGACGCCACTGCCTGCGCGTCGGGATAATAGCGTTTCGGAACCGACTGGATGACGAGCCGCGGGTAGTCGAGGCGATGCTCCTCGAGGACAGAGATCACATCAATCGATGCGTCAGCGAGAATGACTGTCGGACGAGTCGGCGCACGGCGGAATCTTCGCACCGCCGCTTCGATCTGATCCTTCGTGAGCTGCAACGGTGAGGCGAGATGAGCAAGCGACGCCCGCAGCGAATCCACATTCTGCGCCGTAATCGACACCGAATATCCAGGGAGATTCTCGGCGATGATGAGTCCGTTCCGGTCATAGATGATTCCACGCGGCGCGGGAAGCGGAATCGGGCGCAGCCGATTCTCCTCAGACTGCATCACATACTTGTCGTGCTGGATAACCTGTGTCTTGAAGAACGCGCCGACGAGCCCGACGAAACCGAGGCACAGCGCGATTTTGCTCAGTCGCGCCCGGCGTGCAATGTCATTCGGATGAAAGCTCATGCCGGGGTCGGATCAAGCAGCGGTCGCATCAGGAAGAGGAGCAGCACGCCCACGGCCGCGGTCACGGCCGCAGAGAGCGGCGACCAAAGCAGCAGCTGCTGCACCAGCTCTACCCCGCGCACTCTGTGCTCGACGAGGAAGTAGATGAGGTCGAACATCCACTTCCCAAGAAAGAAGAAGAACGCGTTGAGCACCAGATTATCGGCGAAGAACACCGCCTTCAAATACGATGCCGAGAATCCAACTGCGGTCATCGCCAGCGCTCCGGCGCCAAGCGCGCCGGGAGCAAGCGAGTCGGATATGAGTCCGACGAAGAGGCCGATCACCGCCGCCGTGCCTGGCCGCACTCTCACTGACGCGAGCAGTAGAGCGATGAGAAGAAAATCCATCGGCGCGCGCCACCCGAGCAGCGGGCGCAGCGTGTAGTGCAGAAGCACAAAGATCAGGAAGCTGACAACCGCGCGAATCGCGCCGCCGACGGTCATCGCGGAGCTCCCTGTGGAATGGTATTCGGAATTGTGTCGCGCTTGGTAGTATCCCTGTTCACGCGAATGATCTTCGGACCTGAATCGGTCTGCCGCGGCGGCGGCGCAACCCGGCGCGCTCCGGAATCCACGGCGCGAATTACGTTCCCGCTCGAGTCCCGCGCTACGGGACGCGGACGCGCCACGGGGCGAGGAATGATCGCACCGGTGGAATCGCGGAGCGGGGGCTGCGAAGCGGCGACGCTGTCCATCACCGTTCGTCTTGCCGCGGCCTCCGCGAGCGCCGCCTGCTTTACCGCAGAATCACCGGCAACGACGATCCTCTGCGCCGCAGCGTCCGCGGCAGCGACGCTCGGCCACACGCCGTCGAACCCCTTCGCCACTCGTTCCGGACGCAGGATCATCACGTTGTAAACGTCGGCGGGAAAAACGGCGGGACGAAGCAGATAGGTTCTTGCCCATCCCTCGCTCGTCTTGATCTCCGACAGAACGGTGCCGACGGGAATGCCGCGCGGCCACACTCCGCCGAGTCCGGCGCTGACGATCAGCGCGCCGGGCTTGAGCGTGGCGCGAAACGGAACTCCGCGCATCTCGAGCAGGTACCCGCCGGTCGCGCTGGCAAGATGCGCCTGCACGATTCCGAATGCCGCTGCGTCAGCGGACATCGCGCTGACGCGGAAGTCCGGATTCGTCCAAAGCATCGCGTGGCTCATCGTCGGATCGACGGCGTCTACGACGCCGACGAGGCCATCGGGAGCGACGACGGGGCTGAGTCGTTCAATCCCCGCTCTGCTGCCGGCGCTGAGAATCACATTGCTCTCATCGCGGATGCCGCGGCCGTGCAGCGCTTCGGCGGGAACGAATCCCCACTTGAGGCGCGCGCCGAGTCCGATGAGCTGCCTCAGGCGCTCATTCTCCGCCTCGAGCGAAGTCGCGGTGAGCGCCTTGAGGGCGACGCTGTCACGAGCGGCGGTGCGCTCCGGCGCGAGCGACATCGAGTGACGGCTCGTCTCCGCCCAATCCTGGAGCATCACCATCGGCGAAAGGAAAGTCCGCCGCAGGCCCGTTGCGACCGGGTCGCGCATCGTGTCGGGCAGTGCCCGCGCGATGAGCGCGACGAGGGCGCACACGAGCAGCAAAATCAGATCTATCCGGTTGTTGCTGCGAACAGCGCGCGCCACGCTTGCTACCTCAGGTTGCCAGTACCGACCAGTATTTCGCTTCGTCGTCGAGAATCCTGCCGGTGCCACGCACGACGCAGGTGAGAGGATCCTCATCGACGTGAATGGGCAATCCGGTTTCCTGCGACAGCAGCACGTCGAGTCCGCGAATCAGAGCGCCGCCGCCTGTCATCACGATGCCGCGATCAACGATGTCCGCCGCCAGCTCCGGGGGCGTGATCTCGAGCGCACGGCGCACCGCGTCCACGATCTGCTGAATCGGCTCCTGCACCGCTTCCCTGATCTCCGACGAATGCACACGGACCGTCTTCGGAATACCGGAGACTAGGTCGCGTCCCTTCACGTCCATCTCGCGTTCGTCGCCGACGTTCGCCGCCGAGCCGATCTGAATCTTCACCTGCTCGGCGGTCG
>JBKJHG010000164.1:0-9081 GCA_046599115.1 Gemmatimonadaceae bacterium
GTCTCCTCGGCAAACTTTCCGCTCTCGACGTTGGCGCAGAACTCGTCGCCGATGAGCTTGTCCTGGAGCTTCGCCCAATCTTCCGGCTTCGTCGCCTGCGCGCGGAACCGCACGCGCCGCAGAGCGTCGATCGCCGACGCGTAGCGGCCGTCGAGGCGCTTGGCGATGGAGTCTCTGATTCTTGCCGCGGCCGCCGGTACGCCACCCGCGATTACACCGACGACGATGTCGCCGCAGCGATGGACCGCCATCGTGTGGAAGTGGCTTTCGTCGGGAGCGTCGGCGCGGTTGACCAATGCGCCGCGGGCTGCCGCTTCCCCGGCGGCTTTCGCGTTCGTCTTCGTGGAGTTCGTCGCTACTACGACGAGCCGCTCGTCGCCCAGCTGCGACGCGTCGTACTTTTCGCGAATGAGCGTGACGTGATCGCCCGACGCCGCGAGCGATTCCAGCTCCGGGCTCATCTCCGGCGCGATGACGCGGACGTGAGCGCCCGATGCGGCGAGTGCGGCCGCCTTCCGCGTGCCGACGATGCCCCCTCCGATGACGAGCGCCTTGATACGGCTGCCTTCGATGGCGATCGGAATGGCGCTCATAGGAACTGGCCCCGGTTGAGAGAAACGACGCGGAACACGATGTAGAGCGCCAGCACGCTGGCGAACGTCACCGCCGACATCACTGCCGCGCGCTTTGCCTGCAAGCCGCGGAGCAGTCGCCCGAGCGCGAGCGCGCTGATCCCGACCCACGCTCCCATCCCCCAGATGATCTGCGGCAGCACCATCGCGTGATAGGCAACGGAATATGCGCCTGCGAGAGCGAGGCCGAGGGTGAGGCCGAGGAATCCGGCGATGGAAGCGACGTGATTGACGCGGTCGAGGGTGTCCAGTGGCGGAAAGAATCGGAACACGGCGCCGAACTTGGCCGACTTTAGCTGGCGGCTCGCGACGAGGTACATCATCCCTGCCGAGGCCGCCGTCGCGTACGCCGCGATGCCAATGAAGCTGAGCACGATGTGCATCGTCAGCCACACGGCCCTCGTGCCCTGCGGCTCGAGAAACGGCCGCAGCCCGGTGATGTTCCCCGCCATCGTGACGAGTGCGGCCAGCGGCGCGGCGACGAGAGCCAGGCTCACCTCGTGGGCAAGCAGCTCGACGATGGCGAGCGAGATGGCAAGGACGAATCCGGCGAATGAAAGCGCCGGGCCCAATCCCGTGAGCGATGCCGCTCCCGACCGCTGAGTGAGGAGCGCGAGGGCCGTCCCGTGGGCGGCGATTCCGACGATGAGGGCTGCGACAACCCACGCCACCGGTGCACGGACGCGGCGCGCAAAAGGGAGCGCCGCGATGGCGGCAGCCCCGAGGTAAAAAGTGGCGGCGATGAAGTGGGCGATGGCGATCATTTCGCTCGCGTAATTTAACCTGCCGTACGACCGATTACGGCCCTTCCGCGAAGATTACGGAGTCTGAATTTCTCAGGGCATCCGGGCGGTCAGCCTGACCGGCATTCCTTCCTTGATCGCGGGCTGAAACTGACGGACGATGATCGCCGTCGTCGCGTATCCGTTGACCTTGACCACCTGGGCGATCGCCGCCGCAACGGGAGGCGCCGGAGTCGGATCGTCCCTTCCCATCGTCACGTCCACGAGCGTGAATTCATCCCCGACCACGATTCCGTCGCGCGACGTCGGCGAGAGAACGACGTAATGCTGCACGGAAGGGAGAACCGGATCCTGATTGACTAGAAGAACCTTTCCGGTGAGCCCCGCTCCGACCGCTTGCGGCTGACGCGTCAACGCCACGGCTGGCTCGGCGACGACGAGGTTCTGCCCGATGTGTACCTCGCCGAATTGGTGGATGTGTCGCACCACCGGCGGCTCACCCGCAGTGATGCGCTCTACGCGAAGTATCGCAGTCGGGACAACCAGCTGTCCGGCGTCTTCGATCTCATCGCCCAGGGTGTACGCGAGATAGCTGTCGCCAAGCCGCGGAGAAATCCCCTTCGGAAGGCTGACGTAAAGCTGATCATTGAGATGAAAGTGCGCGTCCTCGGCGGATGTGCTGACCGCAGGCCGGTCCACCGCAGCGGTGATCTTGCCGGCGAAGCGAGGTCCGCCAGCGCGATCTACAAAGGGAGCCGACTCGATTTCGCCGGCCCGAACTCCCGGCGCGCGGTACTTGTCCGGTATCACACCGGCGCCGCTTGCCCGGGCGACCGCAGAGCGCGCCGGTGTCGCAAAAACTGTCATCCGCCGCGATACCGTCGCGACGCGCGCGACGATGTTCGGATTGCTGAGCTGTGAGAGCGCTTCCGGCTTCACCTCGGATGCCGGGATGCGGATCACTTCTCCGGGATAGATCCAATGGGGATTCTTCACCACGTCCGCGTTGCGGCGAAACAGATCCGGCCACCGGAACGGATTCTTGAGATAGGTGCGGGCGAGGTCCCATAGGGTGTCGCCGTTTTTAACCGTGTAGCTGACTTCATTGGGGCTGTCCGGCGCCGTAACCGGCGTCTGCGCTGACGCGCATCGGGCGAGCGCGACGAACGAAATGAGGGCGGCAACGCCCCAAAGAATTCGACGCCTGTCTCGGACGACTGAAGCAACTGGTTTGATTGGCATTCGGGCGCTCGTGGTAGGTCCTTCGCTAGCCAATGGATGACGTTTGGCTGCGGGGGAACGTCACGGCATCACAGCGTTGACGAACGCCGCCACCTTGGCGGCGTCGAGCTTACCGTCGGTTCTGACCCCGCTGCACACATCAACGCCGTACGGCTGAACAGCCTTGATTGCGCCGCGGACGTTGTCCGCGCTCAGTCCGCCGGCGAGAAAGACCGGGATCCGAACCTTCTCCCGGATCTCAGCGCTCAACTTCCAATCGTGCACCCGGCCCGTGCCGCCCAACTCCTTCACCGCGAGCGATTGGTTGCCTGAATCGAGCAACAGCGCGTCGGCGGTCTCCTGGACGGAGATGGCCTCGTCCACGCTCTCAGGCCCGGTGACGTGAATGACCTGCACGATCTTGACGCCCGGAAGCTGGCGGGAGAGCAGTGTGCGGACGGAATCATTCACTCGATCCACGAGCTGAATGGTGTTCGCGCCGCAGCGGCGCTGCTGGGCGACGATGCGCGTCGCGTCGGTCTCAGATGTGAGAAGAAATGTCGCCACCGGCGGAGGAACGACCGGGATCAGCTGCTCGATCAGATCTTCGCTGATAACTCCCGCGCCACTCGGCATCGCCGACACGAAGCCAAGCGCGTCGGCGCCGGCGCGGACGGCGATGCGCACCTCGTCCACGCTCGAGATGCAGCAGATCTTGATGCGCACGCGCCTGAGGTCGGCGGTATTCATATCCCGAAAAAGCAAGAAGGCAGGTGAGCGCGAGCCCACCTGCCTTTCACGCCGGAACCCGCGCCAGCTCTAGAACGGCAGATCGTCGTCCGCATCCTCGAGCGCGCCCGGAAAATCCTCGAACTCCGGGCCCTTTCCTGCGGCTGCTCCGGATTTCGCGGCAGCGCCGGCTGAAGCGCGGCTGCGCCCCGAGCTCTCACCTTCGAAATCGCCGCGTCCGCCTCCGCCACCACCACCGCCGCCGCCGAGCATCAGAAGATCACGGACCTTGATCTCGGTCGTGTAGCGGGTCTGGTTTTCCTTGTCCTGCCACTGGCGGTATTCGATGGAGCCCTCGACGTAAATCTTGTCGCCCTTCTTGCAGTATTTCTCGACCACGTCGGCGAGACCGGATCCCTTTGAGCCGCTGTTCCAGGCGACGCAGCGATGCCACTCAGTCTTCTCCTGCTTTTCGCCGCTCTGGCTGTTCCACGATCTGCTCGTGGCAAGAGAGAAAGTCGCGACCTTGCTACCGCCTGTCACCGTGCGGATCTCGGGATCGTTCCCGAGGTTTCCGATCAACTGCACCTTGTTCAAACTTCTGCTCACAATTCCCTCACCGAGTTAATCCCAATCAACAAAGTATAGACGGCGCGGCACCCGGCCGCAAACCAACAACCGCTCACACAATCGAATTGCGAGGCGTTATTCGCCGGATAGGTCCATTCGCATCACAAGCGCGTTTTCCACAGGATGTTTGTAGTAGTTCCGGCGAACACTCAGCTGCGTGAAGCCGCGAGACCTGTAGAGCGCGATCGCCGCTTCGTTGGACTCCCTCACCTCCAGGAACACTCGCCCAACCAGCTGATCCTTGAGCGAAGCGATCGCCGCGTCCAGCAGGAGACCGCCGGTCCCTTCCCCGCGCGAATCACGATCGACGGCGACATTCAAAATCTCGCCATCCTCCCAGGCGGCTGCAGCGGCGGCGTATCCGACGACCTCACCTTCGCTCCCGAGACCGACGAGGAGAATCGCGAGCGGACTGTCTATCATCCCGAGGAACGCCTGCTCCGACCACGGGTCGGAAAACGATTCGCTCTCGATATTGAAGATTGACTCGAGGTGCTCCTTCGCCGCCCTTACGATTCGCGGCTTCACGCCGTCAGCGGTCGCCCGTGCGCCGCTTCCCATTTCACCTGCGCTTCGGCGAGACGGCCATAATCCGGCTCCCACCTGTCGAGGTCGATCGCTCCGCCGGCGACAACCGCGCCGTATAGTGCAGCGACGCCGCGCGCGTGGGGCGAGACGTCGAGCTGCTGCCCCGGCCCTATGACGCGAGCTCCGTTGAGAGCGGCGGCCGGCGCAATTGCTTCGTCGCCGAGTATGGTGTGACGAGGCGCGGAGGCAGCCGGAACGCCATTCGTCACGGTGACGGGCAACGCGAACAGTTCACCGCGCATCGCCGGAAGCACGGACAAGAAGTTCCCTTCGGCCAGTGGATTTTGTGCGCCGACAGTCAGCAGCAGCGATGACACCGAGTACATCTTTGCTTGCGCCGCGACGGCGATCCCTTTTCCGACAGATGCGGCGACGCGAAGACTGGTGAAGCTGCCCGGCCCCGCGCCGCAAATCACCTCGGTGATTTGATCAGCCCGCAATCCGCTCGCTTCCAACATCCGCGCGATCATCGGAACGAGAGCTTCCCCTCGGCCGCCGCCTTCGCTCTCCGAGCTGGCCACCGATTCGCCGATCAGCTTGCCGTCGCGGAGCAGCGCGATGCTTGCTGAATACGTGGACCCGTCGAGCGCGAGTGTGAGAGCACTCATCCGGCGAGGAGAATGCGATGTGAGTCGTCGCCGGCCGCGTACTCGAGATCGATAGGGACGTGATCGCCTGGAAGCCTGACGCCCGCCCGGTCGGGCCATTCGACGATGATCAGCGCGTTCGACGCGATAATGTCGTCCCATCCCAAATTGGTCAGCTGCTCTGCGGAATCGAGGCGATATAGATCGATGTGATACACAGGAGAGTTCGGCGCGGAGTATTGATGCACCAGCGCGTAGGTCGGACTCGTGACCTCCTCCGTCACTCCGTATCCGCGGCAGATCGCCTGTGAGAGCGTCGTCTTCCCTGTCCCCAGGTCGCCGCTCAGCGCGATGACGAGCGGCGCGACAGACGCCTGTCCAAGCCGCTCGCCCCACGCGCGGAGCTCGCTTTCGGTGACGAGAATTCGCCCGCGTCCCGCGCGGGGCGGGACAATGTGCCGGCCTGCCGCCACGCTACCTTCTGCGTCCGGCGAAAGAATTTCTCTTCGGAGGAGCGGAGCGCCCGCCCTCGCTCGTCGCCGGCCCGCCCGTCTTCACCTTGAGCTCGAACAGCTGGTCGCGCAGACGCGCCGCCGCTTCGAAGTCGAGCGCCGCCGCCGCTTCCTTCATCTCCGCTTCGATCTCGGTTATCAGCTTCGCCAGCTCGGCCGGATCGCGATAACCCGGCTTCGCTTCGGCAACGCGCTTCGCCTGCTCGCCCTCCCGCTCCACTCTCTCGTTGCGCGCGTCGGCGACGCGGGTGATGAAGCGAACCTGATCGGTGCTCTTCTGCACGCTTCTCGGAGTGATTCCGTGCTCGATATTGTACGCGGTCTGAATCGTCCGCCGCCGAGAAGTTTCGTCCATACAGCGCTGCATCGAGCCCGTGATGCGGTCTGCGTAAAAGATCGCCCGTCCGGCGAGATGTCTCGCCGCGCGGCCCACCGTCTGTATGAGCGAGCGATCGCTGCGCAAAAAACCTTCCTGGTCGGCGTCGAGGATGGCGACGAGAGAAACTTCGGGAAGATCGAGCCCCTCGCGCAGCAGGTTGATTCCGTCGAGGACGTCGAATTCGCCGAGCCTGAGGCCGCGCACGATCTCCATCCGCTCGATGGCATCGATGTCCGCGTGCATATAGCGCACGCGCACTCCCATCTGCTGCAGATAGTCGGAGAGATCCTCGGCCATCCTCTTCGTGAGCGTCGTCACCAGCACGCGCTCGCCGCGCCGCTCGCGGATACGGATCTCGCTCAGCAGATCGTCCACCTGCCCGCGCACCGGACGCACTTCGATCTCCGGATCGATGAGCCCCGTCGGCCGGATGATCTGCTCGACCACCACGCCCTCCGATAGCCTCAGCTCGAGTTCGCTAGGCGTCGCCGATACGAACAGCGCGCGCGGCGTGAGCGAAAGCAGCTCGTCAAACATCAGCGGACGGTTGTCGAGCGCGCTCGGGAGCCGGAATCCGTACTCGACCAGCGTCAGCTTTCGGGCGCGGTCGCCGTTGTACATCGCCCCCAACTGTGGGAGCGTGACGTGCGACTCGTCCACGACGAGGAGGTAATCCTCGGGGAAGTAATCGAGCAGGCACGCCGGCCGCTCCCCGGGCGCGCGGCCGGAGAGATGGCGCGAGTAGTTCTCGATGCCGGCGCAGGTGCCGATCTCGAGCATCATCTCGATATCGAAATTCGTGCGCGACTCAAGTCTCTGCGCCTCGAGGAGCTTGTTGGTGGATTTGAGCTCGTCGAGCCGCTGCGCGAGCTCGGTGCGTATCAGTCCTACCGCGCGCTCGACCGTCGGCCGCGACGTAACGAAATGCTTCGCCGGGTACACTGCCGTCTTCTCGAGATTCGCGATCGCCTCGCCGGTGAGCGGATTGATCTTCGTAATGCGCTCGATCTCGTCGCCCCACATCTCGACGCGCACCGCCTGCTCCTCGTAGGCGGGGAGAATCTCGACGGTGTCGCCGCGGACGCGGAACGTCCCGCGCTCCAACGCGACGTCGTTGCGCGAATACTGAATCTTCACCAGCGAGCGCAGAATATCGTCGCGCGGAATGCGCTGCCCCTTCGCCAGCTGCACCATCTGCTCGCGGTAGTTCACCGGGTCGCCGAGTCCGTAAATCGCCGATACGGTGGCGACGATGACGACATCGCTCCGCTCCATCAGGCTCGACGTTGCGCGGAGGCGGAGGCGGTCGATGTCCTCGTTGATGGATGCGTCTTTCTCGATGTACGTATCCGTGACAGGCACGTACGCTTCCGGCTGGTAGTAATCGTAGTACGACACGAAATACTCGACCGAGTTCTGCGGAAAGAAGCTCTTCAGCTCGCCGTACAGCTGGGCGGCGAGCGTCTTGTTGTGGGAGAGCACGAGAGTCGGGCGCCCAAAGTTCTTCAGGACGCTGGCGACCGTCATCGTCTTTCCCGAGCCGGTCACGCCGAGCAGCGTCTGGAAACGGTCACCGCGCTCGAGGCCGTGCGTCAGCTCGGCGATCGCCTTCGGCTGGTCGCCCGCGGGTTGAAACGGAGCCTGAAGATCGAAGCCCGCCTTATCCGCCATTCGTATCGCTCGCGAGCCGCTCGCGTCTCGAGACTTCGGTGACGCCCTTCACGCGGCGCGCCGCTTTCAGGATTTTCTGCAGATGGGCGAGATTGCCAACCTCTACCGCGAGCGCGCCGGTGACGTGGCCGTCGGTCGTGTGCAGCTCGAAGCTGCGGATGTCCGTGCCCGTTCCGGAGACTGCCGTTGCGAGATCGGCGTAAAGTCCGCGCCGGTCCGTCGCGCCGAGAACGAGCCTCACCATAAACCGCTCCCCCTCCAGCTCCTTCCAATCGATCTCCAGCCTGCGCTCCGGCTCCTGCACCAGCATCAGAAGATTGGGACAATCGGAGCGGTGAATGCTGACACCTCTTCCACGCGTCACGTACCCGACTACTTCATCTCCCGGCACCGGCTGACAGCACTGCGCGTAGCGGATCATCAATCCGTCCACACCCTGGATGCGCACGCCCTTCGGCTCGCCGCGTACCTTGTCCACGATCCAGTCGATCGGACCGGTTTTCGTCTCCACCGAGACTTCGCTTTCCGGATAAATGTGTCGGAGCACCTGAACGATGTTCAGATCGCCCTGTCCGATCGAAGCGATGAGATGAGTGATGTCGCTGAGGTGAAGCGCCTTCGCCGCCTTGACCAGATCATCGTCGCTCGGCTTGGTGAGCCGGCGGCGCCGAACCTCCCGGTCGAGAATCTCGCGCCCAAGCTTTGCGGATGTCTGCTGCTCTTCGATGCGGAGCCGCTGACGGATTTTGTGGCGTGCGCGGCCGGTGCGAACGTGGCTCAGCCAATCGCGCGTCGGCTTCGCCGAAGGCGAGGTGAGAATCTCCACCGTCTCCGAATTCTTGAGCTCCCGCGCCAGCGTCGCGATGCGGCCGTTGATGCGCGCGCCCGACGTGTGCAATCCGACTTCTGTGTGCACGGCAAACGCGAAGTCGAGCGGCGTCGCGCCCTTCGGCAGCTGAATGACGTCCCCCGTCGGCGTGAAGACGAAAATCTCGTCCTGATACAAATCGAGCTTCAGGAACTCCAGAAATTCGTCAGGCGTTTTTGCGTCGAGCTGCAGCTCGAGCACCTGCCGGAACCAGGTAAGCGCGCGGTCGAGCTCGTCGGCGCTGCGCGAGTCTTCCTTGAAGCGCCAATGCGCCGCGATTCCATACTCGGCCGTGCGATGCATCTCGCGCGTCCGGATCTGGATCTCGAACATCTGCTTACCAGGCCCGAACACCGTGGTGTGCAGTGACTGGTATCCGTTCGACTTCGGCTGCGCGATGTAATCCTTGATTCGCTCCTGAAATGGAGTGAATTGATCGTGGATCACTCCCAGCGCGTGGTAGCAGTCGGGAACGCTATTCACAGTCACACGGACGGCGAGGAGATTTACGACCTGCTCGC
>JBKJHG010000105.1:0-23059 GCA_046599115.1 Gemmatimonadaceae bacterium
CGCCTGGATTGCGGCGGGACTTCTTTCGCTCGCCGGAGCGCTGACATACGCCGAGCTCGGCGCGATGTTCCCGCGCGCTGGCGGTGACTACGTCTTTCTGCGCGAGGCGTACGGCGATTTCCCGGCGTTCATGTTCGGGTGGACGAACTTCGCTGTCATTACGACGACCGGCCTCGCCGCGATCGCGACCGGGTTCGCTTCGTTTCTTTCGGGGCTGATTCCACTCGGCGCGATCTGGTTGTCGCGCGACTTGCACATCTTCGGACAAACGATCCACTGGACCTTCGGAGCGCAGCAGGTGGTCGCGGTGGCGGCCATTCTCATTTTCTCGGCGATCAACAGCGCGAAAGTCTCGACCGGAGGAGCGACGCAGTCGCTGCTGACGCTGGCGAAGATCATTGGCATCGGCGCGATAGTGCTTGGCGCATTGTTCTTCTCGCATACGCGATCGATGGCGAATTTCAATCTGCTCCCGCCACTTCTCCCGCCCGATTCCGTGGCGATCGCGACTGGCGCGACTTTCTTCAATCCGATGTCATCGCTCACCGCGTTCGGTGCGGCGATGATCGCGGCGCTGTGGGCGTTCCAGGGCTGGAGCAATATGACGATGGTGTCTGGCGAGATCGAGAATCCGCAGCGCAACGTTCCGCGCGGACTGATCTATGGAATGCTGATCGTCCTCGGCGTCTATCTTCTCACCAACTTCGCGTACTTCTACGCACTTCCTTTCAGCGAAGTGGCAAGCTCGAACTCGACCGCCTATCGCACCGCGCTTCCCGTTGCGGCGAAGGCAGCGCAGAGCTTCCTTGGCAGCGCCGGCGGCAAGATCATCTCGATCGCGTTCCTCGTTTCGGTGATGGGGTCTCTCAATGGGATCATCATCTTGAACTCGCGCGTCCCGTTCGCGATGGCGCGCGACGGACTTTTCTTTCCGCGGCTCGGCGAGCTTAATGCACAGCAGGTTCCCGCGCGAGCGATTTGGATCGAAGGAATACTCGGCTGCATTCTCGCCCTATCGGGGACGTTCGATCAAATCACGACGGCGTGCGTCTTCGCGGTATGGATCTTCTTCGCGCTCACCGCAGCGGCAGTGTTCGTTCTTCGGCGAACGCGGCCGGATGTGGAGCGGCCGTATCGGGTGCTCGGGTATCCGGTGCTGCCAGCGCTGTTCGTCATCGTTGCGTTGTGGCTGTTGATCAACACGCTGCGCACGAATCCGGTAGAGTCGGTGGCAGGGTTGGGACTGATCGCGGTTGGGATTCCGATATTCGCATACTTCCGGAAGGGCGCTGTTCAGTTGTAGTCATCCGTTCTCCTTCCGAACGTCGTACCAATACTCGCTGATGCGAGCCGCGCCCATCTGCCGCTGGAGCGCCGACCTGTTGAACAGCATCGAGAACACCGCCGTCGGCGGCGCGAGACGGAAGTAATGCCAATCGCCGCGCGTGTCGAACTTCCGGGCTGACGTCGTCGCCCGCGCCCCCTTCGCGCGGATGAATTTCTGCCCCCGCGGTTTGCCCAGCTTCTTCAGCGCCACCAGAAACTCGACGTCCTCCGCGCAAAGCAGCTCTTCGTTGTATCCGCCAGCCGCCTCCCAATCCTTGCGCCGACAGAAGACGACACCGATATCGAGATTCGCAACATAGAAAATCGTCTCGCCGATCAACGTTGTGATTCGAATCCCGAGCGACGACCGGTCGAATCGCGCGCTCGTACCGCCAGCGACGGCGTCCGACCGCGCCATCGTACGATCAATGACGTTGAACGTTTCCGGGTGAATGGTGCAGTCCGCGTCAACGAAGGCGACGATGTCTCCGGTCGCGATCTTCGCGCCTCCATTCCTCGACGCCGCGATCGCCGGCTTCTTCACGGTCGCTACGACGCACCCGCGCTCCCGCGCGATCTCCGCGGTACGATCGGTTGAGGAATTGTCGGCGACCACCACTTCCACTTCAGCTTTGCCGAAGGAGTAGCGACTGCGGGCGGCGTCCACGCTGTCGAGGAGCGCGGGGAGGTACCGCTCTTCATTGAAGGCTGGAATTACGAGCGAGATTCTTGGCATCTCGTTTTAAGCTATATCGGTCGCGGCCTCGCTGAGGGATCTCAGGCGAGCGCCCTCTCCGGGTACGCGGCCGGCGCCCGATCGAACGACTTTGATCATATCGTGTATCACTGGCAGGAAACGTGCTCCGCCTTGCGTCGGGCGCCCGGGTCCGGGCATCCTTTCACCCCGCGCTTTGAACGCGTCACACGAGGAAAAAACCTTAATGTCACATTCCCGTATCCTATCTGCGGCCGCCGCTGCTGTCATCGCATCCGGCTGCGCTTACACCCCACCAGTCAACACTTCAGTGCCGGCAACGACGACCCCGACAGCCACGCTATCTCCCGACAATCCGTTCTATTCGGCGAGCACGCTTCTCTACCAGGCGCCTCCGTTCGACCGCATCAAGGACTCCGATTTCCAGCCCGCCATCGAGGAGGGAATGCGGCAGGACCTCGCCGATATGGAGGCGATCGCAAATCGCACCGATGTGCCGACGTTTAACAACACGATCGTCGCGATGGAGCGCTCCGGCACCCTCCTCACCCGGGTTCTGAATGTGTTCGACGCCTTGAATTCGGCGAATACGAACGACGCCCTTCAGAAAGTTGATGAGATCGAATCTCCGCGCCGCGCCGCGCATTCCGACGCGATCTATCTCAACCCGAAGCTGTTCGCGCGCGTGAAGAGCGTCTACGGCAGCCGCACCAGCAGCGGGTTGAATGACACGCAGCAGTATCTCGCCGAGCGCTACTATAAGAACTTCGTCCGTGCCGGCGCGCTGCTGCCGGAGGCAGACAAGACGAAGCTTCGCGCGCTCAACGAGGAGGAGTCGAAGCTCACCAGCCAGTTCCATAACAGGCTGCTCGCCGCTACCAAGGCGGGTGCGCTCGTCGTTGACAACCCGGCCGAGCTCGACGGATTGACGGAAGGCGAGATCGCCGCCGCCGCGCAGGCGGCGAAGGATCGCAGCCTTACCGGGAAGTGGGTCGTGCCTCTTCAGAACACGACGCAGCAACCGCGACAGCAGGAGCTGAAGAATCGCGCCACGCGCCAGCGGCTCTTCATCGCGTCTACGCAGCGCGCCGAGCACGCCGATTCGAACGACACGCGCTCAACGGTCACTCGCCTCGCGCAGCTCCGCGCCGAAAAAGCCCGGCTCCTCGGATATCCGACGTACGCGGCATATCGTCTCGAGAATCAGATGGCGAAGACTCCCGAGAACGCGATCAAGCTTCTCACCGACTTGGTTCCCGCCGCGACCTCAAAGGCGCGTCGCGAGGCGGCGGACATGCAAGCGCTCATCGACCAGCAAGGGGGCGGGTTCAAGCTCGCGCCGTGGGACTGGCAGTATTACGCCGAGCAGGTGAGAAAGGAGAAATACGCGCTCGATGAATCGCAGATCAAGCCGTATCTCGAGCTCGACAACGTGCTCCAGAACGGCGTCTTCTTCGCTGCGAACAAGCTCTATGGGCTGACGTTCAAGGAGCGGCATGACATCCCGGTATATCAGCCGGACGTGCGCGTGTTCGAGGTATTCGACGCCGACGGGAAGTCGATGGCGCTGTTCTACACTGACTACTTCAAGCGCGACAACAAGAGCGGCGGCGCCTGGATGTCCGTCTTTATGGATCAGTCAGGTCTGCTCGGCACGAGACCGGTTGTGTACAATGTCGCGAACTTTCAGAAACCGGCGCCCGGCCAGCCGGCGCTGCTCAGCTTCGACGACGTAACGACAATGTTCCACGAATTCGGGCACGCGCTGCACGGAATGTTCTCCAACGTCGAGTACCCGACCCTCGCCGGCACCAACGTTCCGCGCGATTACGTCGAGTTCCCGTCGCAGTTCAACGAACACTGGGCTCTCGATCCTGTCGTGTTTGCGAACTACGCCAAGCATTACCAGACAGGCGCGCTGATGCCTCAGGCGCTGGTTGGCAAGATCAGAAAGGCGCGGACGTTCAATCAGGGATTCGCCACGACAGAGTACCTCGCCGCGTCGCTCCTGGATATGGCGTGGCACACGCAGGCGCCGGGCAGCCCGCAGCCGGACGTTGACACATTCGAGGCAGCTGCCCTCAAGAGGTTCGGAGTGGCGATGCCGGAGGTTCCTCCGCGTTATCGCACTACTTACTTCTCGCACATCTGGGACAACGGATATGCGGCTTCCTATTACGCGTACCTATGGAGCGAAGTCATCGACGACGATGCGTACGCCTGGTTCCAGGAGAATGGCGGACTCAATCGCGCCAACGGCCAGCGCTTCCGCGACATGATTCTCTCTCGTGGCGGCAGCGTCGAATCGGCCGCGCTCTATCGCGCATTCCGTGGTCGCGATCCGATCGTCGAGCCGTTGCTGATTCAGCGCGGGCTCAAGGACACTCCCGATTCGCAGGTGAAGTAGCTTCGAATGTCGTAGGGAAAGGAAAAGCCCGCCGGGATTCGGCGGGCTTTTTCTTATCGGCTAGTCGTCGTCGAGCTTCGCCAGCAATTTCTTCGGGGCAGTCTGGCGGTACGCGTCGAGCAGCAGCTCGGCGATCGTCCCCCAGTCCGGCTTCTTGTCGAGGTACGCGCCCGTCCACCCTCCCGGGCCGACGTACGGCGGTTTGAAGTATTTCGTCGGCGCAGAGTGGAGCACAATTTCCTGAACGGTGTGCTTTGACTTGATCCAGACTCCCGGCCGCCCGCTGTGATGCGATGAGCTGTCGCTCCCATACATCGCGAAAATCTTGTTCTTCACTCTGAAGGTCGGTTCACCCCACGCCTCGACTTCGTGGGCCTCGGGCAGCGCGAGACAGATCTTTCGCAGACGCGTGAGCGGGCTCACCTTCGGCGCTGGCTTCTTAATCTTTTTTTTCATTAACTCACGCGTCATACCGACGGAGTCCTGAACGCGCGCGCAAGTCCGACCGCGCTGACGATCGCCCACACGCCCTCGAGAAGAATGAATCCGTACTGCCTGCTCTCGAACGCGATCGCGGCGAGTGCGACAGATCCGAGGAGATTCATTGCCAGGTAGGCGCGCCCCGCGACAGACATTTTCCCGGCTTGAACGGCGGCGAATGGCGCGAGGATCAGGAACGCGGCGATAAGAGAGATGGCTTGTGTCATTGCGTATTCTACTGCTTCAGCCGATCTCGCTCAGCTCACGCGGGTCTCCAAGCTCTCGCGAATCCGATTCCACCGCAGGTGCTCCGAGCTCGCGCTCGACGCCAAGGGGGCGGCCAATTGCGCCGAGTGCAAGGAATCTCCCTGCTTCATCCGTCGCGACGCGCGATGGCTCGGTTTTGCTGTGACCCCAATAGTCGCCGTGCTTGGCGCCTGCGATCTCGCGCCCGGACATCATCCCGCGATATCCAGGCATCAACGGGGTAGGCCCGAACCGCCCGAGCGCGCGCGCCGAGGCTTCGCTGCCGCCGGCCAGCGATTGCCCGGGCGGGAACGCGGAGTGAAGCACTGTGTCCTGCATCGAATGAAGCACGTCCACGGTCGTGCCTTCGGCGGACATCGCGGTGAGGAGGTCATAAAACTTTCCGCCGGGCTCGAGCATCTCCGACGGAACCGCCGCCGCCATCAGCACCACCTTTCGCACACGCGGGATCGCGCGGCGGCGGAGAACGAGAAGCGTTTCGAGCACCACTCGGCAGCCGAGTGAATGGCCGATGAAATCCACCTGCTCGAGATTCGGCATCCGGAGGAGCGCATTCGCGAGCTCGGCGCCGGTCTGCACCGAGGTATGCACCGCCGATGGATAGACGAGGAAATCCACCTTATCGAAGAACGACCACCAGTCCGCATCGCCGGGCCAGAATGAGTCGCCGAAGCGATGCTCGTAGACGGTCGGATCGGCGGGCGAGAAAATCTCCCGCTGGCGCGCGCGGAAACCGAGATACGCTTCGCACGCTTCGCTGTCTGTGTTGTTGAACCCGTGGACGAGAACGAGACATTCGCGTCGCGTAAGCTCGTCGGGGGAAGTGCGAACGTCAGCGGGGACGAGGAGCTTTCCCCCTTCCGCCTTTCGGCGCAGGTAGAACTGGAGAAGCGGCTTGTAGTTGTCAGGCCGCGATTTATTTCTACCCATCTTTGACGCGCTTCAGTGCGGTTACTAGGTCCTTCGCCACCGGCGAGAGAATTCCGCCAAGCAGGGAAAATAGAAGCAGTCTGGGAAAGCTGATTGATGCGACGGCGCTGCTGCGCTGCAGCCAGGTGAGCACGATGAACATCGCGACGATGCCGACGGCATTCGCCGCCGTTTGGTTCCAGGATGCCCACCTATCGCCGGTGTATAGCTGAAATCCGTCGAGGCGCCGCTTGACGACTTGCCGCAGACGTGCGAAACGCTCGGCGTGCTCCTTCACTTCCTGCCGCTGCTGTGGAGTCGGATTCGTTTCGGCGATACTCACCAGCGCGGACGTGCCATCCGCATACCATCGCCCGATGTCGTCCGGCTTCGCTCCCACGGTCATCAGACGATAAAGATCCGGGTACTCGGACGGCGATGAGAGCGCGATATCCGCCGCGTCCTGAATGCTCCCCATCATTCGCGACAGCTCGAGAGCGAAGATCGCGTGAGCCGGAACGGTGTGAAATGCGTGAAAGAGCGGCAGGTGCCCGCCGCGCTCAATCAGCTTGTCCGCCTCGGCCGACGCCTCATCAGGAGTGACGCCGGTGCACAGCTGAATCATCTCCGTCAGCGCGCGGGAGTGACTGGCCGCCGGCGCGCGCATTACCCAGCGCGTCCATCGCAGCGCGTGAAATTTCGTTCGCGAGTCGAGCAGCTTTTTCGCGGCTTCGATAAGCGCCATCGACAGCGCGCCGACGGCGGCGAGCGCTCCGAGATACCGTAGCAGGAACTCGGTGAAAAGATTGACTGCCGTTACTACACCGTCGGGGATCGGTGTTGCCGATTGCAGTGCGAAGAAGAGCGGCATTAACACCACTTCCAGCTCTCTCCCGGCTCGAATGACTGAACCGTAGGGTGGCCGGAGGAGCCGAAGTGTTTGGTAGCGTGTTTGTACTTCGACGAGTCGCAGCAGCCGATGTGGCCGCACTGAAGGCAGCGGCGGAGGTGGACCCAGCTGTCGCCGGTGGCAAGGCATTCTTCGCAGCCTTCGGCTCGCGCGGGAGCGTTGTCGCTCGCTCTGAGATGTTCGCAAACGCTCATTTTCCTCTCGATGTTGTCCCTCCCCAGGGAAGTTAGCACGCGCTGCCTGAGCCGAGCCCGTACGCGACGATCCGACGCCCCGCCGGGGAGGTCCAAAACCGCCGACGGGGGGCCAATCACATTTATATTTTACTCACGCTATAAGTCGTTATTCCACAAAGGCTTATGGAGACCGAAAATCCTTGAGTTTTCGGCCTTTTTTCGCTAGATTGGGGGAGTGCTATTTCGGGCAATTTCAAGCGGTTCCAACCCTCCCAAATGACTGCTCCAAACAACCGAGAGCGCATTCTCCCGCGCCTCATTCACGAAGAGATCAAAGAGTCGTTCATCAACTATTCGATGAGCGTCATCGTCTCTCGCGCGCTTCCCGATGTGCGCGACGGACTGAAGCCGGTGCACCGCCGGGTTCTCTACGCGATGAACGAGCTCGGCCTCGTTCCGGGCCGTCCGTATAAGAAGTCGGCGACCGTCGTCGGAGACGTGCTCGGCAAGTATCACCCGCACGGCGACTCGTCGGTGTACGACGCGCTCGTCAGAATGGTGCAGGATTTCTCGCTGCGTTATCCGCTCGTTGACGGCCAGGGAAATTTCGGAAGTGTGGACGGCGATCCCGCCGCAGCATACCGCTACACCGAAGCGCGCCTCACGCGCGTGGCGATGGAGATGCTCGCCGACATCGACAAGGAGACGGTCAACTACGCTCCCAACTTCGATGACCGGCTCCAGGAGCCGACCGTCCTGCCATCGGCTATTCCGAATCTTCTCGTCAACGGCTCGTCAGGCATCGCCGTCGGAATGGCGACGAACATTCCGCCGCACAATCTCAAGGAAGTCACAGACGCACTGATCGCGATGATCGATAACCCGGAGCTCGAAGTCTCCGAGATCCGAAAGCACATCAAGGGTCCCGATTTCCCGACTGGCGGATACATCTACGGCCGCGCTGGCATCAAGGATTATCAGGAGACGGGCCGCGGCCGGATCGTGATGCGCGCCCGCGCCGTCATCGAGGAGAAGGAGAGTTCGAGCAAGTCACAGATCGTCGTCAACGAGCTGCCATACCAGGTGAACAAGGCGAAGCTCGTGCTCGACATCGCCGAGCTCGTGCGAGACAAGAAGCTGGAAGGTATCTCCGACCTGCGCGACGAGTCGGACAAGGACGGAATGCGCCTCGTCATCGAGCTCAAGCGTGATGCGATCCCGCGCGTCGTTCTCAATCAGCTGTTCAAGCACACGACGATGCAGTCCACCTTCGGTGTGATAATGCTCGCGCTCGTTCCGGACGTGAATACCGGCCAACTCGTGCCGAAGATCATGCCGCTGAA
Organism: Gemmatimonadaceae bacterium; assembly: GCA_046599115.1. GTDB lineage: Bacteria > Gemmatimonadota > Gemmatimonadetes > Gemmatimonadales > Gemmatimonadaceae > UBA4720. Next base: position 8,534 of record JBKJHG010000105.1, read on the forward strand.
GGAAGTGCTCCAGCACTACATCGCGCACCGCCACACCGTCGTCGTTCGCCGCACCCAGTACGAGCTCGACAAGGCGCTCGAGCGGGAGCATATCCTCGAAGGACTCAAGATCGCCGTCGACAACATCGACGAAGTGATCAAGCTCATCCGCAAGGCGAAGGACACGCCCTCCGCGAGCGAGCAGCTGCAGAAGAAGTTCAAGCTCAGCGAACGGCAGGCGGAGGCGATTCTCAATATGCGCCTCGCCAAGCTCACCGGCCTCGAGATCGACAAGCTCGAAGCCGAGCTCGGCGAAGTGCGCGCGTTCGTCAGCGAGCAGCGCGACATACTCGCGTCGAAGCCGCGCCGCATGAAGCTGATCCGCACCGAGATCGAAGGAGTCGCCGAGGACTACGGCGACGAGCGCCGCTCGGAGATCACCAGCGACGAAGGCGAGTTCACGATCGAGGACCTTATCGCCGAAGAGGATATGGTCATCACCATCTCCCACTCCGGCTACATCAAGCGCACGAGCGTCTCGACCTACCGCAAGCAGCGCCGCGGTGGGCGGGGCCTCACCGGCCAGGATCTGAAGGACGACGATTTCGTCGAGCGTCTCTTCATCGGCTCGACGCACGATTACATCCTGTGCTTCACCGACGACGGCCGCTGCTTCTGGCTCAAGGTCCACGAGATCCCGCAGGCAGGGCGCGCGGCAAAGGGAAAGCCGATCGTGAACCTCATCAACGTTGGCGCCGAGACGCAGGTGAAGTCGATGGTCCCGGTGCGCGAGTTCAGCGAGAGCGAGTATCTGCTCTTCTGCACCAAGCAGGGGACGATCAAGAAGACCGCTCTCTCCGCGTACTCCAACCCCCGCGCCGCCGGAATCAAGGCGATCAAGATCGATGAAGGCGACGAGCTCATCGACGTGCAGGTGACGGGCGGAACGAATGACATCGTTCTAGCCACCAAGCACGGTCTCTCCGTCCGCTTTCACGAGCAGGACGCGCGGCCGATGGGGCGCGACACCAGCGGCGTGAAGGGTGTTGCTCTCCGCGAAGGCGATCAGGTCGTGTCGATGGTGGTCGTCAAGCGCACGGCGACGCTACTTGTCGTCACCGGACGCGGACTCGGGAAGTGCACCGAGATCGACGACTACCGCGTGCAGAAGCGCGGCGGCAAGGGAATCCTCACCCTCCATCGCACGGAGAAAACCGGCGATGTCGTCGCGCTGATGGAAGTGCTGCCGGAAGATGAGATAATGCTCATCACCAAGGGCGGTGTCATCATCCGCTCCCCGGTCTCGCAGGTACGTGTCACCGGACGGAATGCGCAGGGTGTCCGGCTCGTGCACCTCGACGAAGGCGATTGCGTGATGGCCGTCGCCCGGGTCGTTCCCGACGACGGGAAAGACGATGAGGCGATCGAGGCTGCAGTCGGAGCCGACGATGGCCCCGAGCAGGGAGAGCTTTTGGACGAGGGCGCTGAAGAGTAGAGGCCCCGGTTAGCCGCAAAAGGGAAGGCGTGAAATCATTTGATTTCACGCCTTCTTTCTTTTTCCCCTCCGGCTCGTCAGTATAGGCAGAGATCCCCCCTTCAATCGTACTCGAGATCCGAGCGGTGTATGGCACGTGATACTATCGTGCGCGCAGAAGCCGATGAGCTGGGCTCACTGAAAGAGGCGCTCCGCCGAGCGGACGCCGAGGTGAAGCGGCTGCGCGATGAGGCCGCCGCGAAAGAGCATCTCGTCGAGATCCTGCACGAGGTGATCGGCACGCTGTCCAGCTCCGAGCTCTTTCATATGCTCGCCCGCCGGCTTGCCAAGGCCCTCGACCTCAGCCACTCATCAATCGTGTTCGCGCAGCGCGGAGATCTTCTCGGAACGGTCGTTTCGGCCTTCGAGGACCCGCAGCTCGAGAATCTCGAAATTGAAATCGCAAAATATCCGGAGATCGGCGCTGCGCTCGAGAAGCAGCATCCAATTCTCATTCCCGATATCTGGAAGTGCGGCCGCTACGTCCAGCTCCGCGCCAAGTGGATAAAGGAGGGAACGCAGGTGTCGGTGCGCTCGGTGCTGGCGCTGCCATTCACATTCGACGGCTCGCGCACCGGCGTATTTCTCCTTCGCCGTACCGCCGAAAAGCCTTCGTTCAACGAAGCAGACGCCGAGTTCGCCGAAACGGTGATCAGGAGCGCGATGACCGCTCTGCACCGCGCGCACACGATGGAGCTGACGAAGGCGGACAACGCACGGCTCGAAGCGCTGGCGCACATCGATCCTCTCACCCAGCTCCTCAACCGGCGCGCGCTGACCGTCAATCTGGTGGCTGAGCTGGAGAGGGTGAGGCGGTACAACGCACCGCTTACGGTGCTGATGATCGACGTGGATCACTTCAAGCTCGTCAACGACACGCACGGTCACATCGCCGGCGATCTTGTTCTCGAAGAGCTCGGCCTCGTTCTGCAGCGCGCAGTCCGCTCGGTTGATACGGTCGCTCGTTACGGGGGTGAAGAGTTTGTCATCGTATTGCCGGAGACGGGAGAACAAGGGGCGACGGCGTTCGCCGAGCGACTCCGCGCGAAAGTAGAATGGAACAGCTTCTCGATCGGTAAGGGACAGTCGCTCAAGATCACGATCAGCATCGGGCTGACGACGTTCGATGGTGCGCGGGCGGAGACCGCGGAAGAGCTGCTCGACTCCGCCGACAAGGCGCTGTACCGCGCTAAACAGGGCGGAAGGAACAAAGTCTCCGTCTGACGGGCGCGCGGCCCGCAATTCGCACAAATTTAGCTCGATGAAAACAATCGCCTTGTTCGGAGTCGCCGCGCTGGTGTTGTCGGCGTGCGCGAAGGAAGTGCAGCGAAAGGAGTCAACTTCCGATACGACCAACGTCGCGCCGGTGGTCAGCACCATCGAGGTGAGCCACGGTGCCGCGGGAATGAGCGAGCGCGTCGGCTGGCTCCTCTCCGCGGATCGGAAATCGATTCTCGTCGTAGCGGATCCCACAGGGGTGGAAGCCGAGCCGGTGCCGAACGGATTCGTTTTCGGAGATGAGACGACCGGATTTCAGCTGCAGGTGGATAGCGTGTGGGATGTGGCGGTGTCGCCGGACTGGAAGTCGGTCGCATTCAGCCGCGCGTACCAGATCGCCGACGGATCGGGCGCGACCGACCCGGTGTACCTCTCCGATCTCGCGCGCCGCACTTCGATCGACACAGCGGCGCTCCGCGCAGGCTCGTTCGCAAGCAGCGGGATGTCGTCAGCGCGGGCGATGGCGCAGCCGGGAGTCGTGCGCGTTCCGACCGATCCCCACAGCGCGACCGCCGGTGACAGTGCGTCGCCGAAGATGTTCCCAATTGCGCGCGGATGGCGCGTGCGATGGACCTCCGACGGCTCACTCATCGCGCTCGGTAATGCGCCCGCGCGCGCTCTCGATGCCGAGCCGAGCCAAAGCTGGACGGCGTTGGATCCGAAGACGGGAGAATTTCACGGCTCGCTTCCGGCGACGTCGAAGATCGTCGAGGCGGCGCTGACGTACGGACCGGTGTTGCACAGCGGGAGTGGGCCGGATCTGACGTCGGCGCCGCCGATCAAGGCGAGGCGCGACGGCAAGGAGCTGACGATAGTGAGCGAGCGCGGGGTGATCACGCTGACCGTTTCGGGAGACTCCTCGGTCGCCACCCCTTACGTAGTTGGGCCGGGGATCGCGGTGGCGGCGACGGGCGGGGGGCGATTTATAGTCGCCATCGCGCCGCGCGGGAAGATCGGGGCGGGGGAGAGTCCGGTGGAGCTAGTTGTGTACAGGGTGAGCTGGTAACGGGAACGGCAAAAGCAACTGCAACTGCAGCAGAACGGCAAATGAACGGGGCGCCAGTCTGTAGTCGTGTAGTCACCTGTCTGTGGTCAACGACTTGGTGACTTCTCTTGCCGCAATCGGGAGTCGTACTTTCGTTGAGTCCGGCGTGCGATGCTCTGCCGGTGAAGTCACGGGGTAGTGACTAAAGACTACCGACTTATAGACTACAGTCTGGAGTCCCGTTCATTTGCCGTTGCAGTTCTACCGTCCAATTCTCCGTAACTCGACGAGCAAGCACCGATCCTGTATCACCAGTATTCCCGCACGAGCCAGCCTTTCTGCCGCGATGTCATTCCGGATCCCCTGCTGAAACCACACCGACTTCGGCTTCTTTGCCAGAATGTCGCCAACGTGCGCATCTATATCCGCCGGGCGGCGAAACACATTCACCATATCCACGTCGCCGGGAATCGCGGCGAGAGTCCGGTACACCGGCTCGCCGAGTATCTCCTTGGCTTCCGGGTAGTAAACGGGAACCGGCACGATCTCGCATCCGGCGTGCTGCGCGTACTCGGGAACGTAGTAAGCGGGCTGCGATGGATCGATCTTGATCCCGAGCACCGCGATGCGCCGGGTCTCATCAAGCACGCGCTTGATTCCAGGCGAGTCATCGATGAGGTGCGCACGCCAGGCCGCTGAGTCGTCGCTGTGTGGAATGTCGTTGGTCACGCGTCAACTCAGTGCAAATGCCGCGCTAGTAACGCGCGCGCGGGGTAACGGCAGTAGTGCGCATCTGGTAAATTTGTCATACAAACCACGCTACGATTGGAGTAACAAAATAGATGCGGATGCTCGTTCTCGGAGCCGGCCTGCAGGGCTCGGCTTGCGCTTATGACCTGCTTCAAAATCCGGACGTAACCGAAGTCCGGCTCGCCGATCTGCAGATCGGGCATCTGCCCGCCTTTCTGGCGCCGTACTCGAAAGACCGGCTGGTTCCGACTCCGCTCGACGTTCGCGACAAGAGCGCGACGCTGGCATTGATGAAGGAAGCGGATGCGGCGATGAGCGCAATTCCATACTACTTCAACTTGGATCTCGCCAAGCTCGCCGTCGAAGCCGGCACCCATTTCTCCGACCTCGGCGGTAACACGCAGATCGTTTTTGATCAGAAGAAGCTGCACGCCGAAGCCGAGAAGAAAAACATCAGCGTCATCCCCGACTGCGGACTTGCGCCGGGGATGGTGAACATCCTCGCCGAGTACGCGATCAACCGTCTCGATCACGTCGAGAGCGTGCGCATCTTCGTCGGTGGAATCCCGGAGAATCCTGAGCCGCCGCTGAACTACCAGATTGTGTATTCGCTCGAGGGCGTGCTCGACTACTACACTACGCTTTCTTGGGTAATTCGCGACGGGAAGCGCACCCAAGTGACGGCGCTGTCCGAGATCGAGCCGGTGAAGTTCGAGGCGCCGGTCGGAGAGCTCGAGGCGTTTCATACTGCTGGCGGCCTCTCTACGATGGCGTTTCGCTACGAAGGAAAGATCCCGACGATGGAGTACAAGACGCTCCGCTATCCGGGGCACGCGAAGATTATGGAAGCAATTCGCGGTCTCGGTCTGCTCGACACGGAGCCCGTTGATGTGAAGGGAGTGCGAGTTTCACCGAGAGATCTCGTGGTGTCGGTGCTTGGCCCGAAGCTTACCAAGCCGGATGGCCGCGACATCGTTGCGCTGCGCGTGACAGTCGAAGGAACGAAAGCGGGGAAGCGCCAGCGCATCGCGTTCGAGCTGGTGGACCGGTTCGATGCTACGCGCGGGATCAGCGCGATGGAGCGAACAACGGGCTACTCGCTTTCGATCACCGGCCAGATGCAGGCGCGTGGCGAGATCAAGTCGGGAGTTTACACTCCGGACGAATGCATCCCGGCGGAGAGGTACATCGCCGAACTGGCGAAGCGCGGCGTGATGATTCGGGAGACGAACAGCTAGCTACGCCGCGCTGGTGCCGGAGTGTCCGTTGCCGTTGCCCGGAACTATCTTCGCCTTGTCGCACAGGAATCGCAGCTCGGATTCCGACAGCGTGTCCCAGTCTATGGGGATCGGTGTGAGCCGTCGCTTCTCTGATTTCGACTCGAACACGAGCCACCCACTGCCTAATCCGTCGTCGAGCAAGATTCGCTTTTGGTCGAGACGGCGGCGCTCACCCTGCCGCCTTTCCGGCTGATCCCAACGCGCGGCGGTGGCTGCACGCCGCTCCATCGAGCGCCTCTCGATCCTTTCCGGGCGAACGTCCCACGCCTGCCAGTAGGTGTTGCGCCGGCCAACAAATGTCCTGTAAGCCATCAGAAAATGAGGAAATAACCCTGCTTCCGCGGACGTATTCTCACTCGATAAGGGTTCAAGTTCGGTGCCAAAAAGCGGGCAAAATATCAATTTTGCGACACCGGAGAGCCTTGGAATTCCCCCACTTATCTCGCGAAGCTGGCGAGCGTTTCGCCCATCACGTCGATCATTGACTTAGCGCTCCACCGATCGGCGCCGTTATACAGAAAAGTGAAGGCGAGCACTTCACCATCAGCGGCGGTGACGTAGCCGGCGAGACCAATGACGTTGTTCGTCGTTCCGGTCTTTGCGTGCAGGTTGCCCTCCGCTGGGGTGTTTCTCATCCGACGGCGGAGCAGCTCCGAGTTTCCAGCGACGGGCAAGGATGCGTGAAGCCACGGACCCCACGACGACTTGTGCGCGTAGCTCAACAGCTGCGTCATCGCGCGGGGCGTGACGCGGTCGAGAGTGGAGAGACCACTGCCGTCGGCGAAATAGAGACGCGACGAGTCGGCCCCGACCTTATCGGCAAAGAAAGAACGCAGCAGATGCGAGCTGTTGGCGACACTGCCGATTGCCTCGCGCTGTGGGCCGCGCGCGGCGTCACGGAAGAGAAGCTCGGCGTAGTGGTTGATGCTCTCGCGATTCATCGCCGCGATCATGCTGAAGAGCGGCGGCGACTTGAGGCTGGCGAGCTTCGTCGCGGCGGCCGGAGTCTGCCCGAGGCGGCTCGCTCCGTCAACAGCCACCCCGCGGGCGATGAGCGCGTTGCGTAGCGCGCCGGTGGCGAAGCTGGCCGGGTCGTCAACGATGTACACGTACTTTCTCGTCCCCGCGCGGGAGCCGATCGTGCCCATTGCGTAGATTGTTCCGTCACTCTGCTTGCGGAATGAAAGCCGCGTGCGCGTGCCAGCGACGGTGCGGGTGGAATTCATCAGCGGAATTCCGCTGCTCGACGGCTCGAGCGAGACAGACGCCGCCTGGCCGGGCGATGTTGGTGTAACGGCGATGGCGACGAGATTCTCATTGAGCGAAAGCGCGGAAACGCGCGCGGCGTACGACGCCTGGAGATAACGGCTGAGCCAACCCTGAGGAATTTTCTGATCGTCGAACCCGCTGGCGTCGCCGACGATGCTTCCTGACACGCGCTTGATTCCCGCCGCAGCGATCATATCGGCGAGGCGGCGCATAGGCTCGCCGAATCCGCCCGCGAGAAATTTCCCGGAGAGCGCCGGATCTCCATCGCCGCGCAGGTAGAGGTTGCCGTGCAGCACTCCGTCAGGTCCAACGGGACCGTCGCGAAAAATGTCGGTGCTGAGCTGATAGTTCGGACCGAAACGCTCGAACGCGATCGAGCTGGTGAGCAGCTTCATCGTGGACGCAGGCATCATCTGCGCGCCGACGTTTTGGGCGAAGAGCGTGTCACCGCGCGTAAGCGATACGACCATCGCGCCCCATTCACCGCGCTGAACACGGCCGGTAAGCGATGCCAGATCCGACGCGAGCGCCGCCGATCCCATCGGACTGGTATAGCGTGGGAGGATGATGCGCGGGGCGGATGCCTTCCGTCGCGCGGGCTTCTTTCTGCGTGTGGAAGAGGTTGTCCTCTTCCTGGTTTTGGACGACTGGGCATCGCCGGTCGCCGGCGCCGCAATCGCGAAAGCCAGGAAAGCGAGCAGGGCGGCACGACGGGCGCGTAAAACTCTGGTCATCAATAATTTCGAGTGCATTCGGTATGTGCGGCTTTGTAAAGCTAGAAGGGTGCCAAGGGCGGCGTGGCTAGGAATATACCAGCGCTTTGCGTATTTTCTGCGTGAAAGCAGGCGGCTTCCAGTGGGAGTGTGAATGGCTGAGCGGCAACACAATTTCGTTCGAGAAGGAATCTTCGCTGGAATCATCGGCGCCACCGCGATCGCGATCTGGTTTTTGATCGTGGACACGGTCTCCGGTCATCCGTTCTACACGCCGCAGGTGCTTGGGCAGGGATTGGCCAACATCCTCGGCAAGTCGATGATGGACAGCGCGGTGACTCAGGTGATTGGGTACACGATCTTCCACTACCTTGTCTTCGCGCTCGTCGGCGTGGTGCTCACCGTGGTAATCCATCAGGCCGCGCGCACTCCGGCCATTCTCGCCGGACTCCTGATAGTGGTCGTCGCCTTCGAGCTCGGCTTCTATATGCTTGCCGCGCTTTTCGCCGAAGGACCACTCGGCCGGCTCGCGTGGTATCAGATCTTCATCGCCAATGTGTTGGCGACGTCGACGATGTTCGGGTATCTGTGGAAGACGCATCCCAAATTGGGCGGTCATCTGCGCACTGCCCTCGAGGGAACTGACGACTAAGGCTTGAGCGGAGATGTTTTCCAGTCAACCTGCGCGCCCGCGGCCGAGTCTTCGCCGCGGGCGTTCCATTTGAAGAACACCACCGTCATGATGATGACGAAGATGAACCCGCCGGGGATCCACATTATCAGCCCGCCCATCAGCTGATCCTCGAGCGGTGTGATGGCGATGACGCGCGGTGCGGCGGCGTACGCCGGATAGAGAACGTGGTCGGCCATCGTGATGGAGATGGCGACCACCGACATCGGGATGCTCATCAGAAAGCTGTACAGCATCTGCCCCGGATACGAAAGCCGCGGCAGCTCGGGCAGCGGACTGAGGAAGGGCCACCACATCAGCACCGCGGCGGTGAGGAACATCAGGTGCTCGACGATGTGAATCGGATGATTCGACATCGCCAGGTTGTAGAGCGGCGGAAGATGCCAGGCGATGATGACGAGGTTGAAGATGGTGAAGCAGGTGAACGGCCTGGTGAGAAACCGCGCCACCGACGCGACAGCGGGATGCCGCAGCGCCGGCCGCAGCATCCATCCCGGCGTTCCGGCGAGCAGCAGCGGCGGCACGAGCAGGGTGAGCAGGAGATGCTGCACCATATGCGCGCTGAACAGATAGTCATCGCTCAGATCGTGCAGCGGCCCGTTGAGTGAAAAAAACAAAACCGCCAATCCCGCTGCGAACGAGATGGCGGTCAAAGTATTGGGCTTTTGTCCCTTCGCATCCTTGGCCCGCCAGATGTACAGCGCGCCAAGAGCCAGAATCCCAATAACGGTGCTGGGATGTACCGAAAATCGGGACCAGCTTAGGCTGACGACCGGATGAAGGAGCGCCAGTACCGCCATCGTGCCGCTAGTGATGGAGAACCGTGAGGTGCCCGAAGAGGAAGAGAAGCGCGACCAGCGTCGTCGCGGCGATGAGCAGCGGGCCGGTGAACAGCGCGCGGAAGAGCTTGTGATCGTACTTGAGATGCATGTAGAACATCACGACGATCACGAACTTGAACGCCGACATAATGAGCAGCGTCGGCACGAATGCGCGCGACGCAACGAACGACGGGATGTAGTACGCCCAGACCTCACCGACTGTGATGAGAGTGAGGATGAGGGCGACCTTCCAGTATGTGGACCACGTCGGGTGGGCGTGATCCCCGTCCCCGTGCGGAACGTGCGCGGCCGATTCGGCCGAGTCCGGTGCGTGATGAATGTCCATCGGCCGTTACCTGATGAGGTAGACGAGAGTGAAGATCGCGATCCAGACGACGTCAACGAAGTGCCAATACAGGGCGCAGATGTCAACGTTGAGCGCGTCCTCGGGACCGAGTCCGCGCCGCGCATCGATGGCGAGGAGCGACAGTAGCCAGAGAACGCCGGCGGTGACGTGTGCGCCGTGGAATCCCGTTAGAGTGAAGAAGGACGAACCGAAAAGATTCGTCTTGATGGTTAGCCCTTCGTGCACGAACGACGTGAACTCGTACGCCTGGAAGCCGAGGAATGTCGCGCCTGCGAGCGCCGTCATGAACAGCCAGAGCTGAGATGAGGCGAGCTTGCGCGTGAACCATCCGGCGTTCGCCGGCATCGGCCGTCCCTTGTTCTGCACCGCCGCGAGGGCGAGCACCATGAACAGCGACGACATCAGCAGCACGAACGTGGACATCGACGTGACAGGGATGTTCAGGATCGGCGCGAAGGTGTGGCCGGTCGAAGGATCCGTCCACCTCTCATGCGGCAGCGGCCCGACGACGCTCCGGCCCTTGTAGATCAGGTACGTCGAGATGAGCGAGATGAACAGCATGCACTCCGAGCCGATGAAAGCCCAGATGGCGATCTTCCGGTTATCGAGTCCGGTGCTGGTGTAGTGGTGCGATACCGTGGCTGACATTGCCTAGTGGTGCTCCGGCTCGAGTGGGGACAACAGCCACGTGAACAGTGCGACGATCATTATTCCGGCGCCGAGGAAGATAATGACCTTCGAGGTGAGGAGCCCGCAGAACATCAGCACCAGACCGAACGCGACGATCAGCGGCTTGATGCTGTTGTACGGCATCACGATGCCGAGCTCGGCGGCGGTCTTTCCTTCCTGCGAGTTGATGCGGGCGCTCTCGAAGTCCGCTTCCTTTCCTTCCCAGAGAGGATAGCGCGACGTGACGGTGGGCAGCGTGGCGAAGTTGTAATCGGGCGGCGGACTCGGAATCGTCCACTCGAGCGTCGCTGCGCCCCAAGGGTTCGATCCGGCGATCGCGCCGCTCTTGCGGCTCTTCAGGAAGTTGTAAGCGAACACGAGCGTGGCCACGGCGATGATGTACGCGCCGATGGTGGAGTAGAAGTTGTACTTGTCCCAACCCTGGCCCGCGTCGTAGGTGTAGATGCGTCGCGGCATACCAAGCATTCCGGCGAAGTGCATTGGGAAAAACGTCACGTTCATTCCGACGAAGTAAAGCCAGAAGTGGATCTTGCCGAGCTTCTCGTCCAGCATCCGCCCGGTCATCTTCGGGAAGTAATGGTAGATGCCGGCGAAGATTCCCATTATCGAGCCGCCGAACAGCACGTAATGGAAGTGGGCGACGATGAAGTACGTGTCGGTCTGCTGAAGATCCGCCGGCGGCGACGAATGCATCACGCCGGAAATGCCGCCGATCGTGAACAGCGCCACGAGTGCGATTGCGAACAGCATCGGCGTGTTGAGGCGGACGTGCCCCTGCGCCATCGTCGCGATCCAGTTGAAGATCTTGACGCCGGTCGGAATTCCGATCAGCATCGTCGCCAACGAGAAGAACGTGTCGGCGATCGGGCCCATTCCGACGGCGAACATGTGGTGGGCCCAGACTCCAAATCCGAGGACGGCGATCAGAATTCCCGAGTACACCATCACCGGGTATCCGAACAGCGGCTTCTTCGAGTTCGCCGGAATCACTTCCGACACGAGCCCGAATGCCGGGAGAACCAGGATGTAGACCTCGGGGTGCCCAAAGATCCAGAACAGGTGCTGCCAGAGGAGTGGATCCGCTCCGGCATTTACCGTGTTGTAGAAGTTGGTGCCGAAGAAGCGATCGAAAAGCAGGAATACGAGCGCGATCGTGATCACCGGGAAGGCGAGCACGAGCAGGAACTGCACGACGAACGACATCCACGTGAACATCGGCATCCGCATCAGCGTCATTCCCGGCGCGCGCAGATTGATGATCGTGGTGAGGAAGTTGAATGCCGCCGCGAGCGAGCTGATGCCGAGGATCTGGAGACCGATCACCCAGAAATCGATGTTGATGCCCGGCGAGTAGGCGCGCGTCGTGAGCGGTGCGTAGCCGAACCAGCCGCCGTTTGGCGCGACAGCGAAGATGATCGGAACGGAGATGAAAATTCCGCCGAACAGGTACACCCAGTAGCTGAACGCGTTGAGACGCGGGAACGCGACGTCACGGGCACCGATCTGCAGCGGGATCAGATAGTTGAAGAACGCAGCGGACAGCGGCATGATCGCGAGGAAGATCATCGTCGTGCCGTGCATCGTGAACAGCTGATTGTAGAACTCCGCTGAAACGAGATGCTGGTTCGGGGCGCCGAGCTGGGCGCGGATGATGACCGCTTCCAGTCCGCCCCACATGAAGAAGAACAGCGCCGTGAACAGGTACAGCGTTCCGATGCGCTTATGGTCAACCGTCGTGAGCCAGCTCCACACGCCGCTTTGTTCGCCGGAGTAGCGTGGAAGGACTGCCGGGGTTTCGAATGCTGTCGATGCCAATTCCGTCTCCCTTACTTCAATGCGGTTAGATAAGCTACGACGTCGGCGATCTGCTGGTCGGTCAACCCGCCGCTCGCAGTCGTGACTTTCGATTTCAGAATCGGATCCATCTGGTCAAGTCCGAGCGTCGGCATCAGCACGCCCGGCTTCATCACCCTGGCGTTCTTGATCCACAACGCCAGAAACGCCGCCGCGTTCGGATAGCGCCCCGCGGCGATCGTAGTCCGCGAGCCGATGTGCGTCAGGTTCGGCCCCATCACTCCCATTGCGCTCGGGTTTCCGGCGATGGTGTGACAGCCGATGCAGGCACCAGTCGAGAAAGTCTGCTGGCCGCGCGCCGCGTTGCCGGTGAGACCGGCGGTAAAGCTCAGCCCCTGAGGCGGCGGCGTCGCCGGAACCGTATAAGCGGGAATCTTTTCCTTCGGGAAAATGAACGGCGTGGCTGCCGCCGTCATCGCCTGTGGCGTGCTGGAAGCATTCGCCGCGGCAGCCGGCGCCTTCGCGCCGAATGCCGCGGACGACTTCTGCCACGCCACCCACTTCGCGAACTCGTCCGGCTTCACCGTGAAGACGCGGAATTTCATATTCGCGTGCGACGTTCCGCAGTACTCGGCACAGAAGCCGTTCCATACGGTCGTTTCTAGCGACGAGTCGGGCGTGTACCACAGATAGTTGGTGTGATTCGTCACCACGTCGCGCTTGCCGCCGAGCTGCGGGGCCCAGAACGAGTGGATCACGTCAGCCGAGTGCAGCGTAAAATTGACTGTGCGGCCGACGGGAACGTAAACCTCGTTCGCCGTCACGATTCCGTATTCCGGATACTTGAACTCCCACCACCACTGATGCCCGATGACTTCGACTTGGAGCGATCCGGCGGGCGCCTTCGCCTGCGTCTTGAAGATCGTCCGCACCGTCGGGATGGCGATGAACACCAGAATGACGGCGGGAATCAGCGTCCACAGAATCTCGAGCTTGGCGCTGCCGTGTGTCTGGGGCGGCTTCTCCGTGCTGTCGCGATGGCGATACCGGATGACGACGAAGATGAGCGCGCTTTCGACGAGCACGAAGACGATCGTGCCGAGGAGCAGCAGGCGATTCCAAAGCGCGTCGATGTCCCGCCCAAGATCGCTGTGCGGGGAAAACGTCGTGTTCGGATGCGGGCCTGAGCACGCGACTGCGGTGATCGCGACAGTGGCCGCGAGAAAGTACGGAGCTAGCCGCCGCAGGCGGTCGGAACCTTTCATTTAATAGTAGAGGTCGTGATGGGTGGTGCGGCGAAACCGCTTACAAAGTAACGTTTCCATTAGCGATCCGCGACTGGTCTGGGGGCCGTCATCGCCTCCGGATTCAGCAGGCGATCGATCTCCTCACGTGTCATCAATCCGCTGTCGCAAACCAACTCGTAAACGCCCCGTCCCGTCTCGAGCGCCTGTTTGGCGATTGTGGTCGTGACTTCATACCCGAGCACGGGCACGAGCGCGGTGATAACCCCGATGGACTTCTCCACGAATTCGCGCATCCGCTCCGGGTTGGCGGTTATCCCGGTGACGCACTTTATCCGCAGGATGTCGCAGGCGCGTGAGAGCGTTATCAGCCCCCGAAGAAGCCGGTAGGCGATGATCGGCTCGAAGACGTTCAGCTGGAGCTGGCCCCCCTCGGCGGCGATCGTCACTGTCACGTCTCCGCCGATGATGTCGAAACACACCTGGTTCACGAGCTCCGGTATGACGGGGTTTACCTTACCCGGCATGATCGACGAGCCCGGCTGCATCGGGCGCAGGTTGATCTCGCCGAACCCGGCGCGAGGCCCGGAGCTGAGAAGCCGGAGGTCGTTGCAGATCTTCGAGAGCTTCACCGCGCAGCGCTTGAGCACTCCCGAGAGCTGCACGAAAACACCGGTGTCGGCGGTCGCCTCGACCAAGTCGGGCGCCGTGATCAGCGCCAGCCCGGTGATCTCCGACAGGTGGGCGCGCACTTTCTCGGCGTAATCCTTCGGCGCATTGATGCCGGTGCCGATTGCTGTCGCGCCCATATTGATCTCGCGCACCAGCGCCTGCGCTTCACCGAGCCTGTCCACATCCTCGAGAATTGTGTGCGCGAACGCGCTGAACTCCTGGCCGAGGGTCATCGGGACCGCGTCCTGAAGTTGGGTGCGTCCCATCTTGATGAACGGCGAAAACTCCTCGCCTTTCATTAGAAAAGCGCCTGCCAGAGCACCCATCGCCGTCTGCAGCTCGGTGATGCTGGAGTGCAACGCCAACTTCACTGCAGTCGGATAGACGTCGTTCGTGGACTGGCTGAGATTGACGTGGTTGTTCGGATGGACGACCGCGTATTCGCCGCGATTCTTTCCA